>JAJPZU010000114.1 GCA_021204165.1 Prevotellaceae bacterium
AGTTAGGGGAGGTGGCGCGGTAGCGACGGAGGAGTCTGTCGGATACGTCTGCTAACACATGCAAGTCACGCATGAGGAGTCTGTCGAGAACACCTTACTAAATATATACGAGGAAATTGTTGCATTAGCTTCTTAAAATATTCTTATTGCTTGCCAATGGTTATTTACACACAATCTTTATTCATATCTCAAATACAGAAAAAGTCACCAATATCACTTTGCATAGATGTTTATAGCCCTTGTTGAGGTTTCCATCCATATACTTTTTGTACTTTTTGGATAAAATTTTGGTCCTTATGGATACTTCTTGCCAAAACGCATCTTTTCTTTATGTTTTTATCAATTCTTGTATATCTTTGTCACAATATCATAAGGGGATTCCGAAAACCTTTGAAAAAGAGTAGGGATTATAAAAAATGTATTGTTATGAAGAAGGTATTATTGACAGCAATCATGGGTGTATTTGCTATGGTTTCAAATGCTCAGGTATGGGTCGGCGGTTCGCTCGGTTTTGATTATACGGACGTAAAAGATGCGGGTTCTGTTACCTCTGTGTCTTTTGCTCCAGAGGTTGGATATAATCTTAATGACAAATGGGCTATAGGAATTTCTATAGAAGAACAATATGTGAATGTAAGCCCGGAACACGGAAGTTCAGATAACGGCAATAATTTCGCTATTGCTCCATTTGCTCGTTACACTTTTGCAAACAGCGGAAAAGTGAGCTTCTTTGTTGACGGTGGAGTTATATTCGGTTCAACAGAATTTAATACATCCAACGGATTCCAGAAGTTCAATGATTCAGAGAGTTATTGGGGCATAGGTATTCGCCCGGGTGTGAAGATTGGTCTGACAGACCGTCTTTCACTTGTCACCAAGCTCGGCTACTTCGGTTATCAGCACATGGAAGACATCAATGAGTTTGGATTCGGTATCGACAACAATTCAATCTCTTTCGGTGCAATATTCTCATTCTAAGCTTGAACAACGAGATTGCACGTGCATTTTAATCGGTGCATAACACACAAGGTGGGGCGGACACTATATCAATGTCCGCCCCACCTTTTTCTCATATTGTCCGGCTACTGCATTTGTTTGCGGTCTGCATCCGCCGCACTATGCTTGTGCGTCAAAACGCATAGAAAAGTCTGAGCGTGAGATATTCCCAAAACTGAAAGGAATTGAGATTAAAGCTGCTTACTCGGCAACCTCCATGAGCTGAAGAATCTGATTTGCCCGTGCCACTGTATCTACTCCGGAAATAAGCAAGGAACGCTTATCGCCATCCCGCAATTTACATTCACGCGGATGATAAGAAGCGTAATTGATGACTTTCTCGAAGGCACGGCTCAAATAATACTTGCTTTTGAAATCGGAAACAAGGAAGAGAATCATGCTTCCCTGCTTCAAAATGATTTTCTCAATGCCCAAAGTCCGTGCTGCCCATTTCAGCGGCATGACACACAGCAGTTCTTCTCCAGCTTTAGGCAGAGCACCGAATCGGTCAATCATCCGCTTCCGGAAATCTTCAAGCTGTCTTTCGTCGGAAAGATTATCCAATTCGCGGTAAAGGCTCATGCGCTCTCCGCTGCTCGGAACATACTCTTCCGGGAAATAGACCGGCAAATCGCTTTCGATTACAGTCTCCTCCACAAAATTCTCGCCGGCAGGCTTGCCGTTCTCCACGGTGTCCTCGTCATAGAGTTCCGCAAATTCGGTTTCCCGCAATTCCTTCACAGCTTCAGCCAACACTTTCTGGTATGTCTCATAACCAAGGTCGGCAATAAAGCCGCTCTGTTCCGCACCAAGCATGTTGCCAGCCCCACGGATGTCCAAATCCTGCATGGCAATATGCAACCCGGAACCCAAATCGGAGAAATTCTCAATAGCCTGCAAACGTCGGCGGGCATCTTCCTGAAGCGACGACAGCGGAGGCGCAAGCAAATAGCAAAAGGCCTTCTTATTTCCGCGTCCGACACGTCCACGCATCTGGTGCAGGTCGCTGAGTCCGTAGTAATGGGCTGCATTGATGATGATTGTATTCGCATTGGGCACGTCTATACCGCTTTCCACAATGGTTGTCGAAAGCATCACGTCATAATCGTGGTTCATGAAATCATAGACTACCTGCTCCAGTTCTTTAGGATCCATGCTTCCATGCCCCACACAGACACGCGCATCGGGAACCACCCGGTGTATCATGGCTTCAAGCTGAGGAAGATTGCTTATCTTGTTGTTGACAAAGAAAACCTGCCCGTTGCGACTCAACTCAAAATTGATGGCTTCCGCCACCACCTCTTCCGAGAAGGTGTGTATCTCGGTCTGTATAGGATAGCGGTTGGGAGGAGGTGTCTGTATCACGGACAAATCGCGTGCCCCCATCAGCGAAAACTGCAATGTACGGGGAATTGGAGTGGCAGTCATTGTCAGCGTATCTACATTCACCTTCATCTGTCTGAGCTTCTCTTTCACCGACACCCCGAACTTCTGCTCCTCATCAATAATAAGGAGTCCCAAATCTTTGAACTTTACTGATTTTCCGATAAGCTTGTGAGTTCCCACAATTATCTCAATCTTCCCTTCGGCAAGGTCTTTCAGCACCTCATTCTGTTCTTTGCTTGTTCGTGCACGGCTAAGATAATCGACACGTACAGGAAAATCCTTCAGTCGCGATGAGAATGTGTTGTAATGCTGATATGCCAGCACCGTGGTAGGCACAAGCACAGCCACCTGCTTTCCATCCGCTGCCGCCTTGAAAGCCGCACGCACCGCAATCTCGGTCTTTCCGAAACCTACATCTCCACAAACGAGTCGATCCATCGGACGCTCGCGCTCCATGTCTGCCTTTACGTCATGAGTGGCTTTCAACTGGTCGGGAGTATCTTCATAGAGAAAGCTTGCCTCCAATTCATGCTGCATGTATCCGTCCGGACTGAAAGCAAAACCTTTCTCCTGCCTGCGCTGTGCATAAAGCCTTATCAAATCGCGGGCTATATCCTTGACCTTGGTCTTGACACGATCTTTCATCCGCTCCCATGCTCCGGTGCCGAGCTTGTTCAGCCGCGGAGGCTCTCCCTCACGTCCCTTATATTTGGAAACCTTGTGGAGAGCATGGATGGAAACATACACCGTATCTTCGTTCTGATAGGTTATCTTTATCATTTCCTGCATGACGCCGGAAGGGGAAGGAACCCGCACAAGTCCGCCGAAACGTCCTACTCCGTGATCCATGTGTACCACATAATCGCCCGGCTCAAACTGGCTGATTTCCTTGAGCGTAAGTGCCACCTTGCCTTTGCGCGCCTTGTCGCTTTTCAGATTGTACTTATGGAAGCGGTCAAATATCTGGTGGTCTGTGAAGAAACACTGGCGCAGCGTGCGGTCGATAAATCCTTCATGAATAGCCTTGCAGACAGGCTCAAAACGTATAGGAGTAAACGGCATGGAGGCATCTCCCGAGTCAATCATTTCCATCGGGACACCGGATGCAAGAGCTTTCTCCGATTCAGCTTGCGCCATATCGGTGAAGATGTCTTTCAGACGCGCAATCTGTTTGTCGCTGTCAGACAATATATTGATTTTATATCCTTCGCATATAAGCTTTCTCATTTCGGAGGTGACCAAATCGAAGTTCTTGTGGAAGAGCGGCTGCGCAACCGTATCGAACTTGACAAGCGCATACTGCTTGTCATCAGAGGATTCAGCTAAAGCTCCATGCCCGATATCTATTCTTCTGAAAGCGGAAATGCCTTTCGTAAAATCTTCTCCGCAGACAATTGTATGCTGACGTATCGTATCGGCGGACGAGGCTGTTCCATCATACACATCCGTAAATGAAGATTCGTGCCGAGTGTTCTCCCGCTTCATCTTCTCTTGTCCGGCATGTTCCTCCAGCAGAGCCTGAACAGAAAAGCCCTCATCATAGATTTGAGTCACTTTATCACAAACAAATCCAATGTTCTTTGCCACCACGACACAGTTCTCCGGCAGGAAATCGGTGAAGGAAATGTACTCCACATCCACACCATCCATTTCCGGTACCACAGTCATTGCCTCCACACGTTCCTGCGACAACTGGGACTGCACGTCAAAAGTCCGCATGCTATCGACATCATCACCGAAGAAATCTATTCTGTACGGATATTCGGATGCAAAAGAATATATATCGACAATAGAACCTCGAACAGCAAATTGCCCCGGCTCATACACATAATCAGTCCGGGAAAAGCCTAATTCAAGCAGCTTCTTCTCCAACAGACAAATATCCACAGAAGCTCCCACCGCAATCTTCAAGGTGTTGTCGGCAAGTTCATGTTTAGAAACCACCTTCTCAGCCATTGCCTCCGGATAGGTGACAATGAACAGCGGTGAACCGCTCTGTTCGGAAAGTCTGCTAAGCACTTCCGTGCGCAAAATTCCGTTTGCCGCATCTTTCTGATTGTATTTTATAGCCCTGCGATAGGTGGAAGGGAAAAACAGCACATTGTCAGTCCCAAGCATCTGTGTCAAATCATGATAGAAATATCCCGCCTCATCCATATCATCGAGCAGGAAAAGCATCTGAGGCAATGTTTTTTTAGCAGACGATGCCAAGGCTGCAAACATAAGCGGTGCAGCTGATGCACACAGTCCGTCAAGCACGACATGGCGCGGACTTTTTTTCGTAATAATTGCTGCAAGTGCTCTCACTTGAGGATTCGAAGCGAGAACACGAAGTAAAGATTGTGTATCCAAAGAATAAAGAGTCAAAATACTTATGACCAATGTATTTAACATCAAGATACATCAGTCAAAACAACAAATAAACTAATACAATCTCTGTTCCGTCTGGTATTCAAACATTCTTTCATTTCAAAAGAATGGCATTACAATAATGTCATCACTGAAACACGCTTGAATACAGGAAAATATGAATCCATGAAAAGTGTAATGCAAAACTCAAAGCTGCACCGGCATATATGCCCTCGCAAACATACGTAAGAAAAACAAAGTGTCTTTTCTTGCATGTAGATTTCTTTTCATCACTACAATCTTCACTTTTTCTTTTTGTTTCTTCTCTTTTGTAGAATTATCCATAAGCAACACCTCTTTTTCAGTCCTTATTATATAAGAAAAACGCAAAATATCATTCTTTAGTATATTGAAAATCAAAAAAGCAGCGAAAGAGCCACAGACTCTTCACTTGAACCTATACAGACTCGTCGCACACTCTTCACCGCGAAACCAATCCTCTTTTTCGTCTATCCGAAGAATCCATTGGTCTGAAACAACCGCATCAGAAAGTTAAGGGCATAAAAAAAGGGGTAACGCCTTACCCCAACCTTTGTTAACCTTAAATCTAATACTATGAAAAACACGATGCAAAGGTAGGGGTTTTACGATACACTGCAAGCATTGTGCGCGGAAACATTAAGCTTTTACATGTTTTTATGACATAAATCAAGAAGAAAGAACAATCACTACATATTTTCTTCACTTTTGTTTCTCCATTTTGCATTCAGCTGTTGAATCCGCACCATACAAAACAATGCAAAAAAGAGAGACAAATGCAAAGATTCACGAACTATGAATCAAGCATCCGTCTCTCTTGTTCAATCAACAGACAAATCGGAAACTATCAGTTGCTCTCAGAGATAACCAATTTATATCCTTTTCCGTGAACATTAAGAATCTCCACATCCGGGTCTGCTTTAAGATGCTTACGCAATTTCGTGATGTACACATCCATGCTACGTGCATTGAAATAGTTGTCATCAATCCAAATTGTCTTCAACGCATAGTCACGCTGCAGCAACTCGTTTGTCTTTGTGCTGAGAAGAGTAAGCAATTCGGCCTCCTTAGTTGTCAATTTAGTCTGCTGGTCACCGATTGAGAGAATCTGCTTCTGAGTATCAAATGTGAACTTGCCAATCTGATGGAACGTAACATCCTTGTTTTTCTTGCCACGTACACGGCGCAAAATAGCTTCGATACGGAACACAACTTCTTCCATAGAGAATGGCTTTGTGATGTAATCATCAGCTCCTATCTCAAATCCTTCTCTTATGTCGTCCTTCAATGTCTTTGCAGTAAGGAACATGAAAGGAACATCTGAATTCATTTCACGAATCTTTGCAGCAAGAGTGAAACCGTCCATCTTAGGCATCATGACATCGAGTATGCAAAGATCAAACATACCGTCACGGAAAGCGTTATAACCCTCTTCGCCGTCAACACACAATTCTGCCTTATATCCTTTTGCTTCAAGATATTCTCTGAGCAACATACCTAAATTCTCGTCGTCTTCACAAAGAAGAATGCGAACATCTTCAAATTTCTCGTCCATAATAGTTTCTTTTTAAAGTTTATAATCATTTTATTTTTCTATTCTCAGTCATCCATCAACGGAAGCTTTATGACAAACTTCGTACCAATGCCTAATTCACTTTCCGCATGTATAGTACCTTTATGATTGATGATAATTTTCTTCACGTATGCAAGCCCCAGTCCGAAGCCCTTCACATCATGCAGATTACCGGTGTGTACCCGATAGAACTTCTCGAAAATCTTTTTCAAGTCATCCTTCTTAATGCCAATACCATTGTCCTGCACCGAAATGCACAGCTTCTTGCCTTCGTTCCAAGTAGAAACCTTCAGTTCAAGCTCTATGTCATTTCTCTTATACTTAACCGCATTATCCATAAGGTTGAATATCACATTCGTGAAGTGCATATCATCCACATATATGATAGGGTCTTCCGCTTTAAGACTTGAGATAATCTTGCCACCGTTCTTCTCCACTTTCAGAGCAAACGTATGTATCACCCCGGCAATCAATTCATTAGCGTCAATCTCCCGCATCTTCAGATTTGCTTCACGATGGTCGTACATCGACAACTGCAAAACTTTTTCCACCTGAAAGCGCAGACGTTTCGTCTCATCGTTAATCGTAGAGGTCAGACGGTCAAGCATCTGAGGAGTCTTCTTCACGGAAGAATCACTGAGCATCTGTGCCGCAAGCGAAATAGAAGAAATCGGAGTCTTGAACTCATGTGTCATATTGTTTATGAAGTCATTCTTCACTTCTGTAAGCTTCTTCTGACGGAACACGAGCACCAATGTAATGATAAACGTAACCAACAGAACCAAAGTAAACAAAATGGAGAGCGTGATGAACATCATTGAACTATAGATAAAACGTCCCTGCTCCGGGAAATGAACTTTCAGCACTCCCATCTTCTGCACCGGATTATTCTTGAACAGAGTCTCCGTATAACTCAAATTCTCTCCCTTTGCATCGTAATCGGAACAACGGTAAACCACTCTGCCGTTACTTGCAAGAACTGAAAAATGGTATTCTATATTAATGCCATTATTATTCAATTCCGTCTTTATCTCTTGGTCAAGTTCATTAAAGTCTATGCGTTCTTCAAGCGGACGGTCGCTTGCCGTATATAGCATACTGTAGATTACCTCATCAAGCAGTTTCTTGTCATAATCATAACGCAGCTTCATTATCTCCTGCAAGGAACGGTTCTTATAAGGCACTGTCCCTTTCTGCTTGGTGAAATACTTGTCGGAAATATTCGTACTTGCCGTTGTCTCAAGCGAAGTGAACACACTGCCGTCTTTGGCCGTCACTCTGTGCACACGCTGTATCACCGAAGAATCCGTACTGACAATTATAGAATCATACGCAGTTGCAATCCCGTCCATCGCTGCCGCACCCTGCTCCAGATAGCGTGTAGCCTCTTTCACTTCAAGATGACGAGAGACCTGATAAAGACTTCTGCTTACCGACTCGTCGAAATGGAGCTTGCGCATACCTATGATTTCTTCAATATATTGCATCTGAAGAATAAGAAGACCTACAAAAGAAATTCCCATCACTATTGCAAGTATTGATATTGTCGATTTCTTCATCTCTTACCTTATTTTATAAAAGACCATCACATCCGCAATGTAAATAGTCTTATATCCGTTTTCTTTGTTGAAATATGTTTTCAATTTATTAACAATATTCCAAGCATCTTGTTTGCAAATTAATGAAAAACTTAATTCCCCTCCAAATTTTTGCTTAATTACTTAGCGTCTTTTATGCAAAAAGGTCGGCACTTTTAACAAATGCCGACCTTTAGATTACAGTACAGTGAACTTGTTAACCTATTTTAATCTTCATTCTTATCCTGTTCTTCAAACTCCTTCATCAACTTCTGCTGCAAGTCTGTAGGAACAAGTTCATAACTTGCAAATTTCATGATGAACGAAGCTCTACCGCCGGTGATTGAGCTTAACGTAGTGGAATAGCTTGACAGCCCCTTCAAAGGCACCTTGGCAATAAGCTTCTCATAGCCATTTTCGCTTTCGCTTCCGATAATCATACCGCGTCTGCCCTGCAAGTCGCTCATCACGTCACCCATTTTGTCGCTCGGGACAAAGACTTCTACATCATAGATTGGTTCCAGAAGCTTAGGACCGGCATTCTTGAAAGCCTCACTAAAGGCATGACGTCCGGCAAGCATGAAAGAAAGTTCATTGCTATCTACCGGGTGCATCTTTCCGTCATACACGATAACCCGCACATCGCGTGCATAGCTTCCCGTCAAAGACCCCTGCTCCATACGGCTCATCACACCCTTGAGGATAGCAGGCATAAAGCGTGAGTCTATCGCACCTCCGACCACACTGTTGATGAAGACAAGCTTGCCGCCCCATTCAAGGTCTATCTCTTCCTTGCCTTTGTTCGTTATCTTATATTCCTGATTGTTGAACTTATAGGTTGTAGGTTCCGGCATACCGTCATAATACGGTTCCACAATGAGGTGAACTTCTCCGAACTGTCCTGCACCACCCGACTGCTTCTTGTGGCGATAGTCAGCACGTGCAGCCTTAGTGATGGTCTCACGGTATGGAATCTTAGGCTCTTCAAAGCGAATCTTGATTTTCTCATTGTTTTCAAGACGCCATTTCAATGTGCGCAGATGGAACTCTCCCTGTCCCTTCACAAGTGTCTGCTTGAGTTCCTTGCTCTGCTCCAGAATCCATGTCGGGTCTTCCTGACTCATCTTCTGTATGGCAGCCATCATCTTTTCAGAATCCGCCTCATTCTCTGCCTTTATGGCGCGTATGTACTTAGAGTTCGGATATTTCACAAAGTTGAACCTGTGCTCACAGTCCTTATCCACCAGCGTGTTGCCTGTGCGTACATCCTTCAGCTTCACTGTACAACCTATATCTCCGGCCACCAGTTCTTCCACTTTTATACGGTTGGCTCCGGCGCACACAAAAATCTGCGCCAAACGTTCCTTTGAGCCTCTGTCGCTGTTTGTAAGGTCATCACCTTCATGCACCTTACCGCTCATCACCTTGAAATACTGCACACCACCAATATGCGGCTCATTCGCAGTCTTGAAGAAATAGAGAGAAGTAGGCGCGTTAGGATCAGGAGCAACCACTTCGCCACGAGTGTTGTGTACCTGCGGCATTTCATCTACGAAAGGCACCACATTGCCAAGGAACTCCATCAGACGGCGCACACCCATGTCCTTGTATGCACAAACACAGAACACCGGATACATGGAGCGCGAAGCCAGTCCCTTGCGGATACCTTCACGCAGTTCATCCTCCGTAAGCGACTCTGTGTCAAAGAACTTCTCCATCAGCGTCTCATCATTCTCTGCGGCAGCCTCCACAAGAGCCTTGTGCATTTCCATCGCTTTCTCCATCTCTTCCGCCGGAATATCCTCTATGACAGGTTCTCCGCCTTCAGGCTTCCAAGAGTATTTCTTCATCAGAAGAACATCAATAAGCGCGTTGAAGTTCGGACCTTCATTCAACGGATACTGTACCGGAACCACCTTGCTTCCGTAAATCTCCGTCAGTCGTTCAAGCACATTATGGTAATCGCATTTATCGCTATCAAGCTGATTGACAAGGAATATGACCGGCTTGCCAAGCTTCTCGGTATAACGGAAATGGTTCTGAGTACCGACTTCCGGACCGTACTGACCATTGAGAAGCAGAATAGCTGTATCCGTCACATTGAGAGCTGTCATGGCAACCCCGACAAAGTCGTCCGATCCGGGACAATCTATAATATTAAGTTTCTTACCGTTCCACTCTACATGATAGACAGTCGAAAACACTGAATACCCATATTCCTGCTCTACCGGGAAATAGTCGCTGACCGTATTCTTTGCCGTGATACGTCCACGGCGGCTAATAATTCCAGCTTCATAAAGGAGAGCTTCTGTAAGCGTTGTCTTACCCGAACCGTCATTGCCAAGGAGGGCAATGTTCTTGATTTCATTTGTCTGATATATTTTCATATTCTGAAAAAAGAGTTTAAGGTTTTACTTATTAGAGACAGACCTGCATAACGTTCATAGGCAGCTGCCCCTGTAAATTGGGCGAAAAATACGCAAAAGTTATCAAAGACACACAATTAAAGTTTATGTTGTAAAACATTTTTACACCTACAAGGATGTTTTGTCCTGTTTTCCATACATAAACCCACAAAAGTATGCCCGGTCCGGAGATAATTCAGCATTTATTAAGGATGTTTCTTCCTGTGTTTTATCATACAGTTCTTTCCGCCTTATTAAAAGCAGTTTGAAAATGATTATAAATTGCTGAAATCAAGTAGATAATGCAACAAATTCCTTGTATATATTTAGCAGAGTGTTCTCGACAGACTCCTCATGTATATTTAATAGGTGTGTTCACAAACTCCTCATATATATTTAGTGATGCGTGACTTATATATATTAGCATACGTATTCGACAGACTCCTCCGTCGCTACCGCGCCACCTCCCCTAACTTAGGGGAGGAGCCAAGTTACCGTATTGGGTGTCAGTGCTATACATCCGCTTCATAGTCTTTTCAAGCT
>JAJPZU010000222.1 GCA_021204165.1 Prevotellaceae bacterium
CTAAGTTAGGGGAGGTGGCGCGTAGCGACGGAGGAGTCTGTCGAAGACGTCTGCTAATATATGCAAGTCACACATGAGGGAGTCTGTCGAGTACACACCACCAAATACTCATGAGGAGTCTGTTGAGTACTTCCCACCAAATATACTTTGTATGTGTTTGGGACTGTCAGCACTACTCACTTAAAAACATGAACGGCACGGATGCTGTACCAACTGACATATACGTGATTTTGACCGTAATTTGCATAAAAACAGAGGAGAACCACTGCACTCAAATCGAAAAGATGTATCTTTGCACTATTATCCATAAATTCAGACAGAAGCAAAAACAATGAGAGGTACTGTAAGAGCTGTGGCAGTCTTGTTGCTCACGGCATTTTCGACAATTACGATGGCACAAGGAACTAAATTATTCACGATTGACGATCTCGTTCCCGGCGGAGCGACATTCCGCAATCTCTACCCGGAGACCATGTATCTGGAGTGGTGGGGTGATGAGTGCGTACAGCTCGACATGGAGGAGTGCGATGTCATAGACAAGAAGAACGGCAAGAAAACAACACTGTTCACACTTGGTGATATAAATAATGTGGTGGGAGAAGAGAAACTCCAGCATTTGTACTATGCACAGTTCCCATACGCGGGCAAGACACTGGTGATGCTTTCCACTACGAAGGAACGTATGCTTGTCGATTGGAAAGCGAAGAAAGTGGTGTGGCGGCAAGCTGTGGCTGAAGGTGCGCAGGGACAGGACTGGAATGCCGCATCGCGAAATGCGGCATACGTGATAGACCACAATCTGTATGTCGCTACGGCCGACGGTCAGGTTAAGACTGTCAGCACAGACGGTTGCCATGACATTGTGTATGGCGAGAGTGTCCATCGCGACGAGTTCGGCATATCGAAAGGCACATTCTGGAGTCCTAAAGGAAATCTGCTGGCATTCTACCGGATGGATCAGAGCATGGTGGCAGATTATCCTCAAGTTGACCTCACCACAAGGTGCGCGTCTCTTGTTCCTGACAAATATCCGATGGCGGGAGAGGCAAGTCACAAGGTGACAGTAGGAGTATATAGTCCGGCGACGGACAAGACCGTATATCTTGATGCCGGCGATCCGACAGACAGATATTTCACAAATATCGCGTGGAGTCCCGACGAGAAGCAGATATATATGATTGAGCTTAACCGCGACCAGAACCATGCACAGCTTGTTGCGTATGACGCCGTGTCGGGAAAGAAACTCGGAACGCTCTTCGAGGAGAAGAACGAGAAGTATGTGGAGCCGATGACTCCGATACAGTTCTTGCCTTGGAATGACCGCCTTTTTATCTATCAGACTCGCAAGGACGGCTATAACCACATCTATCTGTACGAACTCGGAAAGGGTACAGAGTGCAAACTTGTGGCGCAGTTGACCAAGGGCAAGTACGAAGTGATGGATGTGCTGGGCTTTGATGCAGCCAAGAAAGCGGTGGTCTATACGAGCAACGAGGCGGATGTCATTGGCAAGTCGGTATGGGCAGTAGGCATGAACGGCAAGCGCACAGCTCTCGGAAACAACGAGGGATGGCACAATCCGGTGCTTGCGCCGTCGGGCAAGTATCTGTATGACAACTATTCTTCGCCGTCTTTCGCCCGCCGTATCGACATTGTGCAGACTGCCGGCGGAAAAGCTCTGAATGTGCTGAACGCACGTGAGCCGTGGGACGACTATAAAGTTCCGGAAATGAAGACCGGCACGATAAAGGCAGCCGACGGAGTGACAGACCTCTATTATCGGCTTGTGCTGCCGACCGACTTCGATCCGGCAAAGAAATATCCGGCTGTGGTGTATGTTTATGGAGGCCCACATGCTCACAACATTGACGCTTCCCGCCACTGGGGAGTGAGAGGGCTGGATATATGGATGGCGCAGAACGACTATGTCATGTTCTGTCTCGACAACCGGGGAAGCGAACACAGGGGTCTGGACTTTGAACAGGCTACATTCCGCAACCTTGGTGTGGAGGAAATGAAAGACCAGATAAAGGGAGTGGAGTTCCTGAAGTCGCTGCCGTATGTAGATGGTGACCGCCTTGGTGTACACGGCTGGAGCTACGGCGGCTATATGACGACAAGTCTGATGACGACTTATCCCGATGTGTTCAAGGTCGGTGTGGCCGGCGGTCCGGTAATCGACTGGAAATATTATGAGGTGATGTACGGAGAACGCTATATGGATACCCCTCAGACAAATCCGGAAGGATATGCTTCGACAAGTCTGATAGGCAAGGCGAAGAATCTCAAAGGGCGTCTGCTGATTATCTATGGCGGGAATGACCCTACCTGTGTGCCGCAGCACACACTCTCGTTCATCCGTGCGAGCATAGATGCGGGCACTCATCCCGATTTGTTCACTTATCCGGGCGACGGACACAACATGTTCGGTACTGACCGCGTGCATCTTGAAGAACATATATCGAGGTACTTCGACGATTTCCTGAAGAGGTAGGAATGCCGGTGGCGGGCGGAAGGAAGATGCCGTCTCCGCGCACGGAGGACAGACACACCGCCTCGGCTGCGGATTCATGAGAAAAGAAAAAACAATCATAAAAAAGACAAGAATATGAAACTATTATTGCTGGGAAGCGGCGGAAGAGAACATGCGCTTGCTTGGAAGATTGCGCAGAGCAAAAAGGTGGAAAAACTTTTTGTGGCTCCGGGAAATGCCGGAACATGTAATCTTTCGGTCAACGACAGAACCGGAGGACATACTTTTGCCGAAACGGAAAATGTGAGTATAAAGGCAGACGACTTTGAGGGCATAAAAGCTTTTGTGGTCGAGAATCATATAGACATGGTGGTGGTAGGACCGGAAGACCCTTTGGTGAAAGGTATCTATGACTATTTCAAGAACGACGAGGCTTTGAAGAACATTCCGGTGATAGGCCCTTCCAAGCAGGGCGCAGTGCTTGAAGGTAGCAAGGAGTTCGCGAAAGGATTCATGCAGCGTCACCACATCCCGACTGCGGCATACCGCGCTTTCAACGGTACGAACATGGAAGAGGGAATGCGCTTCCTCGAGACACTGAAGGCACCTTACGTCTTGAAGGCTGACGGTCTGTGCGCCGGCAAGGGTGTGCTGATTGTGCCGACACTTGAAGAGGCGAAGAAGGAACTTAGGGATATGCTCGGAGGCATGTTCGGTAATGCCAGTGCCACGGTGGTCATCGAAGAGTTCCTGAGCGGAATCGAATGTTCGGTCTTCGTGCTTACGGACGGAAAGAACTACAAGATTCTGCCGGAGGCGAAGGACTACAAGCGTATCGGCGAGGGCGATACGGGACTTAACACAGGCGGTATGGGAAGCGTGTCTCCCGTTCCGTTTGCCGACAAAGAGTGGATGAAGAAGGTGGAAGAGCGCATCATCCGTCCGACGGTGGAAGGTCTGGCTGAGGACGGTATCGACTATAAAGGTTTCATCTTCTTCGGTCTTATCAATGTTGATGCGGATTATTCGTGCGCCAAAGCGGGCGACCCGATGGTGATAGAATACAATGTACGTATGGGCGACCCTGAGACGGAGACGGTGATGCTTCGTCTGAAGAGCGACATAGTGGATCTTTTCGAGGGAGTTGCCGAGGGAAATCTTGACCAGTGTACCTTGGAGGTGGACAATCGCTCCGCAGTCTGTGTCATGCTTGTTTCCGGCGGCTATCCTGAAGCATACGACAAGGGCTATCCTATCAGCGGCATAGAGAATGTGGACGGAAGCATTGTCTTCCATGCCGGCACGTCGCAGAAGGACGGCAAAGTCGTAACGAGTGGTGGAAGAGTCATTGCGGTAAGCTCTTACGGCAAGGACAAGTCGGAAGCACTTGCCAAATCGTTCTGTGAGGCGCAGAAGATTGAATTTGAAAAGAAATATTTCCGTTCCGACATCGGAAAAGACTTATAATTGAAAACTCTTGGATTATGAGGCTGTAAGGCGGCTTGTCCCGACTGCTGAAGCGGGAACCGGCTATGCGTCTTGCAGCCTCATAATCGTATGATTTAGTTCTCCGCTTATGAATCTGAAGATAATAACAACGGGTAAATTCACGTTGCCCGTAGTCAGTATTGCCGCATGTGTGCTGTGGTGGTTTGGTGGCAGTGGGGCGGCAGGTCTGTATGAAGGTCTGTCCGACACGGCATTTCTTCCTGTCAGCGACTACGGATTATGGGCATATCTGCCCGTTGCTTGTGTGGAAGGACTGATAGGACAGGCTGCGGGACTGGTGTTTGCCTCATTGGCTGTTTATCTTATGGCAGAGCTGAACAATACCAATGTGCTGCTCCGTGTCAGCTCCAGAATGTTGAGCAGCCTACTTGCCGTATTGTTGACTGCTTGCACGTTTCTTCATGTCATACAGCCGGCACATGTGGTGATGCTGCTGTCTATGTTGTCGTACTTCACGCTCTTCTCCACTTATCAGAATTGCGACACAAGGATTACGTTTCTGACTTACCTATATGTGTCAGTCGCCTCACTGGTCTTCCCGAAGCTGTTGCTGATGATTCCCCTCTATTGGGCAGCGCAAGTCCATTTCCGTTCATTGTCATTGCGGTGTTTCTGCGCCTCGTTGGTGGGCATCTGTCTGCCGTACTGGCTGTATGGTGGGTATGCGGTGTGTATGGACTGCACCTCCGTTTTCCTTGAGCATGTGAGTGGTATTGTGCAACTTGAATGGGGCGACTATGCTTCCATATCGTTACAGCGCATATCAGTGACTTCTTTTTCTCTGCTGCTCTTCCTTGTGGGCACTGTCGATTTCTGTTTGAAGAGCTATCAGGACAAGACGCGCACGAGAATAATATATAATGTGGTGATTCTGTTCGGCATGGCGGGCTTCCTGTTTCTTGCGTTGCAGATAGATTTCTTTGATACCTTGTACCCTCTTGTGCTGTTGCCTACGGTAATTGTGGCAGGTCATCACATTGTGTTGTCAGATACAAAGTTCGCGCGGATATATACCATTGTAGTTCTTGTAATGGCATTGTCTTTGGTCGTGCTGGGAGTGATGTGAGGTCTCAGAAGGTCGAAAGTAGAGACACTTATTATGATAGTGGGGCAGGCTGTGGAAGCATCCACTTTAAAAGAAGAGACAATAACAGGCTGTTTTATTCTGTTATTACAGGGCAAATATTTTCTGCTATTTCAAGCATTCTCAAGCGGCTGCATGTAAATCAAGACGATTGTAGGGCTTTATAAAAAAGACGGATGCCATTTTTCGCAAGTGGCATCCGTCTGATTTTAATGTTTTGTTAATTTACTTTCTTACTTCAATTACTTTTACTTTCTCATTTCAAAATCGAAATATTGCTAACTATAGCCGCTACGACTACTATTGTTGCAATTACAATTGTCATTGTTTCCATAACTAATCTTCTTACCTTTTATTAATACTTTGGGAGCTATGCTCCGTTTCTTTTCTTTACTTAATACTTATTTTTTTACAATCTTCTTACCTTAAATTACTACTTACTGAGTTTATAGTATGTTGTTTTCACCTATCCTAATCCATCTTTTACCTTTGCAAATCCCCGGCATCGCTACCGAAGTGTTAGTTTCCTGAAAAAATCTTTTACCTTTCGCTAATCCTATTGGGAGCTTTTTAATTCCTACTAAAACTTTTCCTTAACCTTTTTTTAAGACGCTGCAAAGGTATTGAGAGTGCATCATTTGTGCAATAAAAAGAGAGATGTTTTGCTGTAAAAACCCTTATTTATTGATTTATGTCATGCGTTGTGTTCGCACACAGTGTTATTTGGGGCTAAAAACAGTCTTTTTGCTTGTTTGAAGACACCTCTCTGTAAAGTGCTTCCAAACCATAGAAATAGAAGACCGGGAAATCCATGTCGTTGTCATGTTGAACTAAGGATGAGAAGCGGGCATAAAACCGCCCCATGCAAAATGAGCATAGTACCTACGCCGCTGCTTGATTGAGGCTGGCAGAATGAAGTGGGAATGTGGCAGAAATCGGTTCCGGACACCACATGCTTTCAAATCTTTTTGCTAACTTCGCAAAATAAATCCAGACACATGTTTAACAAACTAATCGCAATAGAGCCGGTAAGCCTGACACCTCCGGCAGAGAAAGAGCTGCACTTGTGTGCAAAAGAAATTGTAATGTATTCCGACATGCCGTCGTCGGACGATGAAATAGTGGCACGTATTGGAGATGCCGATGCTGTGCTTCTGAGCTACACGTCGCATATCGGACAATCTGTAATGGAACAATGTCCTAATATAAGATATATAGGTATGTGCTGTTCGCTCTATTCACCCGAAAGTGCCAATGTCGATATTCGCTATGCAGAAAAGCATGGAATTACGGTCACTGGCATACGTGACTATGGCGATGAGGGAGTGGTGGAATATGTTGTCAGTGAACTTGTCCGTTGTCTGCACGGTTTCGGACAAGAGCTGTGGTACGGCACTGCATGTGAAATAACAGGACTGAAAGTCGGTATTGTCGGTCTTGGCAAGTCAGGAGGCATGATAGCTGACGCTCTGAATTTTTTCGGAGCGGACATCGCCTATTTTGCGCGCTCCGAGAAGCAGGCGGCAGCTGACAAGGGTTACCGCTTCATGCCACTCGGAGAACTGTTGGCGCAGAGTGATGTGGTGTTCTGTTGCCTCAACAAGAACACAGTACTGCTGCATGAAGAGGAATTCAGATTGTTAGGTGACAAGAAAATACTTTTCAACACGGGACTGTCGCCGGCATGGGACGAACCGGCATTCACAAAATGGCTTGACGGCGACAATTTCTGTTTCTGTGACACAGTGGGCGCATTGGGAGGAGAGCATCTGACAAGTCATAAGCATGTCCGGTGTATGCAGGTGTCAACGGGGCGCACCGTCCAAGCTTTCGACCGACTGAGCGAGAAAATCCTTGCCAACATCAAGAATTACCTGCGGTGGCAATAAGAAACTGTTTTTAATTTATTACGATAAATGATTATAGACCCTCTTTCGGTAAGTTAGAGGGTCTTTTTGGTTGTTTTCTCCAAGTCTCGTCGGTCACATAGCCTGCTATGCTCTCTTCTCAATCGACAGACTCCTCCGTGTGTATTTAGCAGGGTGTATTCGCAGACTCCTCCGTCACAAGCTCCCCAATTACTCCCTAAGGCGCGTTAACGACGGAGGAGTCTGTGAATACACTCCACTAAATACACATGAGGAGTCTGTCAAAAACACACCCACAAAATATATGAAGACTCCGTGAACCACACAAACTTAAATACTTTGAAGACATTCACTTAAACAAAAAGCACAAATATTTCTACACAGAAACAGATTTCCTTTTTTGTTTTATACATTCTTTTCAACACATTCTTTGTTGCATTATCTACTTGAACTTAGGTGTTCATTATGTTAATCTTGCCCATCATTTGCTTATAAATTGTCAAGTCCTGCCCTCTAAAAGCATTTATATGGTAAAACATTTTGTTATATCGCATAACTTTCGGAAATTTGCAGGGGATAATATTTATATTTTTCAAGAAGTTTAAAGGCAAATAGATTAACAACATAAATATAAAATTATGGCAGAAGAATTGGAAATTAAGGAGTTGGCGGACGTCGTTGTCCGTTTCTCCGGAGATTCCGGCGACGGTATGCAGCTTGCCGGAAACATTTTCTCTACAGTATCGGCTACTGTGGGAAACAGCATCAGTACTTTTCCTGACTATCCGGCGGACATACGCGCCCCGCAAGGTTCGCTTACGGGTGTTTCGGGTTTTCAGGTACACATCGGCGCCGGACAGGTCTATACTCCGGGCGACTTGTGTGATGTGCTTGTGGCGATGAATGCAGCCGCACTGAAGACACAGTACAGATATGCCAAGCCAAACACTGCCATCATCATCGACACCGACTCTTTCGGACCGAAAGATCTGGAGAAAGCCGCTTTCAAGACTGCCGACCCGCTGGCGGAAATGGGCATAGACAGCGACAGAGTCATCGCCTGCCCTATTTCGCAGATGGTGAAAGACTGTCTGGCTGACAGCGGAATGGACGTGAAAGCCGTGATGAAATGCCGCAACATGTTCGCGCTCGGACTTGTATGCTGGCTCTTCAGTCGTGACCTCGAGGTGGCTTTCAGCTTCCTCCGCGAGAAGTTTGCAAAGAAGCCTGCCATTGCAGAAGCTAATATAAAGGTGATTCAGGCGGGGTATGACTACGGTCATAACACTCACAACTCTGCGACAAATGTCTGCCGCATAGAGTCGAAGGTGAAGACTCCGGGAAGATATATGGACATCACGGGAAACAAGGCCACAGCATACGGTTTCATCGCCGCTGCCGAAAAAGCGGGTCTGAAGCTCTATCTGGGCTCTTATCCTATCACACCTGCCACGGATGTGCTTCATGAATTGTCGAAGCACAAGTCGCTGGGAGTGACTACAGTGCAGTGTGAGGACGAGATTGCCGGATGTGCCTCTTCCGTCGGTGCGTCATTTGCCGGTGCGCTTGCCGTAACCTCCACTTCCGGTCCGGGAATCTGCCTGAAGTCGGAAGCGATGAACCTTGCAGTAATCATGGAACTTCCGCTTGTGGTGCTCGATGTGCAGCGCGGAGGTCCTGCCACAGGTCTGCCGACAAAGTCGGAGCAGACAGACCTTCTGCAAGTGCTGTTCGGACGAAACGGTGAATCGCCGATGCCGGTGATGGCAGCTACTTCGCCGACAGACTGCTTCGATTCGGCCTATATGGCTTGCAAGATTGCTTTGGAGCACATGACACCGGTGGTGCTGCTCACAGACGCTTATATCGCAAACGGTTCGGGAGCCATCAAACTTCCTGAGCTTGCCGAATACCCTGTCATCAACCCTCCGTATGTGCCGGAAGAACTCAGGGGAGAGTGGACTCCTTACATGCGACAGAAGGAGAACGGAGTGCGCTACTGGGCTGTACCGGGAAGAGAGGGCTTCACCCACATTCTCGGCGGACTGGAGAAGGACAGCAAGACCGGTGCCATCTCTACCGATCCGGAGAACCACGACTTGATGACTCGCCTGCGTCAGGAGAAGATACAGAACATTCCGGTGCCGGATGTGGAAGTGCTCGGCGACAAGGACGATGCGGAGCTTCTCATTGTCGGATTCGGAGGAACTTACGGTCATCTCCATGCCGCAATGGACGAAATGAGAGCCGAAGGAAAGAAGGTGGCTCTCGCTCATTTCAAATATATCAATCCGCTGCCTAAGAACACAGCCGAAGTATTGAAGAAATATCCGAAAGTGCTTGTGGCAGAGCAGAACATGGGACAGTTTGCCGCTTATCTCCGCATGAAAATAGACGGTTTCGTGCCTTACCAGTTCAATCAGGTGAAAGGTCAGCCGTTTGTGGTCAAAGAGATAGTAGAAGCTGCCGTTCCTCTTCTTTCTTGCTAAAGGAACGAGATACACACACGACAGCAGATAAAACAGATAACTAAATTGGGACAAATAAATACAGAAAGTTTTATGAATACAACAAATATAAGTTCAAACGCAGCAGGAAGCGGAGAAGGATGTTTCAAAGCTTCCGACTTCAAGAAGGGGCAGCCTCGCTGGTGTCCCGGATGCGGAGACCACTTCTTTCTTGCCTCTTTGCATAAGGCAATGGCTGAAATCGGTGTGCCGCCCCACATGAATGCGGTCATATCGGGTATCGGCTGTTCGAGTCGTCTGCCTCACTACATGGCTACATACGGAATGAACACCATACACGGACGCGCCGCCGCCATAGCTACGGGTGTGAAAGTGGCGAATCCGGAACTGACCGTATGGCAGGTGAGCGGAGACGGAGACGGTCTTGCAATCGGCGGCAACCACTTCATACATGCCAACCGCCGAAATATCAACATAAAGATGATTCTGCTCAACAACCGCATCTATGGTTTGACAAAAGGACAGTATTCGCCGACAAGTCCGAGAGGATTCGTCAGCAAATCAAGCCCTTACGGTACGGTGGAAGACCCGTTCCGTCCTGCCGAACTGTGCTTCGGAGCACGCGGACACTTCTTTGCGCGCGCCGTGGCGACAGATGCCAAGGGCACAGTGGAGATATTGAAGGCTGCATACAGCCACAAGGGAGCGGCCGTATGCGAGATTCTCCAGAACTGTGTGATATTTAATGACGGAACTCATGAGAGCGTGTATTCAAAAGAGGGACGCGCAAAGAATGCCATCTATCTGGAACACGGAAAGCCGATGGTGTTCGGCGAAAACAACGAATACGGACTTATGCAGGAAGGCTTCGGTATCAAGGTGGTGAAGATTGGCGAGAACGGAATCACAGTAGATGACTTGCTCGTGCATGACGCTCACTGCGAAGACAACACATTGCAGCTGAAACTTGCCATGATGGAGGGTCCGGACTTCCCTGTGGCTCTTGGTGTCATCCGCGACGTGGCGGCTCCTATATACGACGATGCCGTTACGGCACAGATTGAAGAAGTGAAAGCAAAGAAGCCTTATCATAGCTTTGCTGAACTTCTTGAGACGAATGACATCTGGGAAGTGAAGTAAAATCTCATAATTACAATTGTACATAGTGGGCGAAGGCAAATCCTGAGGATTTACTTTCGCCCACTATGTACAATTTTTCTTTTTATATATTCCCCTCAACTTAATAGGCTGATAAGCACAACTTAACAGACCCATACTTTTTCCTCATGTGTATTTAGTGGGGTGTATTCGGCAGACTCCTCATGTGTATTTAGCAGGATGTTCTCGACAGACTCCTCTTGTATATTTAGCAGGATGTATTCACAGACTCCTCATTAGCAGATGTTTTCGACAGACTCCTCCGTCGCTACCGCGCCACCTCCCCTAAC
>JAJPZU010000116.1 GCA_021204165.1 Prevotellaceae bacterium
TCATAATAGCAATCACTTTGTTCCAGTCTAACATACATTCACTTCTGCCGGCAAGGAGCACCTGAGGCAAGTTGGAAGTGCCTTCGTATGCAATACTTTGGTTGCCGTGTTTCAGAAATCTGCCGTCTATACCGGTACCGTTACTGCTTTTGTCTGTGAACTCGAAGACATAGCTTCCTGTCGGGGAGTTGGTCGGGCGGCAGATAATCTCTGCATGATGACCGCTTACGTATTGACTGTCGATAACCACATCATTGTCATGGCTGCGTCCTATCTTCACCATGATATAGCCTGTTGTCTGTTGTGTCGTGCCGTTCAAGGCGGTTTTGAACTCATGAGGAGACTGATAGCGCAAAGTCATATTCTTGTCCGCTGCTTTGAATATGATTTTCTCTATTTCTTCGGATGTGCCGGGCACAATACTCCGTATGCTTGGAATCTGATTGCCGAGAATATTGCATGTCGTTTCGTGGTTGTTGTTTCCCTGCTTGATGGCATCTCGTCCCGACAACATGTAGAATAGTAGGCAGCCTAATGAATAAATGTCCGTTCTCCGGTCTATATTGTCTCCTTTCGCCTGCTCCGGACTCATGTAGTTTTCTGTGCCGATAATGGTGCCGATGGTATGTCCCGTAGATATATGGGCGTCTTTGGCTATTCCGAAGTCGATGATGCATATACTTCCATCAGGGCGGAGCATGATGTTCGAAGGCTTTATGTCGCGGTGAATCTTCCCCATATCATATATGTAGCTCATGGCATCGAGAATCTTTTCCATGACTCTTCGTGCTGACTCTTCATCGTATGGGCCGTTTGCCTTGACATGCTGTTCTATGGTTTCTCCTTCGATAAACTGCATGGGCAGATACATGTTGCCTTCGTTGTCACTGAACGGACTGCCTACAATTTTCACCACGGAAGGGTTGTTCAGCTCTGCCAAAGTTTTGACCTCCATGTTGAACAAATCGCGATACTGTGGATAGCAGGTCACTTTGTTGCTCATCATTTTGATGGCTATGGTATTGCCGTTAGCGTCTTTCCCCTTGTAAGCACATCCCATTCCGCCGGCACCGATCTTTTCCAGAATGGTGTATTCAGAAATCTTCATTTTTTGGAGGCTTTGACTGTTATTTTGAATTTCTTTTCCTTTCCATCTTTGTTGGTATAAACTGTTATGTCGAACTTTTCCGGAAGCTTATTCTTCTCGTCGTTGAAAGAAAATTCTATGGTTCTTCCATTGTTCTTAATTTTATAATAATCTGCTTCAGAAGCATCTTTCAAATTATAGCCATTCAGGAATATTTTGTCAGAAGTATTTGTGCCCTCTTCGTTGGATATCACAAGAAATGTTTTACCGCTCTCATATTTAGAGGTTATTGTATATTCATCAGGAATAGCCTTTGGCTTTTCTGAATTCTTGGTGTCTTCTCCGTTTTCCGTTGTGTCTTTAGTATTGTCTTCATCAATCTTTTGCGAGGTTTTGTTGGGTGTACTTTTTCCTTTTCCCTCTTTTTTGCCTAAATCCGTAAACAGAACTTTTGAAGTTTTTGGTTCAGCAATAGGTGTGGCTAAAGCGAAACGGTATATTTTTGTTGAATTTTCAAGTGTGAAGCGTAGCGAATCTTCTTTGTAACCTTTTTTGATTTCCAGAATGACTTCTTTATATGGGGCACTACCAACAAGCATTTGAGTTATATTCTCGGTTATCACTTTAATGCTGTCCAAAGGCAAAGTGCATTCTTTGCTATCGAGCTCGTTTGGGACTGCATCTTCCTTTTCAAAGAATTGAATTTTTGTGGGAAAGGTTGGGCTTGACGGCTCATTTGTAATTTTTATCATGCTTTCCCCGGGAATGATGTTCAGTTCTATGCCTTCCCCTAATACAACATACTCTATGTCTTTGCCTTTGGATTTGCTTTCTTCCTCTTCCTTTTTGGGCATGAGAAACAGAACTGTAATAATGGCAAGAACTGCTACCAAGGAACCGATAAGTGCTGTCAGTTTGATGTACTTGCTTTTAGAATCTTTCTTGATTGCTTGAGGGGTGGCTGAAAATTCCACAAGTTGTACCGTGATGTTGTCGAGACCACCGTTCCGCTTTGCTTTTTCCACAAGTTCTTCTACTCGTTGATGGAATGACAACTCTTTCTGTTTGCTTACAGTCTTTTCTATGTCCGCATCACTGACCATTCCGCTGAGACCGTCGGAACACAGCAGGAAACAGTCACCTGCTTCCGGCAATATAGCTTCTTGACGCACGGTTGCCGGTTTCATATCCGGCAGACCGAGGGCATTGGTTATCTCGTTTTTGCGAGGATGGTGTTCTGCTTCTTCTTTTGTGATTACACCGCTGTCAACAAGGGCCTGTACGAATGATTCGTCTTTAGTTATTTGTTTTATTGTTTTTCTTCTTATTAAGTATATTTGACTGTCGCCGACAGAACCTATGTACACTTTGCCGTTCTTTACGATGAGCATGACACAGGTTGACCCCATGCCTCTCAGTTCCGGATGTGTTTGGGTATATTCAAGAATTGCAGTGTTGGCTACATTGATTGCTTCACAAATGGCAGTCCTCGGGTCTTCAAATGTATTAGCACATAAAAACTCTTTAATACTGTCAACTGCCAGATGTGAGGCGACTGCACCGCCCACATGTCCTCCCATACCGTCACACACGACTGACACCAAGCCGTTTCCACATTCAAAATGTCCGCAATAGTCTTCATTTGCTTTGCGTTTGCAGCCAATGTCAGATAGTTCCGCTACATTGCAGTATGCTGAAATATTACTTATATTGTTCATGTCTGATTACTTTGCTGTTAAAACTGTGGAATGGCAAGGAAGATAAGTTTGGTGGAGCCGATTACAATGACATCATTAGACTGAAGTTCGTAGTCACGACCGACGAACTTGCCGTTAATGTACGTTCCGTTTGAGGATTTCTGGTCTTCTGCCCAATATATTCCTTCCGCTTCACGGTACAGTATGAGCAGATGAGTTGACGACATGTTGCTGTCTTTGACGAAAGGTATGTCTGAAGTCGTTGCTCTGCCTATAATGTTTCTGCCTTCGTATATTTTATACACCTCTCCCATTGGGTTTTCATCGTACGATACAAGAACTCCAACGAGTTTGCGGTTGGATTGTGCACCTACGGAAGTTTCTCCGGTTGGATTTACGTGACGTATGACGGTTGCGCCCCCTCCGGCAATTCCGTTGTTGTCCTTGATGGGAATTGTTTTTCCTGTTGGGTCATCAACTGGCGGCCATCCGTCTGGTCCCGGGTTTACAGTCGTGCTGCTTGTTTTGTTTGATGGACAAAATGGGCATTCATCCCCATAAATACTTGAATCATATTGGTGTCCGTTTGGACATTTCTTAGTAGCCATAGTCTTTTTGTTTTATAAGGTTATTAATTATTGAGTTCTTTTATGTATTTGGCTTTGATAGCCATGTTGAATCCCTGTGCTCCTGTGACTCCTGTCATTCCTGCATGATGGATTCCTATTAGTTTACCTTTTATGTTGAATATTGGAGAACCGCTTGCTCCTCCTGCGGAAGATGCGTTATGCCCGAACTCATATTCACCCCTGTCTTGTGTGATTGTACCCGATTGTATCTGGTTTTGCAACCCTTTGTCTGTACTTCCAATAGAGACTCCGTAGGGAAAACCGATGGAATAGACCTTTTTGCCTTGTGCCAGTTCTTCTTCATTGTCAGCCGCTGTGTTAATATCAATAATTGTATTTACACCTTGCGGTAACCTGAAGTTTTCCGTTTGTACAATAGCCACATCCTTTTTCGTGTCGTCATGCCCTTTTAGTTCTCTACATGGTATGAAGTTTGTGTTGCTGAATGGAAGCCCGTTAGGGATGATGCCCATAGTCACAATATCCCCGACTACTTTTACTTGCGGTATGTATGTGTCGTATAACGGATTCTCTTGCAATGCGCGTACTTTTAAAACAGTACGTATGACTTGAGCTATATTTTCGGCATCTTTAGAGAAGAGCCAAGGGCGGCATACATGCAGATTAGTCGCCATTTTTCCGTCTTCAGAAATAAAAAAAGCTGTTCCTGTAGATTGAGTCGTACCTTCAATCACTTTTTCTTGTTTTTCATCCCATATAAGATGTGTGTTCTCGTCCAAACCTAATAGATTGTGTATGTTTTCACCTTCTCCCTGACTGTCGAGTTTCACCACATAGCCATAGTTCACGTATATCAGGCAGACAGCATCACTGTATGTCTTGTATATGTCTTCTTCTGTCCAAGCTCTATGTCTTTGATACCATTCTATGCCGACGAATGCCATAATGATACATATTACAGCGGCAATAGAAGCAAATACCCATGTATGTTTCTTTGTTTTTCCTTTTCCTGCTCTGACCGGAGGGAATACATTCTCCCAGTCCAGAGCATGATTGCGGGTGATACTTACTTTGTCTCCTTTTTGAAGTGTCCGCTTTATGATTCTTTCTCCGTTGACAAAAGTGCCGTTGGTTGAATTACAGTCTGTGATGACGACTTCGCCGGTGGTCAGTTTGTATAATACGGCATGTTTACTCGAGACATCACTTGCTGTAATCACGATGTGGTTGTCCGGCTTACGTCCTATCGTTTTGTGTGCAGATACATTTGGGGGAATCGCCGGACTTTCCTGCTTGATGGAAGGGGAAACTCTTGTTTTGGGCGGAGTGCTAAGTATGCTTTGTATGCTGACTATCTTGTTGCCCAGCCTGAGTACGTCTGTAAGATTTAACACTGTATCAGAAGTGATACGTTTGTTGTTTACGAATGTTCCGTTCAGAGAGTTTAAATCACGAATGATGATTGACTGATTGTCCATGACTGTTATGATGGCATGTTGTCCGGAAACGGTTTGGTCATCTATAGCATAATCGTTGTTGTCTTTCTGCCTCCCAATTTTTATTGTTCTCATAAATTTGTCTGTATTAGTGTTGGGTTATGAGACAAATTTAATGATTTGTGAATGAAATGGGACGAGCGGGAAAAGACCATTCGTGAATCTCTGCGGTTTATGCGTGAACCGACAGAATGCGAGAGTGAATTATGCCGAAATCTGTTTTTATAGTAAGGTGTTCTCGGATGTCAAGGAGAAGCGATTGATTATATTTTTGATAACTGTTCTTGACACTTTTATTGTGTAGTTGTTATCCTTGTTGTCCGACAGTACAATGATTTGTTTGGTACTGTTGATTCTGGTCAGACACTTTATATTGATGATGTGGCTTCTTCCGAGCCTGATGATATATGAAGACACATCCGAGTGTTTTGCCATTGATGTCTCTATCTTTGATAATCCAAAAGGCACCATAAACTTGCAACCTGATACATAATATACATAAGTATAGTGGTCGTCAGCTTGCATAAACATCACTTTTTCAAGGTTGATGACATAGAGTTCATCGCGAGTATTTAAGTATAGATTCATATTCAGTCTGCCGGTTAACAGTCTGCCTCCCCTTTTTTATTTCAGCTTTCTACAGTCCGTGTTCCCCTGATGAACAGTAGGGTATTCTGATGATGATTGATATATACGAAAAAGCGCGGGAACTGTACCTGTCACTCGTCCTACATATCGAGGCTCTCGCATTGCCCACCACTGCTGAACGAGCAACGCAGAAGCCCACGCCGATAT
Organism: Prevotellaceae bacterium; assembly: GCA_021204165.1. Lineage (GTDB taxonomy): Bacteria > Bacteroidota > Bacteroidia > Bacteroidales > Bacteroidaceae > RGIG8745. The sequence goes on from JAJPZU010000116.1 coordinate 5,666, forward strand.
GTACACATAATCTTCTGCCGGATATAGCTTGCCAGAAATGACAAGTGTATATACCAAGCGTGAGAGATATGTATTGACACACCTCGCAGACATCTACAGTTGCTTTGTTGAGGCAGTGGTTCGGAATTTGCGAGATTTCGATATGCCAGAAACAAAGGTCGTGTAAACGCCTTTCTTTTTTATTTACTATGTCCCCACCCGCATCCCCCTTTCCAAGGTTTTCGGCATGGGCTTGTTTCCCCTTTGCTCAACAGCATGGCTTTTCGTCAGGCTGTATCTGTTTGCTATGGGAGTAGTCCTTTCTTGAAGAAAGGATTTCATCGGCAAAAATACTTCATTTTATTGTCTTGTGGAAAAAACAGCGTGCTTTTTTTGAGTGGAAGTCCTGATTCGTTGGATTTCCGGGGAATGTATAAAGAAAAGAATCCGCTTGAAAATCCTCGAAACAAAATTAAAACAGTTTCTAAGAAATCGCGGGTAAAATAAAAATATCTGTGCAGCGCACTGTAGTTTGATTCTCTCTGCACATACAATATGTCTTCAGCGCATTGTCCGTAATTAATATGTGCTTTCTTTAAAATTAGTGAGAATGTATCAAAATTCCGATACAACCGTCCGCGAAGGCAGGTTGCACAAACATAAAACAAAGAGGGTGTACCAAATCTCTTCAATTTGATACACCCTCGTTATAAGTGTGAGTCTGCAATAAAATAATGGGACTTACGCTTTTGTTTCTGCTCAATCAGGCATACATGGCAACGATAGCCTCATAAAGTTCCTGTTTGCCTGAAGTGACTTTTGGTTCACCAACTTGCTTGCCGTATTCGTAAGCCTCTTCCAGAGTCATCTTGCCCTCTTCGAACTTTTTGCCGAGACCACTGTCGAAAGAAGCATAGCGGTCTGCAAGCATCTGCTTGTAAGGGGATTCTTCCAGCAGCTTGGCAGCCGATTCGAGTGCGCGTGCCATTGCATCCATTCCCGCGATATGTGCGATGAATATGTCTTCAAGGTCTGTAGAATTTCTGCGAGTCTTGGCGTCGAAGTTCGTACCGCCTGTTCCGAGACCGCCGTTTCTTATAATCTGCATCCATGCCTGTACCAATTCGTACTGGTCGATAGGGAACTGGTCTGTGTCCCATCCGTTCTGGTAGTCGCCACGGTTTGCGTCGATGGAGCCGAGCATGTGATTGTCAACAGCCACTGCGAGTTCGTGCTCAAATGTATGTCCGGCAAGAGTGGCATGGTTCACTTCGATGTTCACCTTGAAGTCCTTGTCCAGATTGTGCGCCTTCAAGAAACCGATCACAGTCTCTGTGTCCACATCATATTGGTGCTTGCTTGGTTCCATCGGCTTAGGCTCGATGAGGAAAGTGCCCTTGAAACCTTTTGAACGTGCATAGTCGCGTGCCATGGTGAGCATAGTTGCCATGTGCTCTTTCTCGCGCTTCTGGTCTGTGTTGAGAAGGCTCATGTAGCCTTCGCGTCCTCCCCAGAACACATAGTTTTCTGCGCCAAGCTCGATGCCGGCATCAATCGCATTCTTTATTTGAACGATAGCACGCGCCACCACGTCAAAGTCCGGATTGGTGCTTGCACCGTTCATGTAGCGTGCATGACCGAACACGTTGGCCGTTGACCACAGAAGCTTGATGCCTGTCTGCTGCATTTTCTCTTTCAGGTAGGCGGTGATGGCTTTGAGATTTGCCTCATATTCCTCTACGGAGTTGCCCTCGCTTACGAGATCGACGTCGTGGAAACAGAAGTAAGGGAAACCGAGTTTCTCCATAAGCTCAACCCCCGCATCCGCTTTCTGCTTGGCTATCACCACTGCGTCCGTACCTTCGTTCCATGGGAATTTCTTGGTTCCGCCGCCGAACTGGTCGCCGCCTTCTGCGCACAATGTGTGCCACCATGCCATAGCGAAGCGGAGCCATTCTTTCATAGGCTTGCCCATGATTATTTTCTCTGCGTCATAATAATGGAAGGCCATAGGATTTTTTGACTCTTTGCCTTCGAACTGGATTTTCTTTATCTCCGGAAAAAATTCTTTAGACATAACTGTTCTTTTTTTAAGATTTATAATATTGTTCTTTTTTCTTCTTTTGTGAGACGGGAGTGTTGTCGCTTGTCTCCGACACTAATTATTGACATGTTTTGCCAGTCTTTCGCTCCACAGTCCGTATGCGTCGATGTAGGCCTGGCGGTTCTTTATGTCCGGCTCGGTAGTGAGCCTATGTTCCAAAGTGGCAAAGGCTTCATTGTTGTCCTTGTATATTCCGGCACCTATGCCTGCGCCTTTCGCTGCTCCCACAGACCCGTCCGTTTCGTAGAGGTTGATGGATGCTCCGGTGATGCTTGCCAGTGCACTGCGGAACATCGGACTCAGAAACATGTTAGCATGTCCGGCATGGATATTGCTGATGCTCATGCCCATTCCCTCCATGATTTCTATACCTTGTTTAAATGAGAACACAATGCCTTCTTGTGCGGCACGAAGAAGATGTGCCCGGGTGTGTACATTGAAGTTCAGTCCCTCGATTGAATATCCCGTCTCCTTGTTTTGCAGAATCCGTTCCGCTCCGTTGCCGAAAGGAATGATGCTCAGTCCGTTGCTTCCGATGCCTACTGTGTCGGCAAGCTGGTTCATTTCCTTGTATGAACATCCCTCGGGAGCGACCGTGCGCTTCATCCATGCGTTGAGGATGCCAGTTCCGTTGATGCAGAGCAGCACCCCGAGACGGGTCTGCGACTCTGTGTAGTTGACATGCGCAAAGGTGTTCACCCGGCTCAGTTTGTCGTAGTTCACTTCGCCGAGTACTCCATATACGACTCCCGACGTGCCTCCGGTGGCTGCAATCTCTCCCGGATTCATCACATTGAGCGACAGCGCATTGTTTGGCTGGTCGCCTGCGCGGTATGATATGGCTGTGCCTTCTTTCAGCCCGAGTTCCTCTGCCACAGAACGGCAGACTGCTGACTGCAATCCGAATGTGGGGGTTATGTCGGCAATCAGCGACGAGTCGAATCCGTAGTATTCAAGTATGTCTTTGCTCACTTCGCCGTTTCTGAAGTCCCAGAACATGCCCTCCGACAGTCCGGAGACGGTCGTGTTCATTGTGCCTCCGCTGAGTTTCATGGCGATATAATCGCCCGGAAGCATAATCTTGTATATCTTTGAATAGATTTCCGGCTCATTGTCCTTCACCCATGCCAGTTTGGCGGCGGTGAAGTTGCCCGGCGAATTGAGCAGATGGTTCAGGCATTTCTCATGTCCGATGGCGTCGAAGGCGGCATTGCCGTAGGAAACGGCGCGTCCGTCACACCAGATGATGCTTGGTCGCAGCGGCTTTCCCGCTTTATCGACACAAACCAGTCCGTGCATCTGATAGCTGATGCCTATTGCCTTGATGTCTTCTCCTTTTACGCGGGCTTCGGTCATGACCTTCTGTGTGGCAGCTTTCAGGTTCTCCCACCACATTTCAGGAGCTTGTTCCGCCCATCCGGCTTTCACTGCAATGATTTCCGCTTCTTTTTCCGGATAGAAAGCAGAAGCTTTACACTTTCCTGTCTCGGCATCCACAAGCGATGCTTTTACAGACGATGTTCCTATGTCGTAGCCTAATAGATACATGTTTCTTATTGTTATTTCTTGTTTCTTCTTTTTTTATTCTGTTTATGAGACTTCTCATGCAAGCTTCTTGTCGAACCGGTAGTAGCGTGCTGCGCGATGGCAGACCCCCCTTTCCTTTTCGTCAAGCGGAATGACGTAGGGCATCGACTGTATTTTCTTGTGGAAGTTGCGCAGGTCTATCTTTTTTCCTATCACCTCGGTATATGCGGAGTAGAGCTGTGCCGCTGTGAACTTCCGTGGCAGCAAATCGAAAATCTTCGATGGAGTGATGGTCGCAATGTCTCTTATGGAGAGTATGGCTTCCCTCACAATGTCGTTGTGGTCGAAAGCGAGTTGAGGAAGTTCATTGACCGGTATCCAACAAGCTTCGTAGTTGTTGTCCAGCGTCTTGTACTTTCTTTCGATGCGCAGCAGCGACAGGTAGGCGATGGTCACAATGCGTTCAAGGTGATGTTCGAGATGATGGAAGCGTTCCAGCCAAATCGTGTCGTTGGGATTGGACAGACGTTTGGCTCCGCCGAAAGCGCGGAACTGTACCATTTTCACTTGTGATAGTCCCGTAAGCTGTTTGAGCACTCTCTGCGCTGCGTCGTCAAGATCTTCGTCCATGTAGATCAGGCTTCCCGGAAGCTTGTAGTGGTCGGTGCTGTGTTTGCCGCCGCTCTCACATTGGCGGACAAGCAGCACGTTGAGCTGTTTACCGTCAAACCCTAACAGAACACAGTCAACAGAAACGTATGGATTGACTGGCGATGTGTTTTCTCCGCTCATATTGATGCTGTATTATAGTGTACTTATCGTGTACCTTTCTTTGTTTATATTGATTTGAACGCTGCAAATGTAATTACTTTTTCTGTATATCCAAAAGAAAATATATTTTTTTTAATGATTTTATCGTGTTATTTTTCAAAATGTTATAAATCATATAATATATGATATTGTTTTGTGTCTTTTCTTATGTGTTATGATATATGATTCCTTGCGAATAGTCCGTTGATGCAAGTCGCTGTTTTAAGATATGTACACTTGGCTGATTTTTGTTTTTTGTGTGAGCTTATTTGGAGTATGGTACATGCAAAATATACATATAACTATTGGTGAGAAAGTGGAAAATAGTTGCACTTCTGTATGCTTGCTTCGGTCAATATTTGTTGCCCATAATAAAATTTTTTATATATAATTTTTAACACTTTTATTTTCTGACAAAATGAAAGCATATTGTGGTAAATTTTTATCAAACTTGTCAATATTGCATCCGGATGCTTACTTTTTGATTTTGTCAAATGTTAAAATTCCAAGCCCTCTGGCACGCGTCAAAATGAAGCGCGCCGAACTTTTATCGGAAATCGGGGATTCTACGCGCATTTTTTGAGAGCCTCGCAAAATGTAAAATAGTGTTTCAATTTTGGACGGCTTGTTCACATTTGTTATATTTTGGCAAAGTCTTTCTGAATTTTCACCGCAGTGTTTTTAAATTTTCACCGCGGTGAAAATTTTTGCACACCGCGGTGTAATTTTT
>JAJPZU010000029.1 GCA_021204165.1 Prevotellaceae bacterium
AATCACCGCGGTGAAATGAAAAAAACACCGAATTTCGGGTAAAAAAACGGCATTGACCGAATGAAATGTTAAGAAGTGTATAATCTGCTGTTTCGGAAGTGTGTCTGAACAAAAACTTAAAAGTGAGTAGCTTTAGGGTGGTGTTTGGGCATGAAAATGGTAAATTTAGCTGTAACCTATTGGCAGTCAATAAATTACTAAAACTCTCTGGTTTATCAAAAAATGCGTCCGGCGCGTTTTTTTGAGCGAATTTTATAAAATCATATATCATTGATTATCAATGCATTATCTCGGTACTAAATTTTTCGTCTCTTCGCAGCCGGCAAAAAACGGCTTCAAATGTTAAATTTTCATTTTGGGCGAAAATATCATTTTGTCATTTTGAAATATGGTATTTTAGCGTGTTTTTGTTTCTGTGAACACATTCGTGTAAAGACACTGAATACAACCGCAAATAAGTACGAGGGGGCTGTGAATATACTTCTAAAAAGCGATGGAGGAATCTTTTTCCGTAATTTTTTTACGGTTAAAACAAATTCGCTATCTTTGCGGTTGTAACCAAGAATAAAATGAGCTATGTTAGCAAAATTTGCCGTCACGAACTATCGAGGATTTGCAAGCCGCATTGAATGGGACTTAACAAAGCCTGCTAATTATGGGTTTAACACTTATGCCATAAAAGATGGTATCATTAAGAATGGTATCATATATGGACCTAATGGTTCTGGTAAAACAAATTTTAGTTTAGCATTATTTGATATAGAGAATCATTTGTCACCAAAATGGAAAAAGTTTGATTATTATACAAACTTTATTAATGGTGGTCAGAAAGAAGGATTGGTGAAATTTGAATATACATTTTTGTTTGGAGATAAAACCGTGGAATATGTATATTCAAAGAATGCTGTTGGTATGTTGATGGCAGAAAGTCTTGTCGTTGATGGAAAAGTTGTTTTTGAACGTAAAGATAAGTTCTTTTGTATTGATAAGTTACAGTTCCCTATGGGTAGCAATGTCGAAAAGAATCTTGGAGATAATGCAAATAATGTATCCATAGTAAATTTTCTGCTTACGTCATACCCTTTGGATGCAAATCATTATTTGTTGGAGCTTAGTGGATTTGTAAATTCGATGCTTTGGTTTCGTAATCTCGATATAAGAGAATTTATAGGTCTTGAAACTAATACAACGAATTTAGATGAGTACATCATCAATAATAATCTTCTTGAAGATTTCGCAGACTTCTTGTATAAGGTAAGTGGACAGAGATTTCAATTCGTTGTCCATAATTCAACAGATAAACAGATTCTTTGCAGAATCGGAGATAATGAAGTTTTATTCCATCTGATAGCCTCTACAGGTACACACTCTTTGCAATTGCTGTATTTTTGGATGAAACGGATGAACAAAGCTTCATTTGTTTTTATAGACGAATTTGATGCTTTCTATCATTTTCGTTTAGCCTTTGAAGTATGTAAGCAGTTGTTTAACATGGATTGCCAGATATTTACGTCGTCACATAATACATATTTGATGACCAATGACTTGTTGCGTCCTGACTGTAATTTTATTTTGAATAACAATAAGATAAAATGTTTGGCTGATTGTACGGACAAAGAACTGCGTTTTGGACATAATATTGAGAAAATTTACCGAGCAGGGGCTTTTTATGATGAGTAAGGAAAAAACGCTGTTTATCTTCGAGGGGGCTAAGACAGAAGGTAAACTTGTAGAGAAGTTAGAATGTAATTTCTTAGGAGACAGACATGCCATAAAATGTGTTTTTGATGCAGAAATATACCAGTTGTATCGTGCCATGAAAGATGAGGGCAGTTTTTCGATAGATATAGTTTCCTTGCTAAAGGAACGTACTGCTGAAAATGCTGCAATTCTAAAAGATTACTACCGGGATAGTTTTGCTTATATCTATCTGTTTTTTGACTATGATGCCCATTCTTCATTAGCTGATGACAAGAAGATAAAAGAGATGCTTTCATTCTTTAATGACGAAACCGGTGAAGGTATGCTTTATATCAGTTATCCAATGGTAGAAGCCATAAGGCATTATAAGGATAAGGAAAGTTTTAAGACCTTGACTGTAAAATGCAAACGTAGCAATTGTCCATATAAGGATGAGTGTTTTGATAAAGACGATTGTTTGAAAGAACCTCATTACAAACATATTGTCGCTGCCGGATGCAAGCCGCAATTGTCAAATGTAAATTCATATACAAGACAAGTTTGGCAAGAGTTGATAACAGTCCACTTGTGTAAAGCTAATTATCTTGTTAATGATGTCTTTGTCTTGCCTACATCTTTAATGTCTCAGGAAGATATTTTTTCAAAACAATTAGAAAAATATATCGGTCATAAATGCCCGAGAGTTGCAGTATTAAGTGCATTTCCTCTTTATGTGTTGGATTATTTTGGATGTAATAGAATTATTGAAAAGTTAAGTGACAAGCTTGTTTGAATTTTATAGTTATGTGGATGCTCTCGACTGACTTTTCCGTTGCTATTCATTGACAAACTCTGAAACCTCATAATTGTTTGCTACGGCCAGACGCGCACAATTTTGCAGTATGCGTCGATTGCTGTTGTTCACTTGGTTACTCGTTCCCGACTTGCCGTGTATGGACAAATCGTCACGTATGTTGCGCCCGAGGCATGGAGCTATGATGGATTCAAAGAAAGTACATCCGAGGAGATAGCGTCCCATATAAAGGTCAATATGTTGGTTGTCGCGGGTGAACTCATTGGCTGTTGTGAGCGATTCCGTCGAGCGTGCGTTCTGTACGGCTGTGCCGCAAGGAATTATAATGTCAATGCCGGAATATTCCTTCATCCTTTTTGTGCTTTCGCAGATTTGCTCATACATGTTTGCCTGATTCTTATAGACCCCAATGTTTTTGTGTTTGGACGAGTATGCCCACGGCTGGTTGAAGGCAAAAGTAGTCCTCGGGCTGATGGTCATTATTTTATAAGCCTGCAAAAGTTTGGCGAGGTACGGTTCATAAGTCCGGTAGTCTCCCGACTCGAGTGAATACTGTTGGAATACGACGATGTCGTATGGATAACGTCTTATCACATCGCGTATGCTGGTGGCTTTTTCGAGTTTGGTTTCCCCATGATAGTCGTACTGGTAAAACTCATACACCTTTTTCCCGCTTTTCAGATTCTCATAATGCTCTTTCATGGAGCATCCGCCCTTATATAGCACATATATATTCACGGTGGATATTCCCATGGAGCTTAATATGGTGGGCAAGGCGGAACTGGTGTCGATAGAGAACGAGTTGCCTATGAACAGGATGTCGAGCTTTACGGGTTTGTAGGGAAGCGGAGGATTGCAGAAATAGCCGCAGACAGGAGAGGAGGTAGTTGTGCTCTTTTGCGCCTGTACCGGTGTGAACAACCATAGCGTGAATATTATGAGCAAGCTTTTATATAAGTATTTTCCGGAAATCATATTTTTCTGTTGATATTAAGTTGTTTCTTATTCTATTAACCCAAAAAGGCGAATAATGTTGTCCTCTTTATGCGATAATGTAAAAAAAGACAGAATTGGCGGAAGGTTCTTCTTCTGTCAATTCTGTCTTTTTTGCTCATTTCTCCAGAATCTCGTATAGTCGGTTGATTGCTTTCTCTGCGTCTCCCGTTTCTTCGTAAAGAGTGACGAACTTGCTTCCGATGATGGCTCCCGAGGCATTTTTCATGGCTGAGCTGAGCGTCTGCTTGTTGGATATGCCGAAACCGATCATTCGCGGATGCCGGAGGTTCATGTGGTCAATCCGGTTGAAATAAGCCTGTTTGGCATCGTCGAACTCTTTTTGTGCGCCGGTGGTGGCTGCCGAAGACACCATATAGATGAATCCGTCCGTATGTTCGTCGATGAAACGTATGCGCTCCTCGCTTGTCTCCGGTGTGATGAGCATGATGATTCTGATGTCATATTTGTCTGCTATCGGCTTGTATGTCTCCAAGTAGTCTTTGAACGGAAGGTCCGGTATGATGACTCCGTCTATTCCGCATTCGACACATCTGATGCAGAACTTGTCGAAGCCGAACTGCATGATGGGGTTAAGGTATCCCATGAGGATGAGAGGTATGTTGACCTCTTTGCGTATGTCCGTCAGTTGTGAGAACAGAGTACGCAGAGACATTCCGTTCTTCAAAGCCTTTGTCGCCGCGTTTTGGATTACTACTCCGTCGGCCATCGGGTCGCTGAAGGGTATGCCTACCTCTATCATGTCCACACCGTTCTTTTCAAGCGTCTTTATGGTTTCTGCCGTTTTTTCGAGTGTGGGATGTCCGGCACAAAAATAGATGGACAATATTCCGTGTTTTTTTGTCTGGAAAAGATTGCTTATTCTGTTCATATTGTAGTGGTATTTGATTGTCAGTAATGTGCTGATAATTTGATTGCTTAATTGTCATTTCTTTAGTTCATGCAGGAAACGGGAAAGAAGTTCAATGTTTTTGATTCCCGGAGACAGTTCAAAGCGGCTGTTCAGATCAATGCCGTAGAAGCAGGGATGTGTGAGCTGCTTGATGGCTTGAGCATCTTCCGGACCTATTCCGCCGCTGAGGATGAAAGGTCGAGGTCCCTTGTAGCTTTGCAGCCATTCCCAGTTGAACTGTTTTCCGCTCCCGCCGTATGTGTCGCACTTGGTTTCAAACAAGACGTAGTCTATGGACTGTCCGTAAGATTCCGCTTTCTCTATGTCCGCTTCTTTTTCCACCCGGACAGCCTTCATGATTTGCATGGAGGCGGGCAGACTGTTTCTCAAATCTGTACAGAAGTCCGGGCTTTCGTTTCCATGCAGTTGGACAATGTCGAGCCTGAACTCGGAAACCCTTTGCATAATGCTCTCCTTATGTTCGTTCACAAAAACTCCGACTCTTCGGGCCTGCGTGGGAAGATAGGAAGGGCGGAGAGCTACATGGCGTGGGGAGCGGGGATAAAAGATGAATCCCATCCAATCTACTCCGAGCTTTTCAACTTCTTTCAGATTCTCCGTCTCGCGCAAACCGCATACCTTGATAACCATCTTTCTATTCTCCTTTCAATGATATGACTGCATCTATGAAGTTTCTGAGAGCCTCTGCCGGTTCCTCCTCTTTCATGAATGTTTCGCCGATAAGGAAACCTCTGAATCCGGCTTTGCGCAGTTCTGCAACGGTCTTGGGACTGGAAATGCCGCTTTCCGATACCTTGACAAGCTCCGAGGGCAGATGTGCGGCAAGCTTGTAGGAAGTTTCCACATCCGTATGGAATGTGCCGAGGTGGCGGTTGTTCACTCCGACCATGTCGATATGCTCCCCTACATAGTCCAGTTCGCTTTCTGTGTGTACCTCAAGCAGAGTTTCAAGTCCCAGCTCATGCGCCGTTTTTGCGAGCCTTTTGCAGTTTGCTTTCTCCAGTCCAGCGGCAATGAGCAAGACGGCATCCGCTCCGATGGCGCGTGCTTGGAACAGCTGATATTCGTCGATGATGAAATCTTTTCTGAGTATAGGTATCTCGATTTCAGGACGTGCGGTCCGAATAAATTCCATGTTGCCTCCGAAATATTTCTCGTCCGTGAGGATGGACAGTGCCGCAGCTCCGTTCTTCGCGTATCGGGCGGGAATCACTTCTGCTTTTCCGTCTTCTTTTATCCAGCCTTTAGACGGTGATTTCCGTTTGAACTCGGCAATGATTCCCGACGGCGAGCATTGTAGCGCATGGCTCATCGAGCGCACCTGTGATGCACTGTCGCTCATCATGTCTTCCACCTTTCTGTAGAGTATGCCGGGGGCATGTGCTCTTTTCTGCATTTCCACTTCTATTCGTTTCCATGCAATGATTTCCTCAAGTATGTCTCTCATTTCTCAGCTGTTTATTTCAATGAATCTTTTCAGGCATTTCAATGCCTTTCCGCTCTCAATCGATTCGCGTGCAATGTCCACACATTCTTCAATGGTCTTGTCCTTGTCTATCACATTGATTGCGAATGCGGCATTAGCTATGACTACATTTTTCTGCGCTTCTGTGGATGTGTTTTCGAGTACGCTGTCGAATATATCTTTGGCTTCCTTCTTGCTGTTCCCCCCGAACAGTTCTTCCTTCCTGACGGTGGTCAGACCAAGGTCTTCTGCTTTCAGTACCTTTTCCATGTAGTTGGTTGTCACCTTGAAGTCGCCTGTAAGTGAAACCTCGTCGTATCCGTCATAGCTGCACACGATGCCGAAGCCTACTCCCAGTTTCTGGAGGGCATTGGTGTAAAGCCGCATCAGGTTCAGGTTTGCGACACCGAGAAAATTGTATGCCGGTTGGCAGGGATTGACAAGAGGACCTAACAGGTTGAAGCATGTGGGAACTTGCATGGACTTGCGTATGGGGGCGACAAACTTCATTCCGCGTGCAAAGAGCGGGGCATGGAAATAGGCAACCCCTGATTCTTCGAGAGAACGCTTCAGCTTGTCCGTGTCGTTGGTGAACTTGACTCTGTGTTCTTCTATGACATTGCTCGCGCCGCTTATGGAAGTGGCGCTGTAGTTGCCGTGCTTGCTTACCTTATAACCTGCACCGGCAATGACAAATGCAGAACAAGTGGAAATGTTGAATGTGTTTTTTCCGTCTCCTCCTGTACCCACAATGTCAATAGTCCGGTAGGGCGACAAGTCTATGGAAACTCCCGTTTCGAGAAGCACGTCGCGCAGTCCGAGGAGTTCATCTACGGTGATTCCTTTCATTTGCAGTGCCATGAGGAATGCTGCAATTTGGCAGTCGTTAAATTTCTCTTTTGTTATGTCTGTCATAATCTCACGTGTCTGCTGACGTGTGAGGGATTTGCCTTCTGTGAGTGATGTAAGTATTTGTTTCATTGTGCATGTTTTTTATGTGTCAGTGTTCCATCCAGTTCCTTATTATATCTTTTCCCGAAGGAGTGAGTACGCTTTCCGGATGATATTGTATGCCTCTGATGTTATATTCTTTATGCCGTAGCGACATGATATATCCCTCATTGCTGATACTCGTCACTTCTATGTCTTCGGGCAGTGTGTCTTTGTCCACAACCCATGAGTGGTATCTTCCGACTTCTATCTGCCTTGGAAGACCTTTGAATAAATAATCGTCGGAAATTATTGTAGCAGGTGTGGCGACTCCGTGAAAAACACTGCTGAGATTAATCAGTGTGCCTCCGAAAGCTTCTCCTATGGCTTGATGTCCGAGACATACTCCGAGAAAGGGTTTCCTTCCTTTGTACTTTTCTATAACTTCCAACAGCAGTCCTGCCTCTTTCGGTATTCCCGGTCCCGGAGACAATATGATTTTGTCAAACTGTTCTATGTCTTCAATACAGAACTTGTCGTTGCGCAATACAGTGACTTCTGCTCCAAGTTCTTTGACAAGATGGCTCAGATTATATGTGAATGAATCGTAATTGTCAATGATTACTATTTTCATGTGATGGTAATTTTATCTGTTTTTTTTATGCTGAGTAAGAATGATTTCGGGGAATCTTCTGTGTCGGCTGATTCATAGCTTTACAGCGATGTCGATGGCTTTCCGGAGTGCTCCAAGCTTATTGTTTACTTCTTGAAGCTCGTATTCTTCATCACTTTTCGCCACGATTCCTCCTCCTGCCTGAAACCACAGTTCGCTGTTTCTGCTGACGAAGGTGCGTATGGTGATAGCTTGGTTCAGACTTCCGTTGAAACCGATGAATCCGATACATCCGCCATACGCGCCCCTGTTGTGCGGCTCATATTCGCTTATCAGCTGCATGGCACGTACTTTGGGTGCTCCGGAAAGCGTGCCGGCAGGGAATGTGTCTATGAACGCTTTGACAGGATCTGCATTGTCGTCAAGCTCTCCGCTCACCCGGCTGACAAGATGTATCACGTGGCTGTAGTATTGCATGTCCTTGTAGAAGTCAACCTTCACATTGTGGCAGTTGCGGCTCAGGTCGTTTCTTGCCAAATCCACCAGCATGACGTGCTCAGCATTCTCTTTGGGGTCGTTCTGAAGATACAGGGCATTCTGCTTGTCTTGTTCCTGATTGCCTGTCCGCTTGGTTGTACCGGCAATGGGGTCTATATAAGCTTTTCTGTTCTCGATGCGGCAGTGTGTCTCCGGCGATGAACCGAAAATCCGGAACCCTCCGAAGTCGAAATAAAATAGATAGGGTGAAGGGTTTACACTTCGCAATGCCCGGTAGAGCTTGAAGTCGTCGCCTTCATATCTTTGTATGAACCGTCTCGACAGTACAATCTGGAATACATCTCCTCGCATACAGTGCTGTATTCCTTTTCGTATGTTGGCTTTGTGTTCTTCATCGGTCAATGTGCTGTGAACGTCTCCGACGGGATGAAACTCATAGCTTTGGAACATCCGGTGCAATACATCGTGCTCAAGCTGGCTCAGGTCGTCCTCTTCTTTCTCCTCCAATAGTTCTATCAGAACCATCTCATTGCGGAAATGGTCGAATACGATGACGTCCTTATATAGAATGTATAGCATGTCGGGCGCATCGTTCTCTGTCCTTGTCTCGTCTTTCACGTTGATATTTTCAAAATATCTTACTGCGTTGAAGGACGTATATCCGTATAGTCCGCAATAGTCTGCATCCTCTCCCGAAATGCTGAATTCATTCAGAAAGTCGTTGATGGCTTTGTCCGTCCGGTATTCGTCTGATACCAATCTTTCCGTCCGGCTTCCGTCCGGAAATTTCCCGATGGCTTTGCCGTGCTCTATGCTGACGGAAGCGATAGGATGTACCCCGATGAAAGAACGGCTGTTCTCCTTTCCGTGATAGTCGGAACTCTCCATCAGCGCGCTTTGAGGATAAGCGTCGCGCACTCTCATATAGGTGCTTACAGGAGTATTCAGGTCGCCGAGAACCTTTTTGGATGCTGTATGGTATATGAATCTTGCCATGATAGTAGTGTTTTAATTGAAATGTTTCAGATAAGTGTCAATGTCTTTGTCGCCGCGTCCGCTGACGGTCAGAACGACAATATCACTGCTCTTGAATTTCATCTTGGGCAGTGCTCCGAGAGCGTGTGAACTTTCAAGTGCCGGAATAATACCTTCCAGTCTTGTCAGCTCGAAAGCTGCCTTCAGTGCTTCGTCATCGTTCACTGCCACGACTTGTGCACGACCTTGCTTATACAGGTTGCAATGTATGGGGCCTGTTCCCGGATAGTCAAGTCCGGCGGAAATGGAATAGGGTTCTATAATCTGACCGTCTTCTGTCTGCATCAGTTTTATCTTTGAGCCGTGCAGAATACCGTCCGTTCCTATTTGCATGGATGCCGCTGTCATATCTGTATCGACTCCCAGACCTCCCGCCTCGGAAAGCACTATCTTAACTCTCTCATCGTCTATGTAATGGTATATGGTTCCTGCTGCGTTGGAGCCTCCGCCCACACATGCCATAAGATAGTCAGGATAGTCGCGTCCGGTCTTTTCTTCCAGTTGCCATTTGATTTCTTCCGATATGACGCTTTGCAGACGTGCAACCATGTCCGGATAAGGATGCGGTCCTACTGTGGAACCTATGATATAGAATGTGTCGGCAGGATGGCAGCACCAGTCGCGTATGGCTTCGTTTGTGGCATCTTTCAGGGTCATGTTGCCGCTGGTTACAGGATGGACTTCTGCGCCAAGCATCTTCATGCGTTCCACATTGACATGTTGACGTTCCACATCCGTTGCGCCCATATAGACCACACACGGCATGTTCATCAATGCACATGCTGTGGCTGTGGCTACACCGTGCTGTCCGGCACCGGTCTCTGCGATGATGCGCTTTTTCCCCATCTTCTTGGCCACAAGAATCTGTCCGAGTGCATTGTTTATCTTGTGTGCCCCCGTGTGGTTCAGGTCTTCTCTCTTCAGATATAGCTGGCATCCGTATTTCTCGCTCATTCTTTTTGCAAAATAGAGTGGGGAAGGGCGGCCGACATAATCCTTCAGCAGCAGATGATACTCCTTCTTGAACTCCTCGCTTTCTATTATTGGCAGGTAGGCATTCTTTAGATTCTCTACCGTCTTGTAGAGTATTTCCGGAATATAGGCACCGCCGTATTCACCGTAAAATCCGTTTGAATCTACTTGAAAACTCATAATCTTTGTCTTTCTTTATTTTGTTGTTGTAATTTTTTTGTTGATTTACTCCAAAAAGAAAAAGCCTGTCGCAAGTACGACAGGCTTGATTTCCTTTTATATTTATCTGTGCTTTCTTACAGAAGATTATTTAATAAAGGAACAGACCGGGTTGACTTACGACTTTTTTGTGTCCTAAGCTCTGCCAACGCCAATATTTATTTATGTTCTTCTTCATAACGAGTGCAAAATAAGTGTGTTTATTTCAAATAGACAAATAAATAAGGATAAAAATAATGTTTCGTAAGATTTTTATTTTGTTTTCTTAGAAATCGTTTGGATTTTAACTGCTGTAATTACAATATATATATGATGACCTCTTTTCTTTTGGGGGTACATTCGACGGATTTTAGTAGATGTTCTTGACAGACTCCTCGTGTGTATTTGACAGGTTGTTTTCGACAGACTCCTCATGTGTGACTTGTGTATATTTGCAGATGTATTCGACAGACTACTAATATGTTGTGTTGGATGCTTTGTGGGTGTATTCGACAGACTCCTCGTGTGTGACTTGTATATATTTACAGACGTATTCGACAGACTCCTCCGTCGCTACCGCGCCACCTCCCCTAACTTAG
>JAJPZU010000060.1 GCA_021204165.1 Prevotellaceae bacterium
TCTTTGCAGACAGAGGATACATTTCTCCCAAGCTGTTTGATTCATTATTTGATGACGGCATCCAGCTTGTACACGGGATTAAGGCGAACATGAAGAACAAGCTTATCTCCTTCTATGATAAAATGATGCTTAGAAAGAGATATATCATTGAGACTATCAACGACCTGCTCAAAAACAAAGCGCAGCTTGTACATTCCAGACACCGTTCGATAGCGAATTTCCTAGTAAATCTTGTGGCTGTACTGGGGGCTTATTGTTTCTTTGAGAACAAACCTGATGCACTGCAAGGATACTATATTGAGGACTCAAAACAACTGGCATTATTCTAAAACTTATCCCGAACTCAGGTAATGATGTACTTTGGTTAAACAAGGTGTTTGACTGTACAGGGACGAGAGAGCCATTGAGTAGCTATAGAAGCGGGCAGACGGATATGAAACATCCCTAAAAGCGTTTTCTGATAGTCTGATGTAGGAGAGTAAAAAACAGAACACTAAATCTGATTGATATGACAAACGTAAAAGTAAAAGTTCCAGTTTCTTGAGTACAATGGAACTTGAAAAGTCAATCGTGTAATCAGCCAATTAAAATCTGATTACACGATTGTTCGTATGCAAATTTAGAAGCTGTTTCAAATTTATTGCGAAACATTATTATAGCCCGTCTTTCGGTAATTTAGAAAGTTTTTTTGGTTGTTTTCTCCAAGTCTCGTCGGTCACACAGCCGATATACCTCACCTTGAAAAGACTATGATGCGGATGTATAGCACCGACAACCAACATGGTAACTTGGCTCCTCCCCTAAGTTAGGGGAGGTGGCGCGGTAGCGACGGAGGAGTCTGTCGAGAACACCCTGCTAAACATACATGAGGAGTCTGTCAAGAACGCTCTGCTAAATATACATGAGGAGTCTGTGAATACAACCACCAAAAAACAGTAGGAGTAGTCTGTCGCGAACATCCCGCTAAATATACATAAGTAGTCTGTCGCGAACATTTGTTTTTTTTGTACCTTTGTCCTTTGATAAGTCAAATTAGAAAAAAACTGATAAATATGAAAACTCTTTTGGTGAACGGTAGTCCTCATAAGGAAGGATGTACGTATGTGGCACTTTGCGAAGTGGCTTCAGAACTAAACAAGGCAGGCATAGAGACAGAAATATTTTGGTTGGGCAATAAACCCATATCCGGCTGCATTGCTTGTGGAAGCTGCTTACAGACAGGCAAATGTTTCATAGATGACAAGGTGAATGAGTTTATCGCAAAGGCAGAGGAGGCCGACGCTTTTGTGTTCGGGTCTCCCGTTCATTATGCCGCCGCTTCAGGCGCAATAACTTCGTTCATGGATCGTGCCTTCTATGGACGTACATCTAAGTTCATGTTGAAACCCGCTGCTGCGGTCGTCAGCTGTCGCCGTGGAGGTGCCAGTGCGGCTTTCGACCAGCTCAACAAGTATTTCACGATAAGCCAGATGCTCGTTGTCGGCTCTCAATATTGGAATCAGATACACGGCAACACTCCGGAGGAGGCTCGCCGTGATGCCGAGGGATTGCAGACGATGCGCACACTCGGACGCAACATGGCATGGCTTCTGCATAATCTTGAAGCCGGAAAGAATGCCGGTGTGGCTTATCCGGAAAGAGAACAACCTCAAAAAACTAATTTCATAAGATGATGAACGAAACAATAGAGTCTCTCGTTACAAGACGTAGCGTAAAGGCATATAAGCCGGATGCAGTGTCTCGCGACTTGATTGAAGAGATTGTCAAGGCGGGTACATACGCTCCGACGGGCATGAACAGGCAAAGTCCGTTGATTGTGGTGGTGTCGAACAAGGAACTGCGTGACAAGCTTTCTGCTATGAATGCCGCCATACTTGGGACCGACTCCGATCCTTTCTATGGCGCGCCGGTCGTAATGGTTGTGCTTGCGGACAAATCCTTTCCGACTTATCGGTATGACGGTTCGCTCGTCATGGCGAATCTCATGAATGCTGCCCATTCACTTGGTCTCGGCTCTTGCTGGATACACCGTGCGAAAGAGGAGTTTGAGAGCGAAGAAGGCAAAAAACTGTTGAAGGAGTGGGGTGTAGAAGGTGACTACGAGGGTATAGCCCATTGCATCATCGGCTATCCGGCGAAGGAACTGCCTGCGCCCAAGCCGCGCAAAGAAGGATATGTTCGTTATATAGACTGATTGTGCAGCGGGTGGAGTAAGATGAAATAAGGAGGATTGCTTACTTAAAGTCGGATTTTAGCCTTTAATGTTGAACAATGTCAAGTAAAAATGGCGATTAGTTGTCATTTTTATATCCTTATTATTGCTATAACAAAATGAATTGCTTATTTTTGCCCTGCTTTTGAGAGTGATTCCTGCTAACGGATATTCTCTATTCAGTTGTGAAGACTTGTTAGGAGGGATGTTTGCTTTTAAGATATTTATTAAATAATAATGGTAATAAAGATGAAAAAGTACAATTTTAATGCGGGACCTTCTATTCTTCCGCGTGAGGTGATTGAAGCCACAGCAAATGCTTGTCTTGATTTTAATGGTTCAGGACTTTCGCTGATGGAAATCAGCCATCGTGCAAAGGATTTTCAACCTGTTGTAGATGAAGCCGTGGCTCTTTTCAAGGAATTGCTTGAAATTCCGGAGGGATATTCAGTCTTGTTCCTTGGTGGCGGTGCGAGCCTTGAGTTCTGCATGATTCCTTATAACTTCCTTGAAAAGAAAGCTGCCTATCTCAATACAGGTGTGTGGGCAAAGAAGGCGATGAAAGAGGCTAAACTGTTCGGTGACGTGGTAGAGGTAGCTTCTTCAGCAGAGTCAACATACACTTATATTCCGAAGGATTATACAGTTCCTGCTGATGCTGACTACTTCCACATCACGACAAACAATACAATCTACGGTACAGAGATTCGTAAGGATTTGGATTCTCCGGTGCCGATGATTGCGGACATGTCGTCGGATATATTCAGCCGTCCGGTAGATGTAAGCAAGTACAGCTGCATCTATGGAGGTGCACAGAAGAATCTGTCAATGGCGGGAGTCACTTTCGTTATCGTCAAAGATGACGCTCTCGGAAAGGTTAGCCGCCAGATTCCTACCATGCTGGACTATCGTACACACGTGGATAAGGGAAGTATGTTCAACACTCCGCCTGTAGTTCCTATATATTGTGCCATGCAGAATCTGCGTTGGATTAAGTCGCAGGGTGGTGTGAAAGAAATGGATCGCCGTGCGAATGAGCGTGCAAACATTCTTTATTCGGAAATCGACCGCAACAGATTGTTCCGTGGAACGGCTAATGAAGAAGACCGCTCAGTGATGAACCTTTGTTTTGTCATGAAAGATGAATACAAAGAGCTTGAAGCTGACTTCTTGAAATTCGCTACAGATTGTGGCATGGTGGGAGTTAAGGGTCATCGTTCTGTCGGCGGATTCCGTGCAAGTTGCTATAACGCAATGAGTGTGGAAGGAGTGAAAGCACTTGTAGAGTGTATGCAGCAGTTTGAGAAGGCTCATTAATTAATCCGGCTGAAAGATATGAAAGTACTTATAGCAACAGAGAAGCCTTTTGCTGCTGTGGCGGTGGAAGGTATAAAGAAAGAGATTGAAGCGGCAGGCTATGAACTTGCCATGCTTGAGAAATATACGGAAAAGGCACAGTTGCTGGAGGCAGTGGCAGATGTAGATGCTGTTATCATACGTTCAGACAAAATTGATGCTGAAGTGTTGGATGCGGCAAAACAGCTGAAGATTGTTGTCCGTGCCGGTGCAGGGTATGACAATGTGGATCTTGAGGCGGCTACGGCACACGGTGTGGTCGTAATGAACACTCCGGGACAGAATGCCAATGCTGTGGCAGAGCTTGTGTTCGGACTTCTTGTGTTCGCTGTGCGTGGTTTCTATAACGGGAAAGCGGGTACAGAGTTGATGGGCAAGAAATTTGGAATCCTTGCTTTCGGCAATGTGGGTCGCAATGTAGCGAGAATAGCAAAAGGATTCGGCATGGATGTCTATGCCTACGATGCTTTCTGCCCGGCAGATGCTATAGAGGCTGCCGGTGTACATGCAGCAAACAGTCAGGACGAACTTTTTGAAGCTTGTGACATTGTGAGTCTGCATATTCCGGCTACTCCGGAAACGAAGCAGAGCATAAACAAGGCTCTTGTCGGAAAGATGAAGAAGGGGGCTGTGCTTGTGAACACGGCGCGTAAGGAGGTCATTGACGAATCGGGACTTCTCGAACTGATGTCGGAGCGTACAGATCTCAGATATGTGACTGACATAAAGCCGGATGCAGATGCAGAGTTTGCCAAGATGGAAGGACGCTACTTCTCGACTCCTAAGAAGATGGGTGCCCAGACTGCCGAAGCGAATGTTAATGCGGGCATCGCCGCAGCAAAACAGATTGTCGGTTTCTTCAAGGATGGATGTACAAAGTATCAGGTAAAGAAAGAAGCAGAGTAGCACGAGGTCTGCCGGGATACGGGGACAAGGTGGGGCATGTTTAGGCGCTGTATGCCTGTAGAAGCGGCATGATACTCTTTTCTACATCGATAATTGACTGCCCGATAAAGAGGTAAGAGGGCAGATTGATGGATATTTCATCCGCTGTAGAGTCAGAATAAAAAGGCTCTGCAGCGGATGATTTTATATATAGAGAAAGTCATTGTGGATGACATGCCCGGAATGTTCACCGTAGGGGTTGGATGCGAAGCCGGTGTATGTCAGATGGAAAGATAAAAGTCTTTTGTCAGTTCTCTGTATGCTGCTGAGTACTGGTTGTCCTCTTTGCGCAGACATAATTCTGACAGTTCCGTACAGACAGGATGCTTTGTGAAGGCAAGCAGTGAACGTTTGAACGGTTTGGTGACGGAATCTCTTACATTAGTTCTTCGTGATAGATAGAGCCCGTGCATGGCGGCAATAGAAATGAACTCCGCCGTAGAACCAAATGGTATTATCACGTCAAATTCTCCGTCGTCGTCAAGCAGAGCGGAGCTTTTCTCTATCAGCAGACTGAAAGGCAGAGAAGAAGTGTGGCGGGCATTGTTACGTTGTCTGTCCGAGGAATATACGTTCTCTCCATAGAAGGGAGGGTTGCTGACTATCAGCGCATATTTGTCTGCCAAATCATGGCAGTTTCCATTGTCAACCTTGGTTATATCGCACTGGATGACCTTTATGCAATCTGAGAAAATGGAACTTTTTACGTTTTCACTGGCTTGATTCACAGCATGGGTGTCAATGTCTATGGCATCGACAGACAAAATCGGATTCCGTTGTGCCATCATCAGTGATATTAGTCCGCTTCCGGTACCGATGTCAAGTGCGCTTTTGGCTTCCGACACATTGCACCATGCGCCGAGCAACACACCGTCTGTACCGACTTTCATCCCGCATTTGTCGTGCCAAATTGTGAACTTCTTGAATTTGAAAAATGGTGTGGACATGATATTGTAGTAAAATATTAATAGCAAATGTTGTTGGAGAACTGCTGTTTTCATTGACCTTTTTAGTTCTTTGGTGCATGAAAATCTTGGGACAAAGATACAATAAAGAAACGAAAGTGAGTGCGAAACGGGGAAATTGTTGTTTGTTAGCGATTTGACCTCGTTACAGTTTTACTTTGGTTGATTCTTTTGTACCGATATGCCGTGCTCTGCTTACCGCTATTAAATTCTACCATTAATAATTTTGCAAACCAAAAAAAAAAGGGGGGGGTATGAGCAGAAACACTTTTAGAGTATTATTCTATCTCAAACGTAATCCCCAAAAGAAGAATGGACCTGTGCCTGTGATGTGCCGTATCACCGTAAAACGGCAATATTTCCCATTTCAGTTTTGAGGAAAAGTTATAGGATATCAATCTCGGCAGAATGTCGGGAAGAAGCGTTGTTGTACAGGAAACCAACCGTATGGTGGGTAAAATCAGAGTCGGTATCAACAAGGCTTATCAGGAGATTATAGATAGAGACGGTTATGTGTCAGTCGAAAAAGTAAGAAACGTGTTTTAGGATATGGGACAAAACCATAAGACTTTTCAAAAAGAAAAGTTACAAACAGATTAGAGACCTTTTCATTTTTTTTGTTGTTTCTGTGGATTGAGTTGGAGGGATATGTATAATCTCACCACCGACAATTTGCAGACATCATTCGACGGACATTTATGAATTAAGACCAATCGACAAAAAGACGGGAACGGAAACCAATATCCGATTGCTTGAATAAAGTTATTTATGCTTTGTTTGTTTCGGAGAAGCAAATGAGTTATTTTTGTATAATCTAATAACATACAATAAAAATGAACGAGAATACGATTGAGTTAAAAAACATACGTTCCATGTCGGGAATGAATTTTTTTATTCCAAATTATCAGCGTGGGTATAGATGGTCTGCTTCCGAAGCAAAGCAGATGCTGAATGATTTTAAAGATTTCTGCAAACGAAAGAAAGAAGAGGGCGAGTTTTATTGCCTTCAACCCATTGTGGTTAAGAAAAAAACTGGACTAAGGTTGAAAATAATCAAACAATAACTATTGACGGTTATGAGGTCATTGATGGACAACAGCGTTTGACTACGCTTTATATCCTATTAAAGTGTGTCGAACAAGTACGTGAAGTCCTTTATGATATGTTTGATATGTACTCTATCAAGTATGAGACCAGACTTGAGTTCGACTCTCAACATTTTCTTGAAAATATAAATAATTCAACTGAAGATGCTAATAGCTTTATTGATTTCTATTATATGAAAACAGTTTATGAGGCTATGGCTGATTGGATGAAAGAAAACAAGAACTATCGAAATAAAATAGTTTGCGCGCTGTTGGGACAAGACTTTGACGATGTCACCGGCATGGATAAAGCCAACAACATTCGAGTGATATGGTATGAGGTGTCAGGCAAAGATACAGCGACCTCCATTGATATTTTCACACGCTTGAACATTGGCAAGATTCCATTGACGAATGCGGAACTAATCAAGGCTCTGCTTCTCCGCCGCGGCAATTTTTCCGCATCAGAAGCATCGATGAGACAGCTCCAAATTTCCACAGAATGGAACCTGATAGAACAAAGGCTACAAGACGATTCGTTTTGGTATTTCTTGTGTAGGACTTCATGGCCGTTTAAATATGACAATCGCATAGAATTTGTGTTTGACTTGATGAAAGGTCGGAGTGCTGATTCTGAATTTTATTTTACTTTCAATGCTTTCAGTAAGGAGCTGGAGGAACTCTCCGGTAACCCTGTTTGTACCACGGAACAAGCAAAAATTGAATGTATCTGGCAGGAAGTAAAACGTATATTCCAGACTTTTGAAGAATGGTATGAAGACAGGACTTTATATCACTACATAGGCTTTCTGATTGAATATGGCACAGATATAAACGAGCTTATGAGGAAGTCTCTGGAAATGAACAAGACGGATTTCTTGACAGATTACATAAGGGGAAACAAGCTCAAAGGGCTTATGAGAGGAGTTAAGTTGTCAGACCTTAGTTATGGGGACAAGGAGGTCAAACAAGTTTTGTTACTATTCAATATCCTTACGGTCTTGCAATCCAACAAGTCTGATATGCGTTTTCCCTTTAGCAAATATAAAAAAGAGAAGTGGGATATAGAACATATCAGCTCACGGACAGACAAACGCATCAATGATGACAACCAGCGTCTGGAATGGATTTATGATATGTTTGAATTTCTTGTTGGATCAACGGATGCAAAAGACATTGCTGCATACGTGGGCAGTCTGAAAAAAGTTGACAGTAAGAAGGATGAATTAGTGCTGATAAACCGTATAGAAACTCTGTATTCAAATAGCCAAAGGGGGAGAATCAGTGATGCCGAGTTTGACGAGTGTTTTGATGCAGTGCAGAAATACTACGGTGAAGATAAGTTAGAAGATAAAGATAACATTCGGAATCTCACCTTGCTGGATGCTCAAACCAATAGAGGATATGGCAATGCTTTCTTTCCTGTCAAAAGAAAATGGATTATATCAAACGACAGCCAAGGCATATTTGTACCAATCGTCACGAAAAACGTTTTCTTGAAATACTATACGAAGAAAGGCAATAATTTGATGGTTTGGGACAATACTGATGCAGAAGACTATATTAACGTAATGGAACAAACTTTAAGCGAATACCTTAAACAGGAATAATTATGTCAACGAATAACGATTATAGAGGAGAACGACTTTCGTTTTTTAAACTTTTCTCACTGAAAAACTATAAATTGGTCATTCCTATTCTCCAGAGAGATTATGCTCAAGGGAGAACAAACGACGATGCAAATGAAATCAGAAGTGAGTTTTTGGATGCTTTGTACAGCTATCTGGAAGAGAACCGTCCAAACAGAGATTTAGACTTCGTGTATGGAACACTTCAAAGTGATAAAGACGATGATTACATTCATTTTATTCCTTTAGACGGACAGCAACGGTTGACAACCTTGTTCTTGTTGCATTGGTTCTTGTTTCAAATTTCCCAAAATGAAAAAGCCAAGCGTAGCTTCAAGGTAAAAATGATGAATGGCAACAAATCACTATTCACGTATGAAACCCGTCAAAGCGCCACGGACTTTTGCGACGCTTTAATGCAGGCGACAATAAATATGAACCAATTGGTGGTGATTAAGGGGAAAGACAACAAGGATACGCTTTCTTTAGCCGCCACGTTAAAAAATGAACCATGGTTTTTCCGTTTTTGGAGGAATGACCCAACCATACAGTCTATGCTGGTAATGCTGGATGCCATTTATCACAAGTTTATGGGGCATGAGGAATTCTTTGAAAGGCTTTTAGACGAGGAAAATCCCATTATTACATTCATTTTCATGGATTTGAAAGAATACAAGCTTACGGATGATCTGTACGTCAAAATGAATTCACGCGGAAAACCCCTTTCTAAATTCGAGAATTTTAAAGCCAAATTTGAACAATACCTCAAACGGTTTGATGAAGACTATTCAGCGTATGGCAGAAAGTTTACCTTAAAATTCAACCACATAGAGAAAACCGTAGGCATCCAACAGTATTTCTCGTTCAACATTGACACAAAGTGGACTACACTCTTGTGGCAGTATTGCAAGGATGGGAAACAGGACAGAATCGACTCATATATTGAAAACCTCTTTCGTGTAATAGTCGCAAACTATTATGCGTCTGTTGTCAAACTCTTAAACAAGAGCACTTCCGACTCTACTTTTGATGTCCTGACAGGAGGAGACAAAAGCTTGACTTTTGCAAAGTATGAGGAAACTAAAGTGCTCACATACAATGCCATCCTGTCGGTGATAGATACACTCGATACCCTCTACAATGGCAATCAAAAGATTGCTCATTATATTTCAGAAGAATACAAAGCTTATTATGGTGAAGACGAAATTTTCCATAAAGTCATTGAGAACAAATTGTCCAGAGCTGAAAGAATGCAATTCTTTGCCTATGTCCAGTATCTTATTCACCATAGGGACAAGATGGACCGTTTGGATGACTGGATGAGAGTCATTCACAACCTTACGCATCCAGACAATACTATTGCCGATGGCAACGATGACCTTGCCCGCGGAATCAAGTCTATCGAGAAACTTATTCCGTATGCACCAAACATCATTCACTATCTTCAAGGAGTGACAACAATAGATGGTTTCTCAAAGCACCAGTCAAGTGAAGAGTGCATCAAGGCGCATCTCATAGAAAAAGCTGGCTGGAGAGGTCTAATAGAAGACTCCGAAAAACATCCCTACTTCAACGGACAAATAGGATTCCTCTTGGAATTTTCAGGAATCTGTAAATATTATTATGCCAATAAGAATCTTAATTGGAGTGATACCGAGAATGAAACTTTCAAGCGTGCGTTCATCAGGTATTCAAAAATCGGGAAGTTCGTTTTTGACATCAATGAAGAAGGCTTTCGCTTCAATGACAAAAAATTTTGCTTTGAACGGGCCGTGCTGGCGCATGGCGACTATTTACTTGAAGGGAGTACAGACTACTGGAATCTGCTATCAACAGAAACGGTTGCCAAAAATGTCAAACGTGACCTTAGTTGGAGGCGTATGCTTCGTATGGGTGAAGATAAGGTTATGCAGAAAGGCAAAAAACTTGTCAAGGCGACATTTGATGACATAACAGACCTGAATGACATTATTGGCTCGCTGGAGAAACTGTGCATTCCTCAGACAGAAGAGAAATGGCGCAATATATTGATTTCATCACCTAAGATGTTCGAGGTATGCGAAAAAGGATTCATTTATATCAGCCAAGAAGAGATACTTTTGCTTAAAAAATGGTATTTGAATCATTATCATTGGGAATTATTCACATACCATCTTTGGGTAGAGAAATTCGAGAATGTTTTTTTTGATGGATTCGACAAGGGTTATGCTAAGCAAAAATGTTCGGATATCACTCCGCACATATCAATCAAGGACGATAAGTACAGCATTGAAATATATACTGTATTAAATGATAATAATGATTTTGATAGATTCCTACTTACATTCGGGTTTAACAACGAAAATATGTTTGATTATCCTGATGAAATTATTGAGATTCTTAAAGAATTGCGGTTTAAAAAAGATAACGAGGATGTCAATTGGTTTAGTTGGTACTGCAAGTCAGAAAATTCAGTCTTGAGCAAAACGAGATCTTTGACAGAGGTATTGTTTCAATTGAAGCAAAAATAAAATAGTAT
>JAJPZU010000227.1 GCA_021204165.1 Prevotellaceae bacterium
TCATAGTCTTTTCA
Source organism: Prevotellaceae bacterium (assembly GCA_021204165.1). Taxonomy (GTDB): domain Bacteria; phylum Bacteroidota; class Bacteroidia; order Bacteroidales; family Bacteroidaceae; genus RGIG8745. The sequence continues at coordinate 15 of JAJPZU010000227.1, forward strand.
GGGATAGGTATATAGGCTCCTCCCCTAAGTTAGGGGAGGTGTCGCGTAGCGACGGAGGAGTCTGTCGGAAACAACTACAAAATAAACATGAGGAGTCTGTGAACACATCCGCTAAATATATATGAGGAGTCTGTCGGAAACAACTACTAAATATACATGAGTAGTCTGCCGAACACATCCCTCTAAACTACCGAAAGACGGTCTATAATAATTTTTCGTAATAAAATTAAAATAACTTCTAAGAATGATAGGTGCTTTTTGCAATATTATCCGTATTTTTGCATGTCAATAAATGATTGCATCAGGTAACAGTGATGGAACGTGTATTGTTGCCGCCTTTTTACAGTATGACTAAAGTTACAGATAAAAAGATAAAAAAATGAAAGCTTTAACAAGAACAGATTTTAATTTTCCGGGACAGAAAGAAGTCTATCATGGAAAGGTGCGTGATGTTTATAATATAAACGACGACCTTATGGTTATGGTGGCTACAGACCGTATTTCTGCGTTTGACGTAGTGTTGCCTAAAGGAATCCCGTTTAAGGGTCAGGTGCTGAACCAGATTGCTGCGAAATTCCTTGATGCCAGTGCAGAGGTTGTGCCTAACTGGAAGCTTGCCACTCCGGACCCGATGGTAACTGTGGGGCTGAAGTGTGAAGGTTTTCGTGTGGAGATGATTATACGTGGTTATCTCACGGGTTCGGCATGGCGCGAATACAAGAATGGCAACCGGGTGCTTTGCGGGGTTCGTCTTCCGGACGGAATGAAGGAAAACGAGAAGTTCCCGCGTCCGATAATTACTCCTACAACTAAAGCAGACGAGGGACACGACGAGAATATCTCCAAAGAGGAGATTATCGCTCAGGGCATTGTCAGCAAGGAGGATTATGAGAAGATGGAAGAATATACATACGCTCTTTTCCAGATAGGAACAGACATTGCTGCTGAAAAAGGACTGATATTGGTTGACACCAAATATGAGTTCGGAAAGCGCGACGGAAAGGTATATCTGATAGACGAAGTGCATACACCGGATTCAAGTCGTTATTTCTATGCAGACGGATATGAGGAGAAGTTCATGAAAGGTGAGCCTCAGAAGCAACTTTCTAAAGAGTTTGTTCGTCAGTGGCTTATTGAGAATGACTTTATGAATCAGCCGGGACAGACTGTGCCTGAAATGACGGACGAGATTGTGTCGAGCATCAGCGACCGTTATATAGAGCTGTATGAACACATTGTCGGCGAGAAATTTGAAAAGGCCGGCGATACGGAGGACATTGCCGCACGTATAGAGAAGAATGTGCTGGCATATCTGAACAGCAAGTAATAGAAACAAACTTCGGAGTTTCCCGATTTGATAAATATGGAAGACACAGACAATACCTTTCCGTGCAGGGAGGTTTTCTCTGTGTCTTTTAGTCTAAACGGACAAATGAATGTATGCTCAGGAACAAATAAAGCCGTATAGTGAGAAGAAATCGAAAAAGGAGCAGGTGGAACAAATGTTCGACAATATTGCCCATTCGTATGATGTCTTGAATCACACTTTGTCTTTAGGCATAGACAGGTATTGGCGCAATTATGCAATAAGATATTTGAAAAGAAGCGGAAAGACAACGAGGCGCATATTGGATATTGCAACAGGTACGGGAGATTTTGCTCTTTTGGCTTGTCGTAAACTCAATCCCGACATGGTGGTTGGATGTGACATTTCTGACGAAATGATGAAAATAGGTGCAGCCAAAGTGGAAGAGGCAGGATTTTCGGAAAAGATTAGTTTCAGAAAAGAGGACTGTTCTGCCATGAGTTTTCCGGATGCTTCTTTTGATGCCGTTATCACAGCGTTTGCATTGCGTAATTTTGAGAATCTGGATAAATGTCTGCAAGAAATGCGGCGCGTGATAGCTTCCGGAGGAATAGTGGTGGCGATAGACTTGTGTGCTCCCGTCAGTTTTCCCATGAAGCAACTTTTCTATATATATAAGAAAGTGGTTATGCCTGTGGTGGGACGTTTTTTTTCACATGACGACAACGCTTACACTTATCTTCCTTATACGATGGATGCTGTACCGCAGGCTGCGGCAATGCAGGCAATATTTGAGAAAGCGGGTTTTGTGAATGTGCGTTATAAGCGTTTGGCTTTTGGCATGTGTATTCTTTATGCTGCTGAGAAAATATGACATCAGAAATTCGGAGGCGGAAGTTAGAATTCTTATTCTTAACTTATAATTCAAAATTGGTAAAACATGGATAAATACGGACTTGTAGGATTTCCTCTTGGACATTCCTTCTCCAAGAGTTTCTTTAATGATAAATTTGCCGGCGAGGGAATTGACGCTGAGTATCTTAATTTTGAGATTCCCACAATTGATGATTTCATGGGAATCATTGTGGCTAATCCTGAGCTGAAAGGATTGAACGTGACGATACCTTATAAGCAGAAAGTGATTTCGTTTCTGGATGAAGTCAGCAAGGAAGCAAGAGAAATCGGTGCGGTGAATGTGATAAAGGTTGTGGAAAGCGGTAATGGAAAGAAAAAACTTGTCGGATATAATTCTGATGTCACCGGTTTTGTGCAGTCTATAGAACCGTTGTTGAAACCGCATCATAAGAAGGCACTGATTCTTGGTACGGGAGGTGCTTCGAAGACTATTCATTATGGACTGACACGTATATTGGGACTTGAGACTGTATTTGTTTCTCGTTTCGAGCGTCCGAATACGGTCACTTATGATGCAATCACTCCCGAAGCTGTCAGGGAATATGAAGTGATTGTCAACTGTACACCGTGTGGAATGTTCCCTCATACGGATGAATGTCCAAAACTTCCTTATGAGGCGATGACGTCAAACAACTTGCTTTATGATCTTGTGTATAATCCTGATGAGACATTGTTTATGCATAAGGGGGCGGCATACGGTGCCGTGGTGAAGAATGGACTGGAAATGCTTGTTCTTCAGGCTATGGCTTCGTGGGAACATTGGAATGAATAAGTTGTTCTTATAATATAATAAAGAGGAATTTTGGACAAGAATGTAAGAAAGACGGCAAGAAGCAAGAAAAACAAGCGTGTAAAAGTAAAGCGGGAAACAAACGACCGGAAAATCCGGATGGGGATGGGAGGTTGTTTGTTTCGTTTGCTTTTCTTTATTCTTATGACGTTTGTGGTGGTATTGTCCGGTATCAGCTATTATATAGTGTATGCTGCTCTTTCTCCTTCCAAATCATCGCGTGATATTAAGGAGACTTATTCTTATATGTACAGCGAATATCCTTTTCTTAAATCATGGGTACGGTCACTCGCCAAGTATCATGAATTGAAAGACACTACCATCTATGCGGCAGACAGTACGCTTCTTCATGCTTTGTATATACGTGCCAAAAAACCTACGCGGAATACAGCTGTGATTATACATGGGCATAAGAGCAATGCTGTCGGTATGCTTCACATTGCTTATCTGTATAATCATGATATGGGATTTAATGTACTTTTGCCGGATCTTCGAGGACATGGTGAAAGCGGCGGCACGCACATACAGATGGGATGGAATGACCGTAAGGATGTTTTGCAGTGGATGGATGTGGCAAATGTGATGTTTGGCGGTGATACGAGAATGGTGGTACACGGCATATCTATGGGAGCCGCTACTGCAATGATGGTATCCGGCGAGAGACAGCCTTCGTTTGTGAAGGCATACGTGGAGGATTGTGGCTATACGAGTGTATGGGACGAGATATGCTATGTGGCAAAACGCGATTACGGACTTTCCGATATGCCTTTTGTTTCTCTGGCAAGTCTTATTTGCCAATGGAAATACGGATGGAATTTTAAAGAGACTTCCTGTGTGGACAGACTCAGACATGCGGATAAACCGATGCTTTTCATACATGGTACTGCCGATTCTTATGTACCTTCCGAGATGGTCTATACACTTTATCAGGCAAAACCTCGTAATAAACATATATGGACTGTTCCGGGAGTCATACATGCACGCTCTTATCACGATTGCCGTGAGGAATATACACGCAGAGTCGGTGCTTTTGTAAACATGTATTTTTATAATGAATGAAACAACGTACCGGATTGTTTTGTTAGTTTCTTTAGAGTTTCTCCCTCTATAAAATAAAATTGTTGGTAATATGAAAAAAGTTTTTTTGGCATGTGTGTTGTTTCTCACAGTGGTTATGGCTGTTGCCGGGGTCTATACTCCGGACAATCTTCCTGTGGCGGGGAACACTACACGTGTATGTAACCCTGACGGTTTGCTTCATGCTTCCACTGTCGATTCGCTTGATGCCATGTTGCTTGCACTTGACAGGAAACAGGTGCAATGTCTGGTGGTTGTCATTAAAAACATAGAAGGGGACAATCCGTATGAGTTTGCTATCGGAGTAGGACGGAAGTATGGTATCGGAGGACAGAGAAGTCAAGGTATTGTAGTGGTATTGGCTACGGACGACCGCAGCTATCAGATTGTCACCGGTGATGGAATGGAGAAATTTCTTCCTGATGCGATATGCAAGAGAATTGAAAACCGTGAGATGGTGCCTTGGCTGAAGCGTGGAGAATGGGACGAAGCAATGCTTGCCGCGATTAGAGCTATAAAGGGTGTTGTCGAAAAAGAGCCGGAACTGATGGAGAGATATGCCGATGATGAGAGCGATGATGAAGTTTTTAAAATAATAGGTATCTTCATTTTGTTCATGTTGCTCGGACTGAGCGTGGTGGCTGTTTGTGTCGTTCTTGCAGAGAAAAAATGTGCTCATTGTGGAAAATATAAGTTGAAAATAACAAACCGCAAGACATATAAGGATGTCGATGGGCGACGACATATTCAAACAACTTATACTTGTAGTCATTGCCATAAGGTGACTGTGAAGGACAAAGTTGACCATGACGATGAGAACGAAGGCTTTGGAGGTGGAGTTTTTCCCGGTGGAATGATTATGGGTGGCGGTCATCGTATGGGAGGTGGCGGTGGCGGCTTCGGCTCCTTTGGCGGTGGCAGCTTTGGTGGCGGCGGTGCCGGAGGACGCTTCTGAGACGATTTGAAACTTTTGTATTAGATGTATAATCATTAAAAAGACAATAAAAATGAAAAAATCAACAATCATTGTAATCGCTGTTGCGGCGATAGTAGTTATTTGGGGCATAAGTGGATATAATGGACTTGTGTCCGGTGAAGAGACAGTAGGAAATGCTTGGGCCAACGTGGAGGCATCGTACCAACGAAGGGCAGACCTCATACCTCAGCTTGTGAATACGGTGAAAGGATATGCAAAACATGAGAAATCCACCTTGGAGGAAGTGGTCGCAGCCCGTTCTAAAGCTACACAGATGACCATTAGCGTAGATGACTTGTCGGAGGAGAATATGCGCAAATACCAGCAAGCGCAAGGCGAGATTGGTGCGGCTCTCGGGCGTTTGATGGCTATCTCTGAGAGTTATCCGGAACTGAAGGCAAATGAAAACTTCAGTGAGTTGCAGGCACAGCTTGAAGGGACGGAGAACAGAATCAATGAGTCAAGAAAAACTTATAATGCTTCTGTCAAGGCTTATAATGTCAGTGTGAGACGTTTCCCTAACAATATCCTTGCTTCTCTTTTTGGTTTTGACAGGAAGGTTGAGTTTAAGGCTGCTGAAGGAGCTGATAAAGCACCGGAAGTAAACTTTGACTGATGTTCTGATAAGAATCTTTATGACAGAAAAGGAAAAAATGTTGCGTGGCATGATTTACGATGCCAACTATGATGCCCAACTTATTGAGGAGCGTCTTGTTTGCAAAGAGTTATGCCGCGATTACAATGACCTGCGCCCAAAAGAAGCGGAGGCACGCAGAGCTTTGTTAAACCGTATATTGGGAAAAGTGGGTGGAGATATTCTCATAGAACAACCGTTCTATTGCGACTATGGTTACAATATTAGTGTTGGAAAAAATTTCTATGCCAATTTCAATCTTGTCATTCTTGATGGAGCTCCGGTCTCGTTTGGCGATAATGTGTTCATTGCTCCAAATTGCGGCTTTTATACAGCCGGCCATCCTATTGATGCAGAAGAGAGGAACAAGGGACTTGAGTATGCACATCCGATTACGGTCGGAAACAACGTTTGGTTTGGCGCACACGTATGTGTCCTTCCCGGAGTTACAATAGGCGACAACTGCGTCATTGGTGCAGGGAGTGTAGTCACCAAAGACATTCCATCCAATTCTGTGGCAGTGGGTAATCCTTGCAGAGTAATCAGGAAAGTGGATAAGACAGATAAATGAAAAAAAAGAACTGCATCGCAGAAGTTCAGACATGACTTTCAGGATGCAGTTCTTTTTTTACAATCAAAACAAGTTGTAAAACGAATATCTGTTTTGGCAATACTTCGTTAATTTTTCAATTAAAGAAACCCGACTCTCCGCAGAAATGTCTGACAAATAGAAATCAGCTTTGCCGACCATTGAAGAAATAGAAAAAGAAATGAATGCAGATGACAATGCTGACAGGAACCTGCAATATCAAAATCATATTTTAACAATTTCTTCGTGCAGTCTTTTAGCCTTCATAAGTATCTATATTAAAACGGGAGTACGTATGCCACTCTCTGGAATATATGGACATAAAAACGCTGGTAGAAAGGGCGAAACTAAAAGACTCATACGCTCTTGAAACATTATACAATATGTACTACCCTAAAATGTTGGGGTTGTGCATTAAAATCACAAAAGAGGACGAGGACACAGCAAAAGACCTCGTCCATGATGCTTTTGTCCTTGCTTTTTCTTCTTTACATAATCTCAATACGGCTCAACGATTCGGCGAGTGGTTGAGTACAATCGTCAGAAATGTGGCTTTGAAATACATGGAGCGAAAGGGGAAGATTGGTTTTGTACCTATAACCAATGAAAAGGAAACGATTGTAGCTCCTAATGTCTCGTCCGATTCGTCAGTGAACCTTCAGGATATTCTCAATCTTATTGACGAATTGCCAAATGGATACGACAAGGTCTTACGGCTATATGCCATAGGCGGTTTTTCACACAGGGAAATTGCTGAGATTCTGGGAATAGAGCCGCATAGTTCCTCATCCCAATTGTCAAGGGCCAAAGCGATGCTTCGAAAGATTATGAATCGCAGACTCTTGGCTGTTGTCTTGTTGTTGATTACAGCTATACCGCTGTACTTCTTTTTGCGGAATAAGCCGTCTCGACAGCAGAAGCCGGAAATGGCTAAAACGGGTAAATCAAAAAAGCCTGTAGATGCTAATGACATTCCAAAGCCTGTAGAGGAGAGAATTGATGTCGGGAGGTCAGGCAATGAGAATATGGCGGTCTCTAATGCTACCACCATTGAGACAAAGAATACAACTCTTGTGCCTGACTCCGCTGCTGTCGAAATGATGGTTTCCAATACACAAGTGGCAGAACATAAGCAAGACAGCACAGAAACTACGGACAGCATAATGCCACGAATTATATTCCCTGACCACGAACTTGCAGAGAATGATAAAAAGAAGAAAACCAACAAGTGGCAAATGCTTGCCGCCGGTTCTGTCGGTCCGGCATTGGCTCAGAATATATACCGACTTATTGCCGCAGATAAACCGGGTGCAGATTCTGAGGCTCCGACTTTCCCTGAAAATGTAAACACGTGGGAAGACTATAGCCGTTACCTGCACATGAAAGATCCTGAGAATATGCCGGCAGATACGCTTGCCATAATGGAGATAGCCGACCATAACCAAGGCGACATTATAGAACGAGAACAACATGACCGTCCTGTCACGTTTGGCATATCTTTGAGTAAGTCTCTTTCTAAGAAATGGAGCCTTGAGACGGGCTTGCAATATTCTATCTTGAAGTCGAGAAGCATGATGGGCAATGAGGAATATTATATAGGTAAGAAACAGAATATACACTACCTCGGTATTCCACTCCGCGTGTCCTACCATCTTGCTGATTACAAGCATCTGTCAGCATATAGTTCTGCCGGTCTGCAACTTAACATTCCTGTATATGGAAGGGTAAACAGTAAATATATTGTGGACAATGTACCTGCCTACACGGACAGTTGGCATATAACACCGCCGATACAGTGGTCAACCAATTTTAGTTTGGGATTACAATACAAGTTCCTTCCTAAATGGACGCTGTACGTGGAGCCGACATTGTATTGGCATATTCCTAACGGTAGCGGTACACATACCATCTGGACGGAACATCCGACAATGTTCTCCGTACCATTTGGTATAAGGCTCACGTGGTAAGAAACAACTCGTGCAGTCTTTCGGATGGATATTGTATCTATATTGATGTAGAACAAAAAATCCGATTAGAATGTACGAAGTAAAAGATTATCTTTATAACGGGTTGCTATTTGTGAACAACATGCTGCAATCTCATCATAAGAAGCTAAGTCAACTGATGATTTATGCAACCACACAGTGCCAGTCACGCTGCAAGCATTGTTCTATTTGGAAAAAGCCGGAGGAACATCTTTCATTGGAAGACATTAAGGCTATAGTGCAGAACAGATGTGTGACAAAGAAAACTGTCATTGGCTTGGAGGGTGGAGAGTTTCTGCTTCACCCGGAAGCCGATGACATCATGGAATGGTTGAAGGAGAACCATCCCTGTTATACGCTGTTGTCCAACTGCCTTGCACCCAAGAAAGTAATCCACGCAGTAAGGGCTTATCGTCCGAAACACCTGTATGTATCGCTCGACGGGAACACGGAGACCTATCAACACATGCGAGGCTGCAATGGCTATGACAAAGTGATTGAGGTGGTGGAGACTTTGAAAGATGAGGTGCCCATATCGCTGATGTTTTGCCTGTCCCCTTGGAATTCCTTCAAAGATATGGAATATGTAATAGATGTGGCAAAGCGATATGACATAGACATCAGAATAGGCATCTATGGCACGATGGACTTCTTTGACACCACTGCGGATTTGCTGGCTATGGACATGAAGTGCTACATGGAACAAATACCTGCAAACATCCATGATACAGATGAGAATTACGATTTTGTAGCCCTCTATAACGAATGGCATAACGGGCATCTGCACTTGCGCTGCCACAGTATATTCAGTGAACTGGTCATCCATTCCAACGGCAATGTACCGTTGTGTCAAAACTTGAATGTCGTGCTGGGCAACATTCATGAGCAATCGTTGGACGAAATATTCAATGCTGAAAAATCAATTAAGTTGCAATGCCGATATTCCCGTCAATGCAATAAATGCTGGATAAACTTCCATAGGAAATACGACATAATTCTGATTCGTAATTTTGAGAGATTGCTGCCAAAGAAACTGATAGAACGGTTCTATGGACAATACCAATGGTCTGCCAACAAGAATGAAACGTACAGACAATATTTTAGACAATGAAACAACTGATAGAACAATATAGGCGACTACGTAGTCGGCATTATCTAAGACAAACATACAGCGGTGAATTTGCTTTTGTGGGCATCGGCAATCACAGCATAAACAACCTGTATCCTGTGCTTGACTATATCCATGTCTCTTTGAAATATATCTGCTGCAAGTCAGAAAACAAGCTGCCGTTGATTGAACAGAAATGGCGGGGTGTCAATGCCACAACATGTCTTGATGAGATACTTGCAGACGAAGAAGTGAAGGGATTTCTTGTTTCGGCCAGTCCTTCAGTTCATTCTGCAATCGCCAATAAAGTCTTGAAAAGCGGGAAAGCTCTCTTTATTGAGAAGCCACCCTGTTCATCCTTAGCCGAACTGCAACAGCTGATGGATTTGGAACAAAGTTCCGTTGTGGTAGGTATGCAGAAACGCTATGCTCCAGCGACTAAGATTCTGACCGGACGACTAAAGAATGAAACATTGCTCACCTACCACATGAGGTATCTGACAGGCGGCTATCCGGAAGGAGATTCCTTGACAGACCTGTTCATCCATCCGCTTGACTATGTGTGCTATCTCTTCGGCAAGGCGGAGATTCGCAGTTGTGAATATATCCAAGGTAAAAACGGAGTAACTCTATTGCTGACACTGAGACATGAAGCCGTAACGGGGGTATTGGAACTATCTACGGCATATTCTTGGCAGAATGCCAATGAGACACTGACGGTCAATACAGAAAGAGGAATATACAAATTGAGTCAGATGGAAACATTGACGTTTACACCCAAGCAGGGGCAAGTCTTTGGCATCCCGTTAGAGAAGGTGGTGCAAAGAAGTGTTATAACAGAAACCCTTTTCTCCCGAAACAACTTCGTTCCAACAGCCGTCAACAATCAAATATACACCCAAGGATATTTTGATGAGATAAAGGTCTTTGTGGAAACCGTGCAAAAAGGAAGCCTGTTCGCTCCATATAGCGGTTTTTATTCAATGTATAATACCTATACTTTAATTGACGCAATCAGTAAATGTACTAAAAAATGAAGAAGACTCTCCTTTGGTATCCTTGGACGGACTCCCCATGTATATTTAGCAGGTGTGTTCTCGACAGACTTCTCCGTGTATATTTAGCGGGAGGGCTTGACTGTATTTACAGACTTCTCGTATATATTTAGCAGGGGTGTTCTCGACAGACTCCTCATGTATATTTAGCGGGTGTATTCACAGACTCCTCCGTCGCTACCGCGCCACCTCCCCTAACTTAGGGGAGGAGCCT
>JAJPZU010000206.1 GCA_021204165.1 Prevotellaceae bacterium
TCCTCCCCTAAGTTAGGGGAGGTGGCGCGTAGCGACGGAGGAGTCTGTCGAATACAGCCACTAAATACATATGAGGAGTCTGTCGAAAACATCTTGCTAAATATACATGAGGAGTCTGTGAACACATCCGCTAAACATACATGAGGAATCCTTTTGTTTCGTGTTTTACATACAAATAATAAAAAAGCTGTGCCAATTTGCATTGGCACAGCTTCACTAAGATTTATTAGGTTAGTTATTTCTCAATAATGATAGGCTTATATTTAGGAACGAGAGCCTTCATTACAACCCATCCTATGAGATAGGCTACAGCGCAGACACAGAATATGATAAAATATCCTGCTGGCTTTCCTTCAAATCCCATGAACTGCATGTTGGTGTCGCCTGCATAGACAAACAGGTTTCCTGCTACTTTCTGAAGAATCATGGAACCAACACCTCCTGCCATACCGCCTATACCGGTGATGGTAGCGATAGCTGTCTTAGGGAACATGTCACTTACGGTTGAGAATATGTTTGCAGACCATGACTGGTGAGCTGCACCTCCGATACCGATCATGATGATAGGGAACCACGGTGAAATCTGACCTAATGGTTGCGCCGTAAGTACGACAAGCGGGAAGAATGCAAAGATCAGCATTGCCTGCATACGTGCTGCGTATGGGTTTTTTCCTGTTTTGTTGATGATGATTGTCGGTAGTTTTCCTCCGTAGATAGAGAGCATTGTTATCAGATACAGCATGAATATAAGGAGCATTCCTTGTGGGTCTGTTGCCTTGATACCAAATTGTGTGTTAAGATAAGAAGGGGTCCAGAAGAGGAAGAACCACCATACTCCGTCTGTCATGAATTTACCAAATGCAAAAGCCCATGTCTGCTTGTACTTGAAGCACTGGCCAAATGAAAGCTTCGGCTCATTTTCTTCGTCTTCTGCATCTTTTGTCACCTTAGTGAGGTCTTCTTTGTCCTGCTCTATATACAAAAGCTCTGCTTGATTCACATTTTTGTTTTTTGCCGGCGCTGAGTACATGAAAATCCATAATCCAGCCCAAATGAATCCAAGTGCTCCGATTACAATGAATGCCATTTCCCAGCCGAAATGTTTTGCCAAAAGAGGAATAGATATTGGAGCTATAAGTGCGCCTATTGATGCTCCGGCATTAAATATTGAGGTTGCATAGGCACGGTCACGTTTAGGGAAATATTCAGCTGTAACTTTGATTGCAGCAGGGAAGTTTCCTGCCTCACCTAATGCCAATACGCAACGTGCGAAAAGGAAAGCATACATACTGACTGTTGCGATTGTTACTGCAATGTCTCCGGTAGCTTGCATAAGTTCTGCAGCAGTGTGTAAACCAACGTGATGTTCAGTGTATATTCCACACACAGCATGCAGACATGCACCGAGACTCCATACTCCAATAGACCAGATATATCCTTTCTTTGTTCCCATCCAGTCGATAAATCGTCCGGCAAACAGCATACAGATTGCATAGACGATTGAGAATACTGACGTGATAGTTCCGTAGTGGGACTCATCCCAATGAAATTCCGGTTTTATAAACTCATCCCATGTGAGTGAAAGGACTTGTCGGTCAAGATAGTTGACCGTTGTTGCGAAGAACAACATAGAGCAAATAACCCAGCGGTAATTTGTCATTTTGTTTGTTTGTAAAGAACTCATGATTATTTAAAGTTTTTAATTTGTTTAGTTATAAGTTTTTGCAAAATTAGCAAATATAATCAGAAAAACTTTGTTTTGGATGAAACATTTTTTTGTTTCTGCATAATTGAAAGATGTGAAAAGTCTATTGAAGCAACATGTTTCTTTTTAATTTTTCCATTTCACTTCTGGAAACGTTCATTTCAATCCCGGTTTTACCATTGTCTGTTCCTATTGGAGGATTTTCTTTGAATATGCAGAACTCTATGTTGTCTATCGAAGGATATTCATCGAATAATTTTGTTACAATCCTTCCCGCTACATGTTCTAATAATTTCGAGGGTTGTGCCATCTCGTTTTTTATTGTCTCATATATTTCAGCATAGTTTATAGTATATTTAAGTTCATCAGTAAATGCTGCTTTAGTAAAATCAGTGGTTATTTTTACATTTATGATAAAATAAGCTCCGATTCTTCTTTCCTGTGGAATGACACCGTGGTAGGAATAGAATCTGAGATCTTTTAGTATAATTGACTGCATGGTTCTTATAATAAAAATTCAATGTAAGTCGCAGGAAAGCGACTTACACTGAATATATGAGTATTTATGGTTCTATCGATTTTATCCGCATCGTGACGCGCCGCAATGTTTGCATATCAGACATCCCTCTTGATATACTAATGCTTCATGGCCGCATACAGGACATTTCTGTCCTTTTGCTTCAGTTCCGTCTGTGACATATTTCTTTAATGCACGTTCAACACCATTTTTCCATGTGTTGATGCTTTCATTTTTAAGCTGTAGTGAACTAACCAGCTTTATTGCATTTGTCAGTGGCATACGGTAACGTAGTACACCCGATATCAGTTTTGCGTAATTCCAGTATTCCTTGTTGAACTTTTCAGACAGTCCTTCAATTGTAGTTTTATATCCTCGTCTGTTTTCAAACTGGAAATCATAACGCTTGTTTCCTGATTCATCCAGATTTTTAATGATATGACCTTTTGTTACAGTCTTAGGAAGTGCTATTCCGTCTTCATCATCCAATACTCCTGTGAATATTTCGTATGGATAGCCATCGAGAAGTCCGACAAAAGCCACCCATTTTTCCTTGTTGTTTTGGAATCTCACCACATCACATTCAAGGCTTTTTGGTCTTGTTTCAGTTACTGTTGGCGGTTTGCATCTGCATTCTTCTTCTTTCTTCTCTTTCTTCTTTGTGGAAATGAGAACTCCGGAACGTGAACCGTCACGATAAACAGTACATCCTTTGCATCCTGACTTCCATGCTTCTATATACAGATTGTTCACCAGCTCCTCGCTGACGTCATTAGGCAGATTTATTGTCACGCTGATGGAATGGTCAACCCATTTCTGTATAGCTCCCTGCATTTTGACTTTTTCAAGCCAGTTGACATCATTTGCTGTGGCTTTATAATAAGGAGACTGTGTGACAATATTGTCTATTTCCTCTTGGGTGTATTTCTTTGTAGTGTCTATTCCATTGACTTTCATCCATGTGAGGAACTTAGGATGATAAACGATGTATTCTTCAAAGGAATCTCCTGTTTCATCCGTAAAGTCAACATGCACATTGGTGTCATTAGGATTGACTTTTCTTCTTCTTTTATATACAGGCATGAATACCGGTTCTATACCGGATGTCGTCTGAGTCATCAGGCTTGTTGTTCCTGTAGGAGCTATTGTCAGACATGCGATGTTTCTGCGTCCGTATTGTTTCATCTCCTCATATAAGTTCGGATCTACATTCTTTATGCGGTTGATGAACGGATTGTTCTTTTCGCGTTCAGCATCATACACATTGAAGGCACCTCGTTCTTTTGCCATTTGTACAGAAGAACGATAAGCCTCTACGGCTATAGTCTTATGTACTTCAGTCGAGAAGTAGGTGGCTTCTGGAGTTCCGTAACAAAGTCCCATGGCTGCAATCATATCTCCTTCGGCTGTTATGCCTACTCCGGCACGACGTCCTTTGCTGCTTTTTTCATATATCTTTTCCCAGAGATGCATTTCTGAATGCTTGACCTCCTCTGTTTCTGGGTCCGATTCTATTTTCTGCATGATAAGCTCTATCTTTTCAAGCTCAAGGTCTATAATGTCATCCATTATGCGTTGAGTCAAACGGACATGCTCACGGAACTTGTCAAAGTTGAACTTCGCCTCTTTCGTAAAAGGATTTTCTACGTATGAATATAAGTTGATGGCAAGAAGGCGGCATGAGTCATACGGACACAATGGGATTTCTCCGCATGGATTTGTAGAAATAGTTTTATACCCTAAGTCCGCATAACAGTCCGGAACAGATTCGCGTATGATGGTGTCCCAGAACAATACTCCCGGTTCTGCCGATTTCCATGCGTTATGTACAATCTTCTTCCATAGTTTGCTTGCGTCGATTTCTTTTGTAGTGGTTGGCGCATCACTGTCAACCGGAAATTGTTGTGTGTATGTCTTTCCTTCTGTTGCCGCACGCATGAAATCATTGTCGAGGCGTACAGATACATTGGCTCCCGTGACTTTTCCTTCTGTCATCTTTGCATCGATGAAAGCTTCTGAATCCGGATGCTTGATGGATACGGAAAGCATTAATGCTCCGCGTCTGCCATCTTGAGCCACCTCGCGTGTCGAGTTGGAGTATCTTTCCATAAATGGCACCAGACCTGTGGAAGTGAGAGCCGAGTTTTTTACAGGAGTACCTTTAGGGCGGATGTGTGAAAGGTCATGACCTACACCGCCTCTACGCTTCATGAGCTGCACCTGTTCCTCGTCTATCCTGATAATTGCACCGTAAGAGTCTGCCGAGCCGTCAAGTCCGATGACAAAACAGTTTGAAAGCGATGCTACTTGATAATTATTTCCTATTCCGGTCATAGGACTTCCCGCCGGTACTATATAACGGAAATGATCCATCAAATCAAACAGCTGTTGTGCCGAGATTGGATTTGCATATTTCTGTTCTATACGAGATATTTCATTTGCCAGTCTCCAATGCATGTCCTTAGGTGATTTCTCGTAAATATTGCCGAAAGAATCTTTCATAGCATATTTGTTCACCCATACTCTGGCTGCAAGTTCATCGCCTTCAAAGTACTCAAGAGAAGCTTGATAGGCTTCTTCGTAAGTGTAAATTTGTTTGTCGTCCATAATAGATAGCTTTATCAGGAATTGTTAATGTTAAGGAGCAGTTGGCAGGTTAATGCCAACTGCCTTTTTACGAGTTTTGTTGTTTGTCCAAATAACTGTTGTTAGATGTAGAATTTTTGAATAGAATTTTCAGTAGTCGGACGAAAACGATTGCAAAACTACAAGAGTTTTATGAATTTGCAAAATTTTGCTTCGTAAACTTTTGCTATTGTTGATAAGTTTTCCGGTTTGTATAGCTAATCTGTTGATTAATTGCATGTTGATAAATTGACATGCTTGTAGAGTTGTCGAAAAAGTAAAACTTACCATAAACTTCTCTCTGTATAATTTGCTAAAAAAACGATACTTGCTTATCTTTGCCGACATAAAAGTTATATAATTATGACAAGTATTAAAGACAGAAGAACTATAAGAAAGTACAAGCAGGAAGAGGTCTCTTCCGATTTGCTTAATTCGTTGCTTGAAACTGCTGCAAGAGCCGCAACAATGGGGAATATGCAGCTGTATAGTGTGATAAGCACACGTAGTGAAAAGATGAAAGAAGAACTGTCTCCTTTACATTTCAATCAGCCTATGGTGAAAAAAGCACCTGTGGTCTTGACTTTTTGTGTCGATTTCAACCGCTTCACATGTTGGTGTGAACAGCGTGATGCAGAACCGGGATATGACAATCTCCTTTCTTTTATATGTGCCATGTCGGATACACTTCTTTTCACGCAGAATTTCTGCACTCTGGCAGAAGAGGCCGGATTGGGTACATGTTATCTTGGCACAACGGTCTATAACCCACAAGGCATTATAGATGTGTTGAAGTTGCCTAAACAGACATTCCCGATAGCAACAATCACTGTGGGGTGGCCGGATGAGAACCCTGCCCAGCCGGATCGTTTGCCACTCAATTCTTTTGTGCATGAAGAAATCTATAAAGATTATACTTCAGAAGATATTGACAGGATATATGCACTCAAAGAGTCTCTGGAAGAGAATAAGCATTTTGTCGAAATCAATGCCAAGAAAACTTTGGCGCAGGTCTATACCGATTGCAGATATACGAAGAAAGACAACATGGCAATGTCTGCCACATTCTTGGAGACCCTTAAAAAGCAAGGCTTCATGTAATCAATGGAATATCTTTGAGACATCCGCTTTATAACACAGCAATGAGGTAACAAGATTCTAATGCAATGTCTGAATATTGCTAATCTTATTACCTCATTCTCTTTATGGTAGCTTCACAGACGTCTCCGCTTATCTTCTTATCTTACTTTCAAGGTCGCTGATGTCTCTGCGTGTCTTCTCATCTACATCCATCAGGTTTTGGATATGGTTGATGGAGTGGATGACTGTGGCATGATTCCTGCCGCCGATACATCTTCCTATTTGAATTGTTGATTTTTCTGTGTATTTGCTTGAAAGGAATATGGCAAGCTGGCGTATATAAACAATAGGCTGCTTGCGGCTGCGAGAGCATAGTGCCTCTTCCGTCACATTGAAATGCTCACACACTTTTGCCTTTATTCCCTCTATTGTCAGAGGAGTGTTATCAACCTCGACGAAACGTGGCAGAATCTTGTTGACAAGTTTCATGGTAATGTCGCAGTTATACACTACGGAATATGCCATGAGAGAGTTTACAATACCTTCCAAGTCACGCACGCTTTCGTCTATCTGTTCCGATATGTATGTGATTACGTTTTCCGGAATCCTCAATCCCTCTTTGTGTATCTTGTCGCTGAGGATAGAATATCGCAAAGACGTGGTAGGTTTCTCTATCTCTGCCTGAAGTCCCCATTTGAAACGTGTCAGCAGACGGTCTTCCAACCCTGTTATAGACACCGGAGGACGGTCAGCACTAAGTATCAGCTGTTTGCCGTTCAAGTGCAGATGATTGAAGATGTGGAAGAATGTGTTTTGAGTATCGGTCTTTCCCGACAACTCCTGTATGTCATCAATGATAAGCACATCTATCGTCTGATAAAAGGCTATGAAATCATTGCGCACATTATGCCGTACAGCGTCCGTCCACTGTACCATGAACAAATGTGCCGATACATAGAGCACTCTCAGTTCCGGATGCAGTTCCTTGATTCTGAGTCCTATGGCATTGATAAGGTGCGTCTTACCCACTCCTGACGGTCCGAACACAAAAAAAGGATTGAACGTACGTGCCGGATTTTGGGCTATAGCTTCCCCTACGGAACGCGCAAGACGGTTGCTCTCTCCTTCCTTATAATTGTCAAAATTATAGTTCAGCTTCAATTGAGAATCAAGATCCTGCACAGCCGGTGCTGTAAGCAAATTCGGTGAAGTGTTTGCTTGCTCACGGGCAGGACCGTTAGGTGTATTTTCTCCTTTAGTGGACTCAACTTTTGTGCGTATGTCATTTTGCTTGTCTTCGAGGATGCTATAGCTTAGACGTATATTCCCTCCGAAAACATGTGTCAGAGTTTTTCTCAGAAGATCCACAAAGTGTGCTTCTATGTATTCACATACAAAATGACTTGGAACACCCAAAACGAGGCTACCATCTGCATAAGACACCACATCTATGCAGGTGAACCATGTTTCATATTGTTGCTCTGTCAGATTGTCCCGAATCATTTGCAGACATTTCCTCCAAAGCATTTGGGGATTGGTTTCCATTCTTTCTACTGTTTTTCTATTCTACTCTTTTTCCTACACTGCAAATTTCACCATATTTTTTTGATTTTCCAAACAGCATGTTTTTTAAGCTTTTCTGTCCTCTTTTTAAATGCTTTTGTTTCAGTCTATTATATAAATAACTATTTTGTGCTGTTTGTTTTTGTCGATTTTATTAAATGTGCTGTGATTTAAGGCTTTATAAAGACTGTTGTTCCTAAGAACTGTTACCTCTCCTTATAAAAATAAATTCGGCTATCTCACTGTTTTTTTGATTATTATAAATCTTACTCAGTAGATAGCCGAATTTGTGTGCTATTTTTATAAAGTCTAAATAGAACTTCTTATTTGTCTTTTTTCCCGAACAAGGAAAAATGTACGTATCGCTTCGGGTGTTCTCTCAAATCTTGCAAGAGCATAGACGCATTCATCATGGTTGAGTCGAGATGATTATATACGCTTGCATCGTTCAAAAACAGTCCGAGCGTACTGTTCTCGTTGTTCAATCGGTTTGTGAACAATTGCAGCCCTTCCATTGTCTTGTTGGCATTCAGGGCTATTTCGTTGAGGTCAACATCCTTCATGTTGTTGGTTGTGGTCTCAAGATTCGCACATATCGTGTTTGTCTTTCGTATAAGCTGTGGCACATCGGAAGCAAGCAGCCCGTTCAGACGGTCAGTCGTTGTCCTCAGATTGCTTGTGATGTATTCCATGTTCTTCATCGAAGCCGCCAGTGACGGGTTGTTTGTGATATGATTGACAGAGACGAGAATCGAATCCAGCTTAGGCAACAGAGCCTGCACCTGTGGAACCATGTCGGCTGCTGCGGTCATGATGTCGATAGTCTGTTTTCCGGGTATGGTATCGCCCATAGCGATGTTTCTGGTAAGATCCTTGCCGAGTTGGATGTTTAGTTTTGCTCCTCCCAGCATTTCCTTAGATATGTAGGCATAGCTTCCTTCCGGTATTCTGAAATCCTGTTTGACATCTATCCCGACTGTAATATTCTGTTTGGAGGCATCGTATTCGATACTTTTCACTGTGCCGATGTTCATACCGCTTGCGAGTACTTCGCTCGATATGGACAAACCGCTGACATCCCTCATTTCTACATAATAGATATGGTTGCTTCCGAAGAGCTTCAGTCCTTTCAGGAATATAATCCCTACATAGATTATCGCTACAGCCAGTATGGCAGTGATTGCTATCTTTATTTCTTTAGTCATTTTCTAAATTTGTTTTGTTTGTGGTGTTCTTATATTCTTATAAACAAAAATGCGAAGCCTTTTGTTCCTATTTCTTTGCCGTATTTTTCTTTGCCTTATATTCTGCTATGGCATTATATGTTTCCATCCTCTGACCGTTCTTGAAGGCGATGACGAATGCTTTCGGGAATTTGGCTGCAATGGACTTCTTCATCTGTAATATTTCATTATAGTCATTAGTGGAACCGTATGTATATTTGTACATCTTCCCTTCGTGTATCTCCTCCGTTTTCAAGCCCTTGAACTCTCTGCTGCCTTCAATGACCTTTCTGGTTGATGCCAATATCTGTATCTTGAACACGGGAAGATTGCTTCCTTCATCTGCGATATTATCTTTGTTTGTGTCGCCTTTTTCTTCCGGTGTGTCTTTTTCTTCATTTGGGGAGATGGCCTGTGCCATTTCGTTTTTTACTTCAGACACATCCTTTCCTTCAGGAGTTATTTTTTCGAGTGCCGACATTTGTCCTGTATATTGTGCCTTATATCGCGATATGGCATTGTAAATACATTTGGCAAGTGCGGTCTGTCCCGACTTGGACAGCAGGAAGCGTTCTTCCGACGGGGTGGATATGTATCCCACTTCAAGCAAAACACTTGGCATATAAGTGAGTCTCAGCACGGCAAGATTGGCTTGAAGCACACCCATGTCCCTTCTGCCTCCGGTTCTTACCATTTCGTTCTGTGTCAGTTTGGCGAAGTTCACACTTTCCTTCATGTCGCGGTCTTGCATAAGCTCGAACATGATGTCGCTTTCGCTCGAATTAGGATTGGCAAAACTGTATTTCTGCGCACCGTTTTCCTCAAACTGTATGACAGAGTTTTCCCGCTTTTCCACTTCAAGATTGGTTTCTGCCGTCTTTAGTGTGAGCGTGTATGATTGTACTCCTGAAACCTGTCTTCCTCCTTTTGGGAGAGCATTGGTATGGACGGAAACGAACAAGTCCGCCTTTGCTTTATTGGCGATGTTGGCGCGCTTGTCTAACTCTACGAATACATCAGTGGAGCGGGTATATATCACTTTCACATCATTGCAGTTGGCTTTCAACAGTCTTCCTATTTCAAGCACAACACCCAGATTAATATCTTTTTCCCTGTTTTTCTTGCTTGAGCCTATTGCTCCCGGGTCTTTACCTCCGTGTCCGGCATCGAGCACAACGACAAATTCTTTTGTCTTTTGTGCCGAAACATCGACCTGTATGAGGGAAAAGGCGAGAAGCGATACGATGAAATATGATATTCTTTGCATCTTCTTTTTATTTGTGCAAATATACTATCATTTTACGAATTAATGCTTATTTTAAAGAATTAATGAACGGTATGAACACATTTGTCGTGATATGGAACAGTATAGGCGGTTTTGTCGGGTTTTGTAGGCAAGTTTGGAAACTGTTTTTCCAGTTTAGTTTGTAGCGTGTGGCAAGTGTAGCCACTGATTTATAAGACTGTCTTCTAATTTTATTTTTGGGGTAATTTAGAGAGGTGTTTTTGAGGTGCTTTCTCCAAGTCTCGTTGGTCATACAGCCGATATACCTCACCTTGAAAAGACTATGAGGAAGATTATGGCTCTAACACCAACATAGTAACTTCAGAGGGATGTTTTCGACAGACTCTTCATGTATATTTAGTAGGTGTGTTCACAGACTCTTCATGTGTTGTGCTGGATGCTTTGTGGGTGTATTCGATAGACTACTTGTGTGTATTTAGTGGCTGTATTCGACAGACTCCTCCGTCGCTACCGCGCCACCTCACCTAACTTAGGGGAGGAGCCTATATACCTATCGCTGAAAAGACTATGAAGCGGAT
>JAJPZU010000143.1 GCA_021204165.1 Prevotellaceae bacterium
CTTCAGGAATGAAGACCTTTTCTTTTTTTTATCCATCCACTACTTCTGACACAAACGGGGGGGCAGCGGATTTTGGGTCAGCGGATTTTAGCCTAATTATAAGTCGGATAAGGTTGCGTGGAGACATTAATGGATAAGCACAGTGTTTAAGTTGAATCATTACATATATTGTGGATAAAACATTTGGTGGATAATAAAAAAACTTTGTACCTTTGCGGCACTAGAACCCCCAAGCCTCTCCACGATGCTCAAATCGGGGGTCGCTTTATTTTTATACCTATGAGTATCCTTTTCAACAAAGCCTATAAATCTCCTGCAAACATAGCAGCCTTACTTAAAGGCAGAGGATTAGATATAACTGACTCCCAACGAACAGAACATTATATCCGTAATATAGGCTATTACCGCCTTAGTGCCTATTTATATCCTTTCTTACAAATTCCCAAAGAAGAACACCGTTTCAAGATAGGAAGCTGTTTTCAAGATGTACTCAATATATATCGTTTCGACAAAAAGCTTAGGCTGTTCCTCTTTAATGAAATAGAAAAGGTTGAAATATCCCTGCGCAGCGCATTGGCAAACATCGTGGCAGAAGAGACTGGTAATATCTTTTGGATGACTGATGCATCTATGTTCGCAAATGTAGAGAAATTCAACAAGACTATGGTATTAATAGACAGAGAGTTGAAAAACTCTAAAGAAGAATTTATTCTGCATTTCAAACAAAAGTATAGCAATGCCTATCCACCCGCTTGGATATTGGTGGAAATACTTCCACTCGGGGTTGTAACACGAATCTATGAAAATTTAGCTGACAATATTGTGAGGAAGAAAGTTGCATCACACTTCTCCTTAACCGCACCTGTATTTACTTCATGGATGACAGTTATTACATTGACAAGAAATTCATGTTGCCATCATTCACGTGTATGGAATAAGAGTAATGCCATTCCTCCGTTGATTCCCAAAAAGCTGAAAGGACATTGGATAAGTCCTATTATATCTCCAAAACGTATTTTTTACAACATTTGCATCATCAAATGGTTCATTGATATAGTATCACCACATAACGACATGAAAGGTCATCTGCAACAGTTATTGGCGGATTTCCCCATGATTGACGTTCAGGCAATGGGCTTTCCTAAGAATTGGTTAGAAGAACCTTTGTGGAAAGATTAAATTCCGTATCTTTGCAAACAGAACGGGCGAATAGGAGTCCGTCAGTGAGTTAATAATCTATGTTACCACATTGTGTTACCCACTCAAATTGGACTCTGTAATTGATTATCAGAAGGCACTGATACATAAAGAGATAACGCTTAGTATATAACGACAAAAAGGGCTAATATCGGATACCAAGCGGATTACCCAAGAAGGTCTTCAGGAATGAAGACCTTTTCTTTTTTTTATCCATCCACTACTTCTGACACAAAACGGGTACAGCTCGTAGTCTATTCGCTACGAGCTGTTACACATCATGACAAGATTGTCCCCTGTGATATTATCTGTAATTCCGAGAATCTTTATGAAATGACAAGGATTAGTTAGACAGTAAAACTACATACAGCCTTTCCTAAAATCAGATACGGAACGGTCTTCTAACCTAATATCGGAAAACTTGCATGTATGTGCCTTGTCCTTTGGACTCTGCGCACTAATACTTAAATGCAACGTGGATGGATACTCATTTTTGTATATTCTTACCAAATGCCAGTTCTCCCCATCGTCCGAGTAATAGTTACCGATTACCTGAGTATCTGACGATAGGCGGAGATATACAGATGTCGAATCAGTCCTTTCATGGTTGTTGTCATCAGAAGTATCTATTGTCCGCACGGTTACAATACGATGATAGCCATCTTCATCCTGTTCAAAACATAGTTTCTGCCAATGGTTCTTATCTATAAATGCTAATATGGCACCTGCGGAATAAGTACCGTTCTCAGTAAATTGTGGCTGCACTTTTACTGTGAATGTAAATGGCTTCGTATTGTCAACAGACGTCAGCAATAGAGGAGCGGAAGTATTGGTCGCAACACCTTTAGGATCGCAGAACAAATCGGTCTGTTCAGCGGCAGTCAGAGTCAAGGAGTCCCCAGCCTTTCTTACCATTTCATCGTTAAGATTCATCGATTCGGTGAATTCAACATTACCACACTGAATACTCACATCTTCAATGTCGGATTGAGGTTGTGGTGCATTGTTACAACCTTGTATCATAAGCCCCATTAATGTTATTGTTAATATATTCTTCATATTTTTGTATAATTTGTTTGGTTATTTTTTAGTTCTCATCAAGAATCACACTTTCAATATCTCCCGTATCAGCTCATCATACAACCATCATTGCCGCGACTCCGCGAAGTCCGTCAAGAATCTCGTAGCATGGCTTTGATGCTAAATATGTATTAGATGCCATTATTCTGTAATTTCTATACAATTACCTTCCGGGTCCTCCGCTGCACATTCATAATAGCCGTCACCGGTAATACGAGGACCACTTAATATCGTAATACCATCTTCCTTGAATCTTTTTGCCATATTGTCAACATTCTCCCTACAGCCTACAGAGATGGCGAAATGAGCCAATCCTTTCAAATTTTCCCGGTTCAACGGAGTCTCCTTGCCGGGCATGTTCATGATTTCAATACGCGCACCTCCATCTTCAAAAGACAGGAAATAGGAACTGAACTTCTTTTGGGGGTTGACATACTTATCATTGCAAGTCATATTGAAATACAACATGTAAAACCTACGGAGCTGTTCTATATCCTCAGCCCAGATTGCGATATGATCTATCTTCATTATACTTTACGTTTAAGTTTGTCAATTACTTTCAGCATTGTTTTTCAGCCATTGAGCCCTGCGGGCATCCGGCAAGTGTTTGACTGCAAAATTGTCAAACACAGCTTTGAATCCCTTCCCGTCAGGAGAGGCTGCGAACATTCCGATTTTCACAGGATGGTTCGCCTCAATCCACGCGTTGCGCATCATGTGGTAGTCTTTATCATCAAACGAATAAAACACCTCAACGGCATCGAAACGACGCAAGACCTTTATCCATATATATTCCACCGGGCGGTCGAGGGCAATCACGCTCCAGTCCGAAGTCTTGTGCGTAACAACCGTGCTAAGGTTGTACTTGCCATCAACAAATTCTATACCAGCCTTGATATAGTTCTCGTGGTCGAGACGTACCATCATCCCCGCTTGGTCGAATCTTACTTTGTAATCTCCGGAAACTCTCACCTTGGCCTCGAATTCACCGCCATATTCCGCATAATAGAAAGGCGCATCATCGACAGTGAAGCCGTAATGGGATATACGCCAGTAGTCGCTGTTGGGCATGACATCCATTGTCAGTGTGCCCCCGTTTATTTGCCAGTTGGCAGGTTCATTGAACCACTGCATTTTTTCCAATGATTGCGCCATAGAAACTGGTGAAGCGGAAATTATCAATCCGCTTGCCAACAGTATTTTTACTTTTGTAAATTTCATAATGCCAAACATTCCTATAACCATTTTTTTATTGTTACCTTTGCATAAGACAACGTATTGACAGTGCAAAGGTAAGGCTTTATCAGATAACCGGCAATACTGATTTATAACCATTTTTTTGGATTCATCATGAACATAAACGGTGAGCTGAATGATAAATTCATGTTGCAGAGATTTGAGAACGATGATGAAATTTCTGCAAAATTGGACAAATACCAGATATTTGCCGCAGGATACGCTGACATAGAAAATGCCATTGCAGTATTGAGCGACTTAAAAGAACGCAGAAGCTATATCTACTATGGAGGCATGGCACAGACTTTGGGTATAAGTCCTAAAGGCAAATCTCTCAGTATTGATTCCATTTGGGAGGAAGAAATATTCAGATGTATTATTCCAGAAGACTTGGAAAGAAAGCATCTTGACGAATTGAAGTTTATTCACTTTTTAAGAAGCAAAAACAGACAAGATTATTCCAGCTATTATCTAACTAACTTCTTATCCATGATTGGCAAGGACAAACTCGAGTATATTGTGCGGCATAGAGTATTCTATGTTGGAGTCCAACCGAATGGCAGTATCAGACTGGCATTATGTCTCTACAATCTGGCTGACAAAAAGAATATCATGGAAAGTAATATTTGTGATTCAATCTCAGGCAAAATATATTTTTTGGAGCAACAGGATTATAACAGTCTGCTTTCAAAAAGAGAGAAAGAAACACTTGAACTCATTTTTCAGGGATATTCAAGTAAAGAAATCTCGGCAACCCTTCTCATTAGCATACATACAGTAAACAGACACAGACAAAATATATTATCAAAACTACGTGCAACCAATTCCGTTGAAGCATGCAAGATTGCAAAACAGTTGAAACTAATACAATAACCCCTCTTGCCATTTTCCGAATCAAGAAATTCAATGTTTCTTGATGAAGCTATTTACAAGCACCTATTAATATTGGAATGGGTGTCTTCGACAGACCCCTCCATCGAAGACACCCACATACCTATACTATAATATAATAGAATTAAAAAGAACAGCTTCTAACCATTTCACGAAACTTGAAACATGTTCGGCTTATTGGAGCTGTGCATCGCAAAGCTTATCCCGATAAGCCTCTATCGCACGCTTGGCTATCTCTAAAGCCTCATCGACAGAGCACAAAAGCTTTCCTCCGGCCGCATTGAGATGCCCTCCCCCATTGAAAAACTCTTCCGCCATGCGGTTGCAAGGGAAATCATCAACACTACGAAGCGACACCCATACAATAGGCTTGTCCGTATCTTCACGCAACGAAATCGACAACTTCTGACCTTTGATGCACAAAGGCATGTTCACGATTCCTTCTGCATCCCCCTTGAGATAGTGGAATTTCTTAAGTTCCTCCTTTGTGATATGGAATACTGACGAATGCGTGTCAGGAAACACTTCGAGCTTCTCATACAGGATGTAGCCCATCAGACGATAGCGATCTACGGTGTAATTATTGTAAATCTTACGATAAATCAAGTCCTTGTCAATGCCTTTTCTCATCAGTTCACTTATGATGAGAAAAATGTCCGGGTCGTTGGAGTTGTAGGTAAACCCTCCGGTATCCGTACACATTCCGGCATAAAGGTCTTCCGCACAATGAAGATTGACATGTTGTGTCGCCCCTATGGCATCGAACACGCGGTACAACAGTTCGCACGTGCTGCTCACTTCCGGACGAGAAATAGTGACATCACAGAATCTGTCGGGCGAAAGGTGATGGTCAACCATGAGTTTCTTTGCCCTTGAATGCGCCACTGCCTCCCCAAGTTCATCAATTCTGCCCAGCGAATTGAAATCGAGGCAGCAGATAAGATCGGCCATACCTATAAAGCTATTGGCAAGACCGCGCTGTCTGTCATAAAGCATAATGCTGTCCGCACCATTCATCCATTTCAGGAAATCAGGGAAATAGTTCGGCACGATGACAGTGGCACTCTTCCCTTTCCTCTTCAAAAACTCAGCAAGTGCAAGCGATGAACCGATGGCATCTCCATCGGGCGACGTATGTGTGCATATAACCACATTCTTACATGATTTGAATACCTCTCTCACCTCTACAGCCTCTGTCGGCGTTATCTTCTGTTTCAGCATAAAAATATTTTTTTATAGTGGCAAAGGTAGAAATAATTAACGAGAGACTAACGATTATCCGAGTATTTTGCGTAAGTTTGCAAAGAATAAATTGCATCAAATCAAGAACAATCTATTATGGAACAGGAAAATACACATTTACACGAAAGAAATCAGAATACGGATAAGAAATATGTAGTGAAGGAAAAGGACAAGTCGCTGATTAGCGGTATGGTGGCAGGTATTGTCATCTCTCTGCTGATAGCCGGCGGCGGACTGCTTGCATACATATTAATAGAGAAAAACGAGGAGAACAATGTCTTGCAAGAGCTTGCCGAACTCAACAAGCAGGAAATGGAGGACCAGTACAAGCAGTTCGACATACAGTACGGCGAACTCCAGAAGCAGCTGAAGAACGACTCTCTTATCGCACAGATTGAGGAGGAGCGCAGACATACCCAACAACTGCTTGAAGAACTGCAAAACACCAAAGCATCCAATGCGGCAGAGATACGACGTCTGAAAAAGGAGATTGCTTCTCTGCGCGAAGTGTTGCAACACTATATCGTGCAGGTTGACTCCCTCAACCGCCTCAATCAGGCTCTTATTACGGAGAACACGGAAATAAAGGCGCAATACAGCCAAGCGACAAGCCAGATAAACAATCTGTCGAATGAGCGCAACCAGTTGAAAGACAAGGTTGAGCTGGCTTCTCAGCTCGACGCTACCGGATTCTGGGTGACACCGAAGAACAAGAGAGGCAAAACGGCAAAGAAAGTGAAAGACGTCAAGAAAATAGCCTTCGGATTCACTATCGCCAAAAATGTAACAGCAAAGAACGGTCAGAGAATAATATACGCACGTATTCTCAAGCCTGACAATTCTATTCTCAAAAATTCCGACGGCACATTTGAATACGAAAACACCAAGCTCGACTATTCTGTAAAGAAATATATTGAATACAACGGCGAAGAACAAAACATCACCCTCTACTGGGATGTAGAAGAATATCTTGAAGCCGGAACATACAAACTGTTCATCTTTGCAGACAAACAGATGATTGGTGAAACTTCTTTCACTCTCGACTAAGCGAAGCGACGGCTTTTGAAGACATTTTGAAGCCGAACTGCGGAAACTTATATATACCCCAACATTTAATTCTTTAATTCAGATTCTATGCAAATTGTCAGCCCTTCGCTACTCGCAGCCAATTTCGGAGACCTCAGGAAGGACATCGAAATGATAAACAGAAGTGAAGCTGAATGGCTTCATTTAGATATTATGGACGGTGTATTCGTGCCGAACATCAGTTTCGGATTCCCCGTCCTTGAAGCAGTGGCAAAATTGTGTACCAAGAAACTGGATGTGCATCTTATGATTGTAGATCCCGGGAAGTTCATCAACGAGGTGAAATCATTAGGAGCTATGATGATGAATGTACACTACGAGGCTTGTCCTCACCTCCATCGCACCATACAGCAGATTCATGAGGCAGGAATGAAAGCAGGAGTAACACTAAATCCTTCAACTCCGGTATGCCTGCTCGAAGAAATCATACGCGATGTGGATATGGTATTGCTCATGACCGTGAACCCCGGATTCGGCGGACAGAAGTTCATAGAACATTCCATCGAAAAGGTGAAAGCTCTGAAGGAACTGATTGTACGCACAGGTTCCAAAGCCCTCATCGAGGCCGACGGAGGAGTCAATGCCGACACCGGCAAAAGGCTGGCGGAGGCCGGGACAGACGTGCTCGTTGCCGGAAGCTACGTGTTCAAAGCCGATTCTCCGGAGGAAAGAATTTCATTGCTGCGCAATCTCTGAACCCGGTTCGGCAACAAGGGGGATTTATAAGAAGAGCGCGCCTTACAAAACAGTCACTGTCAATGAACCCGCAGTTATACCCTATGGTTCGCCTCACCGTTCCGTTTATAGCCGGAATGGTGACGGCGAATTTTTGTATCCGGTTCATTCCTCTGAACATGTCAGTACTATTCACCATCCTGTGCACCTTGCTGGTTTTTCTGTTTACTACATACCCGACCGGATCACAAATAAAGCAAGGCAAAAGATTCGGTCTTACCGCCATGCTTTTCGCGTTCTTTTCCGGCATGACATTGTTCATACACAGCTACGACAATGTTTCATGGAAAGTACCGGAGAAGAAAGAATTTGTCTTCCATGGGACAGTCGCAGAAAGTCCTGTCAGAAAGCCAAGAACATGGAGCGTGAAGATACATTGCGAGAACGGGAAGCAGATATTGGCATACATTGCACGAGACAGTACAGAGACCTCCTGCACACTTCGTTCCGGCGACAGCATAAGATTCGAAGCACGGCATCTGCAAAGCACATCACCACAGTATGCGAAATCCGCCTCTGCAACTCCATCCGGTTCCATCGGCAATCCGCTTTCTCAATATCACAAATACCTTTTTTACAACGGGATTTCGGCAACCTGCTATGTGCCCCGAAACGGATATACCGCCACACATACGGAATCGGCAGACAGGAATCCGCTCACACGCATCCGGCGGTTACAGAACAAAGCAATAGCAGCCTACGCAAATGCCGGCATAGAGGGCGATGCCGCCGCTGTCATAGAATCCATGACCTCCGGACACAAGACGGGATTGTCCAAAGAAATGAAAGAGAAGTATTCACGCTCCGGAGTCAGCCACGTACTTGCACTCTCGGGTTTCCATCTTACCATAATTTACACTCTTCTCGAAATACTCCTGCTGGGCAGAGTTCTGAGACACAGATACCGAAACATCGTCCGCATCGTTATCATGGCATGTCTGTGGACATTCACCGTGATGGCGGGAATGCCGCCATCCCTCGTGCGCGCCGCACTGATGTGTTCGCTCATGATTCTTTCAAGCATATTAAGCCGCCAGTCTCTATCCATGAACTCTTGCGCTTTGGCGGCACTTGTCATGCTCATCTACAGCCCGCTCACTCTCTTTGATTTAGGTTTCCAGCTTTCTTTTATTTCCATGACGGGAATCTGCGTGTGCGGCAAACCGCTTTGTGCTCTCTGCCCCACACACAACATCATTGTACGGTATTTATGGGAAAGCGTTGCAATAAGCCTCACATGCACCCTGTTTACCGTCCCGATAATCGGTCTGTGCTTTCACTACCTGCCCACCCTCTCCATCTTTTCAAACCTTGCTGTCAGTCTTCTGGCCTCACTGATACTGTATGTCGCAGCCTTCTGGTGGATACTGTATTGGCAAGAGAGCACAAAAGCGATACTGACGGACATATTACAATGGCTGACACAAACAATGAATGCCATCGTAAGCCGAATCTCGTCATGGGAATACGCGGTCATAGAATGGCAGCCGTCAATATCAGAAGTCATCACAATATATATCCTGATTGCATTCCTCATATTATTTTTCAAGAATAAGAGCAGCAAAAATCTGATAGGCATACTCAGTACCGTGGTCATTCTTTGCGCAATAATGATTCTAAGGAAAACAGGATGTTTGCCGGCCGTAATGTAAAAACAGACCACCCTATCAGACATGCAACAAGTGGTTGCAATATAAAAAAGAAAAGCACCCATATCCTTTTCGTATAAAAAGATACGGATGCTTCCTATTCCAATTATCATGTCTAACGCATGACAATAAAAATTTATTTCTTTGTAGATACCAACTTTTCCTTGATACGAGCCTTCTTACCTGTAAGCTTGCGCAGATAATAAAGCTTAGCGCGACGAACCTTACCAATCTTGTTGACTGTAATGCTGTCGATGTTCGGTGATTCAATAGGGAAAATACGCTCAACACCTACAGAGCCAGACATTTTACGTACTGTAAAACGCTTCTTCACACCATGACCTGAAATTTTGATAACTACACCACGATACATCTGGATACGCTCCTTTGTACCCTCGATAATCTTGTAAGCCACTGTGACTGTATCACCGGCCTTAAATTTTGGGAACTCTTTGCCTGTAGCAAAGGCTTCTTCTGCAACCTTAATTAAATCCATTTTACTGTTTTATAAATTGTTACTTGGTTCCAACGAAGCATGCCCGGCTACATGTTACGAGACAGCGGCTCCGTCAAAGCGGATGCAAAGTAACAGCTTTTTTATG
The DNA here is from genome assembly GCA_021204165.1 of Prevotellaceae bacterium. Taxonomy (GTDB): domain Bacteria; phylum Bacteroidota; class Bacteroidia; order Bacteroidales; family Bacteroidaceae; genus RGIG8745. Next base: position 9,719 of record JAJPZU010000143.1, read on the forward strand.
AGAAATGAAAAAAAACAAAATACTTTTTAATGCTTACAGCCTCATTTATACGTTTTTCCAAGGTTTATGCCCTTTATTTTTCATGAAAAACTTAACAAGACTCTAAATCCGAATCCGAAAATCCATTTACAAGTGCTCGCGCGCCGGACAGCAGATGCCGCCCGGCATGGTATCCGAAACAGCCACGTAGTTGTTCACAAATACACCTCTCCTTGGAATGCCCCAATAAGTTTCATGGCACTAATTCCAACACGTCAGCTCAAAATCCCCCAATCAGTGAAAAAAGTATGCAGAGCACAGAGGAGCCAGCCAAACAGAACCTTTTTTATAAAAAAAGAAGTCCATCAAAAACATCCGCTTATACAATAGAAGCTCTTGTGAATACACAGCCAAAACATCCCCATAAAAAAATTTTTGACATCGTTTTTTTGAGGTATGTTCAATTTTGACAAAATGATAGCAATTCAGTGTATTTTGATTACTATCTAACTATTTTATATCAAAACACTTACTTTTTGATTTTACCAAATGTTAAAATCCTAAGCCTTCTGGCACGCGTCAAAATGAAGCGCGTCGAACTTTTATCGGAAATCGGGCATTCTACGCGTGTTTTCCGAGAGCCTCTCCAATTGTAAAATAGTGTTGCATTTTCGTATGTCTTCTTAACGTTTATTGTATTTCGGCTCACTGTTCACGAATTTTCACCGCAGTGTTTTTAAATTTTCACCGCGGTGAAAATTTTTGCACACC
>JAJPZU010000012.1 GCA_021204165.1 Prevotellaceae bacterium
ATTGACGAGGGTCTCAGAAAATGCGCGTAGAATGCCCGATCTCCGATAAAAGTTCGGCGAGCTTCATTTTGACGCGTGCCAGAAGGCTTGGAATTTTAACATTTGACAAAATCAAAAAGATAGTATTTTGACATAAAAATCAGCAAATAAGAATTAAAAGCACTTGATTTGCCATCATTTTATCAAAACCAAGTATCCCTTCAAAAAACGATGTCAAAAAATTTTTTATGGGGCTTCAATTCTATGGTGAACAAGAGTCGCGGTACCTGCGCTTGTTCCGAAATCATTCCGATAAAAACAGGTTCATCCGGCATTTTCAGCAATGATACAGTTGAAATGTCGGATGAACTATTTTTTTATCATAAAAACTCTGTTTTTCCAAGACGCAATCACCTTGCTGCGGCATAAGATTGTCATGAATATTTTCTGGGATACCGCATCAGAATGGATACAACGACCGCTACTCCAAGAGCCATAGGATAGTAAAGATAAGCAAGAATACTGACAGGATTGACAGAAGCAAGACCTGCCGCTATCAGCATTTGCGCTCCGTATGGCAGTATTCCTTGGGTGAAACAAGATGCCGTGTCAAGCAGACTGGCGCTTTTACGCTTATCTATACCGAAGCGGTCAGCTATGTCATTAGCTATGGGACCGGCAGCAATAATAGCCACAGTGTTATTGGCGGTACATACATTCACCAGACACACAAGAGCTGATATGCAAAATTCCGCACTGCGCTTACCCGACACTCCTTTTGTCAGCCTTGAAATAATAAAGTCTATACCGCCGTTGTGCCGAATCATCGCAAGCATACCTGCTGCAATGAGCGTCATGATGATTAATTCGCTCATATTTTCCATGCCGGTCGCAATACTCGAAAACCAACCGAAAACAGTATAGCTACCATTCAGTATGCCTATGATTCCGGTCAGCAACACACCTATCACAAGCACCAGCAACACATTTAGCCCGCATACAGCCGTAACAATGACAACCATGTACGGCAATACTTTTACCACATCCACCTCCGGAATATCAGAAGGCTTAGCTATGTTCATTCCGACAAAGAAATATACCAGCATCATCACTACGGCAACAGGAAGGACTATGCGGGAATTAACTTTAAACTTGTCGCTCATCTTACACCCCTGTGTCTGAGTGGCAATGATGGTCGTATCACTGATAAATGACAGATTATCTCCAAAATAGGCGCCTCCAATTACTATAGCCACCACAAACGGCAAGCTCATTCCTGCCTCTTGGGCTATGCCGACGGCTACGGGGGTCAGGGCTGCAATGGTCCCGACAGACGTGCCAATAGCCAAAGAAATGAAACATGCGGCAAGAAATATTCCCGGCAACAGCAACGAATCCGGCAACACACGCAAAGCAAGGTTCACCGTCGCATCTACCGCTCCCATCGTTTTAGCAGATGAAGCAAAAGCACCGGCAAGGATAAAGATCCATATCATCAGCATCATATTCTTGCTTCCCGCTCCTTTTGAAAATATCTCAATCCGCTTATTTATGCTTCCTTTGGTAATGGCTATGGCATATATCGACGACAACAAAAATGCCACCGTGATTGGCATTTTATAAAAATCGTGCATCAAAATACTTGTCACAAGATAAATGCAAAGAAAGACGATAAGAGGAGACAACGCAAAAATGCCTTTTTTTGTTTCCATAACAAACAAGAATAAAATAATAGAAAAAGTTTCTGTTCTTTTATAAAAAATGAGGGCACAACTGTAAAGTGACCCTCATATAATATAACATATCATGGCAAACCTGTCATTCGTATCAGAGAGTGACTCCCGTCTTGAATATGGCTATCTCCTGATAATTCTTCTTTTCATTCCATGTAGGTTCTCCGTTTGCCACACTGATAACCTTCTGTATAAATCGTTCTGCCACACTTTCCATAGATTCACCTTCCACTATAACTCCGGCATTAAAATCAATCCAATTCGGCTTTGCCGCAGCAAGACTGCTATTGGTAGAAACTTTCATCGTCGGCACAAAAGTACCAAACGGAGTACCACGCCCTGTTGTAAAGAGGACAATGTGACACCCTGAAGCGGCAAGAGCTGTGGAAGCCACAAGGTCATTACCGGGAGCAGACAACAAGTTAAGTCCTTTTTCCACAATCTGTTCAGCGTATGCAAGAACTCCTTTCACCGCACTTCTTCCACACTTTTGGGTACAGCCGAGTGCCTTCTCCTCAAGTGTAGATATACCGCCAGCCTTATTGCCGGGAGAAGGATTCTCGCCAACAGGTTCACCATGACTCAGGAAATAGCTCTTGAAGTCGTTCACCAGCTTTACCGTCTTATCAAACAAGGTGCTGTCGGCACATCTGTTCATCAATATGGTTTCCGCTCCAAACATTTCCGGTACTTCCGTAAGCACTGTCGTTCCGCCTTGTGCCACAATAAAATCAGAAAATACTCCGAGCAGAGGATTAGCTGTTATGCCGGAGAAGCCATCCGAACCGCCACATTTCAATCCGACCCGAAGTTCAGAAAGCGGAACCGGAGTACGCTTGTCAGCAGAGGCCACAGCATAAAGTTCACGAAGAATCTTCATACCCTCCTCCACCTCATCGCCTTCAATCTTCTGGCTCACCATGAACCGGATACGATTGTGGTCATAATCACCAAGAAGTTCCTCGAACTTATCCGGCTGGTTGTTTTCACATCCAAGTCCAACCACCAACACAGCACCGGCATTCGGATGCAGCACCATGTCACGCAATACATGCCGTGTGTTCTCATGGTCTTCACTCAACTGGGAACATCCGTAGTTATGCGGGAACGACACAATCCTATCTACTCCGCCTTCTGCAAGATTTACCTCCGTCCTCAGCTTTTCAGCCAACTGATTAACCACACCATTCACACATCCCACCGTAGGAATAATCCACACCTCATTCCGAATACCTACTTGTCCGTTTGCACGCCTGTAACCATTGAATGTAAGATGACGATTTTCAATATTCAGAGCCGTATCAACCGGAGTATATGTATATTCCAGCAAGCCCTCCAGATTTGTCTTTATATGAGCATCATTTATAAAATCTCCACAGGCATGGCTTTCACGCAAATGCCCGATGGGATAACCATATTTTATAATATCTTCGCCCTGCTCACAGTCCTTCAACAGAAATTTATGACCTGCCGGCACATCACTCTTCAAGACAATATCTTTATTGTCAACAGTAACCTTATCTCCTTTCTTCAGAGGTTTTATGGCAACAGCCACATTATCCACAGGATTAATCTTAATAAAATCCATATTTGTTTCTTTTTGAAATTAAGAAAACGGGAACAACACCCCTTCAAGAAAGGCATCATTCCTTTTTTCATGCCCTGACAACCTCGTCATGAATTTCTGTATTCTTTCGGGGTGTAGCCTGTATGTTGTTTGAAATATTTCGCAAAAAACGACTGGTTGGCAAAATTTAGTCGATTACATATCTCCTTCACAGTATATCTTCTTCCGCGAAGCATTGACTTGGCTTCCAGAATAACATAATCATCAATCCAGTCCGTAGCATATTTCTGACTGACTTCGTGTATTACAGACGACAAATATTTCGGAGAGACAAAAAGTTTCTCCGCATAAAATGCCACGTTTCTATTTGTTCTGTAATGTTTTTCAACCTCAGAAATAAATTTCATGAAAATTTCTTCCTTTCTCGATGTCGATTTTACAGGTTCTTTTTCTTCCTGACAATTCTCCATTGACTGAAAGGTATTACATTTCAATATATTAAGGAAATTCTTTGCTATCTCAATCCTATATTTGCTATTCTTATCATAAAGCTTTCTTTTCATGAAACGATATATATCCAGAGTTTCCGCAAGTTCCTCCTCGCTGAGTGTATTAAACGGGTCGCTCATGGCATTGCGCATAAAGCGTATCCCCATCTTCACATTACCGGAATAGTCCATAAAATTCTGCGAGACAGCAATCATCGCACATACAAAATCATCTGACATGTGCTGCATCTGGAAGAAACTTCCCGTAAAGACAGTTCCCACAGTTCCGCGAACCATTTCACGTTCATGCATGTTTATCATTATTTTCGCAGAACCTGCCATGCAGATGAATATGACCGACATATCTTTTATCTGAATTGAAGATTTGTCATCAGACCATCCATACGTATTGCCCGGTTCATCAATATTATCAGAAAGGAACAACTGTCCTTCTATTTGTGCAGAATGTTCATCACGCGGAAAATGCGAAAGGTCTATTTTGAAAGTTTTATATTCGTCCATGCTTTCCTCTTTATTTGTTATATCTGACAAAGTTAGCTATTATTTAGTAAAAAAGCGAGTAAGGTAAAAAAATACCCAAAAGGCTGTAAGGCTTTGCAACAAATAAAATTTAATGCTCAAAGTTGCAAATTCATTAAATCGCAAGGTTATAAGAAGACGAAGTACAATATTTTTAAGCACATAAATGTCACAGACTCCGCCATCTTATAACCTTCTCCGCTCCGCGCCCTTATCCGTTCATACTGATAAGAAACTCTTCATTGTTCTTGGTTCTCTCGATATGACTCATCACCGTATCCATTGCTTCCATCGGATTCATGTCTGCAATGTGCTTTCTCAATACCCACATACGGTTCAGAGTTGTCTGATCCTGAAGCAAATCATCGCGACGAGTGCTCGACGCAGTAAGATTAACAGCAGGGAATATACGTTTGTTAGCCAATGAGCGATCAAGCTGAAGCTCCATGTTACCCGTACCCTTAAATTCCTCAAAGATAACTTCATCCATCTTAGAGCCTGTATCAATCAATGCTGTGGCGATAATCGTCAACGAACCTCCTCCTTCTATATTTCTTGCCGCGCCGAAGAATCTTTTCGGCTTATGAAGCGCATTGGCATCCACACCACCGGAAAGAACTTTTCCCGAAGCCGGACTCACCGTATTATAGGCACGCGCAAGCCTTGTTATGGAATCAAGGAATATGACTACATCATGTCCGCACTCAACCATACACTTCGCTTTCTCAAGTACGATTCCTGCTATCTTCACATGGTTCTCAGCCGGAGCGTCAAATGTAGAAGCAACCACTTCCGCATTTACAGTACGCGCCATATCCGTGACCTCCTCCGGACGCTCGTCGATAAGCAACATGATGAGATATGCTTCCGGGTGATTAGATGCAATGGAATTGGCTATGTCTTTCATGAGAAGAGTTTTACCGGTCTTAGGCTGTGCCACAATCAGCGCACGCTGTCCCTTACCGATAGGAGAAAAAAGATCGACTATACGTGAAGACTTGCTGTCGTTGCCCCCCTTGCATAGTTTGAACTTCTCGTTAGGGAACAAAGGAGTAAGGTATTCAAAAGGCACTCTGTCACGTACAATAGAAGGATTGCATCCGTTTATCTGACTGATTTTCACAAGAGGGAAGAACTTCTCTCCTTCTTTTGGAGGGCGTATTGTTCCTTCAACCACATCGCCTGTCTTCAGTCCGAAATGTTTCACTTGTGCCTGACTTACATAGATGTCATCGGGAGAAGGCAGATAATTATAGTCCGAACTACGCAGGAATCCATATCCGTCCATGATTTCAAGCACACCGGACACTGTCAGAATATCGCTGAAGTCGAATGCCTTCTCTTTGGCCACAGACTCCGGAGCCATCGGAATGAAAGCAGGCTCGTCTGCACGAGAAGAATTAAATGAACGATGTTCCTCCTCAAACTTATTAAAGAAGTCCATCGGACTGACATCCACAGCCTCTTCATTAGGAATATCTTCAAGGATTATAAAATCAGAACCGTCATCAAAATTACTGCCTCCAAGAGGAACCTTATTGATGATAGTCTCCTCTTTCCGCCCTTCACTCGGCACATAAGCTGCTTCCGGCACCACACTGCCAATATTATCCTCCTCTTCTCTATTTTCCGCCTGTTGCAAACTGCCAATATTTTCAGGAGCTTCATAAGCAGCGTCAACAGGTTCAGATTCCGTCTGTTCAAGCTTTGCGTGAGCCACCTCCGGCTCCGCAGCTTTATTCTCCTGCTCCTCACGTTCTATCGTCTTACAGTTCTTGCTTCCGGGCTTACGTCCGCGTTTCTTCGGTGCAGGAGCTTTCTCGGTTTTCATCTGGCTGTCCGCAGCTTCATTCTGCTCCGCTTCAATATTGCCGGACATTTGTGAAAGCATATTCTTCTCCTCTTCGGAAAGGTCTGCAAACAAAGAATCATCCTTCGTTATCTTCATCGGTTTATCTATTTTCTTTGCATTCAACTGATTAGCGGTATAAACCCTAGCCACATTCTTTACACTGATTCTTGAGCGTTTGCGCGCAGCCTGCTTATCACTTCCTTTTGTTGAAGCATAAGCATCAGCCTGTGTATCAATAATTCTAAATGTAAGTTCGTTTTTATCCAAGCCGGCATATCCGGCAACACCCATTTCTTCTGCTATACTTTGAAGTTCAGAGATGTCTTTCTCGTTTAACTGTTCTAAATTATACATATAATGTGATATGATTATTCCTCCTTATAAAGTTCTAAACTGTACCAAAGGCAAGCAACTCGCCCATAGAGAATATATACAGAGAAGTTCTAATATATTAAAACAACAAACATAGGAAAGGGGAGTACACCCACCTTGTGTCCATTCCATATTAAGTTTACAGCTAAAAGAAGGAAGTTTATATTATTGGGGAATTATAAAGCATTATTCAATGCTCCGTAAAGACAAATAGTCTTCAAATATTTTTGCAAAAGTAATTAAAACAATCTAATTATCGGCAGTTTTTGCCAAAAAAAATGTTATAAAATTCTTTTTTTTTAGATTTATCTTCTCACGATTCTCTCATCCGACAACTGTGGCAACGACACGTCTGCTTCCGGCATGATTACGAAATTCGCACAGATATATACCCTGCCATGTCCCAAGGTTAAGCTTCCCGTCCGTAATCGGAATCGTAAGAGAAAGCCCTGTAATAGTACTTTTTGCATGAGCCGGCATATCGTCGTCGCCCTCAAGAACATGGCTGTAATAAGGTTCACGCTCCCGAACAAGACGATTGAATATAGCGTCCATGTCTGTCCTGACATCAGGATCCGCATTCTCGTTGATGGACAAAGCGGCACTCGTGTGTTTTATAAAAAGATTAAGAAGCCCCACTTCCGGAAGCACCGGCAAGTTTGAAAGGATTTCATCCGTGACAAGATGAAAACCGCGTCTGTAAGGGCGCAACTTAAATTCTGTCTGACGAATCATTATTCTATGTTTTTTATAAACTGTTTTTGTTACTGCTGACGCATCATCACACCCTTTTCTTGCCTATATACCTATTATTATATACAGGCAGAAAAGGATTGCCCGCACTAAAGGCTTTTATTTATTTGTTCGATATATCCAAGCAATTCTTCGCGCCCGTTTCTTGCTGTGGCACTGGTGACAAAGTAAGGAGGCAGTTCTTCCCATTGCTCTTTCAGCACATCCAGATAACGCTTCACGTTCAAAGAGTTCTTGGAATTGCTCTGCTTATCGGCTTTTGTAAACACGATAGAAAAAGGCACACCGTTCTCGCCGAGGAAGGTAAAGAACTCCAAGTCTTTCTTCTGAGGCTCATGCCTTATGTCTATCAGCACAAACAGACAAGTGAGCTGCTCACGATTCAACACATAATGAGAAATGAGATTCCACAGCTTTTCCATTTCCTTCTTGCCTCTCTGCGCATACCCGTAGCCCGGAAGGTCAACAAGATACCACTCCTTGTTAATGAGAAAGTGGTTAATCAGCATAGTCTTTCCCGGAGTACTCGATGTCATGGCAAGCTTGTTGCGCTCCGTAAGCATATTTATAAGGCTCGACTTGCCCACATTCGAGCGTCCAATGAAAGCATATTCCGGCAAATCGGTCTGCGGACACATATCTGTACGCGGGTTGCTGCATTTGAATTCGACACTCTTTATTATCATATTTCCACTTATTTTTTATTCGTAATTATATCGTTGTCAAAGTTGCGCGGCTGCACGGAGACTCCCCCGGCATGTCCGGCCCCGTACTTCAAATCTCGCTCAATTCAAGCCAGCGCATCGACTTCTCATCGAGTTCCTCATTGAGCAGCGGCAAACGCTTGGACAATTCGGTGATTTTCTCCACCGAGAGACTGCCGGAACACAAGGCGGTCTCTATATCCTTCTTTTCAGCCTCCAGACGTTCAATGTCAATCTCCAGCTGTTCCATTTCCTTCCTTTCCTTGAACGTCAGTCGCCTCTTGCGCTCCGTAGCACTGCGTCGCTGCACCTCCGCCGGTTCGGCAGGCTTGCTCTTCTCCTGCATCTTCTCCGCCTCCCTCTTGTCTGCCAACATCTTCCACTCACGATATTGAGTGTAGTTTCCGGGAAAATCACGTATATCGCCTTCGCCACGGAAGACAAGCAGATGGTCCACCACCTTGTCCATGAAATAGCGGTCGTGGCTCACCACAATCAGACATCCGCGGAAATCTTTCAGGTATTCCTCCAGAATCTGCAACGTGACAATATCGAGGTCGTTGGTAGGCTCATCGAGGACAAGGAAGTTCGGAGAGCGCATCAAGACCGTACACAGATACAACCTCCTGCGTTCACCCCCGCTAAGTTTGCTGATGTAGTTATACTGCGTCTCAGGCGGAAAAAGGAAATGCTGCAAGAACTGACTGGCGGTAAGCCTCTCTCCCTTGCCCGTTTCAACGTATTCGGCAATTTCGCGTACTGCATCTATCACCTTCTTCCCGTCGTCGAAACACATTCCTTCCTGCGAATAGTATCCGAAACGCACAGTCTCCCCGACATCAATGGAGCCGGAATCATACGGTTCCACTCCCATCAACATCTTTATGAAAGTAGATTTGCCCGTACCATTATTGCCGACAATGCCCATTTTCTCATAGCGTGAGAACACATAATCGAAGTCATTCAGTATCACTTTCTCGCCAAACGACTTGCAGACACCGGAAGCCTCGAAGATTTTGCTCCCTATATATGTGGAGTCCATCTTCAGCTGCACCGTGCTGCTGTCTATCCTGCGCTTCGCCACCTTCTCAAGCTCATAGAAGGCATCCTCCCTGTATTTCGCCTTATGACCGCGCGCCTGCGGCATACGGCGCATCCATTCCAGTTCGGTGCGGTAAAGATTGTTGGCGCGCTGAATCTCCTGATTGAGATTGTCGATGCGCTCCTGCCTCTTGTCAAGATACAGGCTGTAATTGCCGTTATACGTATATATCCTCGAATCGTCCATTTCAATGATGGACGAACAAATGCGGTCAAGGAAATAACGGTCATGAGTAACCATCAGCAGACTCATTGTCGTCCGGCTCAGATAGTTCTCAAGCCATTCTATCATTTCAAGATCAAGATGATTGGTCGGCTCATCAAGTATAAGCATATCCGGCTCCGAAATCAGCACATTGGCAAGCGCCACACGCTTTATCTGACCTCCGGAGAGCTGGGAAATCTTCTGGTCGAAATCACGAATCTTCAGACGGCTGAGAATCTGCTTGACCTTGCGCTCATAGTCCCAAGCCTTCAGACGATCCATTTCCGAAAGAATCTCGTCAAGACCTTCTGCCATATCGCCCGCTGCCATACACTGCTCGTACCGCCTGATGAGTTCCGTCACTTCACTGCCATGCCAGAAGCAAGCCTCTATCACGGACAAATCGCCGGGATAAGAAGGCGACTGCTCCAGATAGCCCACTTTCAAATCACGTCTGAAAATGATTTCACCCCCTTCATAGCCCTCCACACCGGCAATAATCGACAACAAAGTCGATTTTCCGGTACCGTTCTTGGCTATAAGCCCTATGTGCTCCCTTTCTCCCACAGTGAACGAAATGTCCTCAAAGAGAGTGCGGTCGCCAATACGCTTCGTAAGTTTTAGAACTTCAAGATATGGAGTGTTCGTAGCCATATTCTGTATTGTTATCTACACAGCAATACCGCCCTATTTTCATGAAAGGAGCAAGCATTGCATGTTGTTCTGAAATATATCAATGTTATATGGAAAATTCCTGCCGGATGCCATAATCCTTCACTCGAAAGGGACGTATCATGTCGCATCACTTGCAATCAAATTTACAAGAACAAGCACGCATTACCAAACAGTAAAGTGCCTGTGACTTTGCAAAAGTAGTTATTTTTTACCACACACGCAAATACTACATAACAAGTTGTTCCTTTTAAGCCGAAAAATCCTTCCATAACAAAATTTTTTATATACATATTTTAACCAAAATATTTTTTGACAAAATGACAGCGATTAACCGCTTTCAAGTTTCAGAAACACCGATTTTACCTAAAATTGCTATCTTTCCGATTTCGCCAAATGTTAAAATCCTAAGCCCTCTGGCACGCGTCAAAATGAAGCGAGCCGAACTTTTATCGGA
>JAJPZU010000253.1 GCA_021204165.1 Prevotellaceae bacterium
AGTTTTAAAATCACCGCGGTGAAAATAAAAAAACACCGAATTTCGGGGTAAAAAACAGTGGGCTTCGGATTAAGTGTTAAGAAGTGTATAATTGGCTGGTTTGGGAGTGTGTCTGAACAGAAACTTAAAAGTAGGTGGTTTTAGAGTGACATTTGGGCATGGGAACGGCAAATTTGGCTGTAATTTATTGGTAGTCAGCAGATTACTAAAACACTCGAAATTCTCGAAAAATTGCGTCCGGCGCGTTTTTTTGAGCGATTTTTATAAAATTATATCTTATTGATTATCAGTTAAATAACTCGATACTAAAAATTCCATCTCTTTGTCTCCGGCAAAAAGTAGCCTCAAATGTTAAATTTTCATTTTGGGCGAAAATATCATTTTGTCAAAATGAGAAAACGCTGTTTTAGTATGATTTTCTACTATTTTATGTGGTGTCCCGTTACTGACTTTCCAATCTCGGGATAGGGTTAGGGAAGCCTGCCGGATACACCCGCAAAGATACATGAGTAGGTCTATCCTTGTTACTATATAAAAACCGCTGAGGGTGTTTTTAAACTGAAAGAATCTCAGTTCTATATTCAGAACTGAGATTCTTTCGCCATTTGTCAGTCCTTGCAGAAGGACTTATAGTCAAGTTCGATAATTTACAATACAGCTTTCAACCTTGCAATGAAGTCGTCGGCATCTGCCGTAGTCAGGCAAAGAGGAGGAAGCAGACGGAGAGTGTTTGTTCCGCTGCATCCGGTGAAACAATGCTGCTCGTGGATAAGCCGGCTGCGCACCTCCTTGTGTGGCATGTCAAGTTCTATGCCAATCATAAGGCCGCGACCGCGAATATCAACCACATGAGGCAGATTGGCTGCCTTGAGCTGTTCCATCAGGTAATTTCCGACCTTTTCCGCATTCTCTATCAGGTTCTCGTTCTCGATGATGTCGAGTACGGCAAGGGCACCGGCGCAAGCAAGATGGTTTCCGCCGAAAGTGGTTCCCAGTTGTCCATAGACAGGTTTGAATTTCGGAGAGATAAGCAGACCGCTCATCGGGAATCCGTTGGCAATTCCTTTTGCCACCGTGATGAGGTCCGGCTTGATGCCAAGATGCTGGTGGGCGAAGAAACGTCCGGAACGTCCGTATCCGCACTGTATTTCGTCGCATATAAGTATGGTGTTGTGCTTCTCGCACAGAACACTCAACTCCTGCATGAACTCAGCTGCTGCCAAGCGTATGCCGCCGACACCTTGTATGCACTCGATGATACATGCGCACACGTCTCCTTTTTCAATTTCTTTCTTCCATGCCTCAATTTCGTTGAGAGGGAGGTATGTCACATGACCGTTGGCATTGATAGGTGCGATAATCTTTGGATTGGCTGTAGCTTCCACGGCGAGCGATGTGCGTCCGTGAAAAGCTTTTTCGGCAGACAAGATGCGTGTGCGTCCGTTATAGAACGACGCAAGTTTCAGCGCGTTCTCATTGGCTTCTGCGCCGGAATTGACCAAGAACAATTGGTAGTCCTCGTATCCGCTTATCTTTCCGAGTCGTTCTGCCAGCTTCTTCTGGAGAGGGTTGATGACCGAATTGCTGTAGAAACCGAGCTTGTTCAGCTGTTTTGTCATGGCATCCACATAGTGGGGGTGGCAATGACCCACGCTTATGACAGCGTGTCCGCCATAGAGGTCGAGGTATTCTTGTCCTTTGTCGTCCCAGACTTTACATCCGAGTCCTTTCTCTATGGCAATGTCAAATAAAGGATATACGTCAAATAATTGCATGATTCTTTTTTTCTAATTAAAATGCTGATGGTTTCAGACGAAGGCCTGATGTCTCGTCGATTCCGAACATGAGGTTCATGTTCTGCACTGCCTGACCTACTGCGCCTTTGAGCAGATTGTCGATGACAGAGGTGATGACCGCCTTGTTGCCGAACTTGTCGATGTGGACAAGGGCTTTGTTCGTGTTGACCACCTGCTTCAAGTCAATCTGCTTGTCTGTGTAGTGGGTGAAAGCAGCTGTGGCATAGAATGTCTTGTACATTTCCGCAAGCTGTTCACCTGTCGGATTGGTTGCACTTCCTTCCTCGCCGTCAAACTTGACCACTTCGGTACAGAATATTCCGCGTGCGAAATCTCCGCGATAAGGAATGAAGTCGATGCTTGCTTCGAGAGAGCCTTGCAGTTCTGTGAGCGACTGACGTATCTCGTGCAGATGCTGGTGGGTGAACACTTTATATACGCTCATATTGTTGTTGCGCCATGAGAAATGCGTCGTTGCACCGGGCTTCTGTCCGGCTCCCGTAGAACCCGTGATGGCATTTACAGCCACATCGTTGGTCAGCAGTCCGGCTTTTGCCAGAGGGAGCAGTCCGAGCTGGATGCAGGTAGCGAAGCATCCCGGATTGGCAAGATGGAGGCAGTTCTTTATTTCTTCCCTGTGCATTTCCGGCAGGCCATAGATATAGTCGTGTGCCGGAGAAGCAATGCGGAAATCTTGGGCAAGGTCTATTATTTTTACACAGGCGGGGATGGTGTGCTCTTTCAGGAAAGCCTCGCTTTTGCCGTGCCCGAAGCAGAAGAATACAACATCCACTTTGTCGAAAGGCATTGCGTCCGTGAACTCCATGTCTGTTTCACCGATAAGTCCTTCGTGCACGTCTGTGATTTTGTTGCCTGCGTTTGAGCCGCTGTTCACGAATACAATTTCTGCATCCGGATGGTTGAGCAGAAGACGGATAAGTTCGCCTCCCGTGTATCCGGCTCCGCCGAGTATTCCGATTCTGATCATTGTCTGTAAATGTTAGGCTCTTCCGGTATGATGAAGAGCAAGATGATATAAACGATAATTCCTGAGAATGCCGTAAATACAGTCAGAAGCGTATAGATGACGCGTATGACCGTCGGATCCATTCCCAAATAGTTGGCGATTCCTGCACAGACTCCGCCAAGCATACGTCCTTCTCGAGGACGCACAAGTCTCTTGTCGTTGGTTTCCATAATTATATATGGTATTGATGAACTCTGCTTTTCTACTGACGGAAAGGGATGTTTATCTTTCTTCGTCAGGATGGCAAGCGTAGTAGAGGCGGAGTGGGGTAGAAGTGACCTTGATGAATCCTTTGGCATCTTCCGCTGTCCAGCCTTTTTGTACTTCGCCGTATTCGCCGAACTTGTTCTTTACAAGGTCGTCTGGTGAATCTACTCCGACTGTCTGGAAAGTGAGTGGGCGAAGTTCGAGTGTGACCACTCCGTTGACATTGCGCTGTGAGCTTGTCAGCATGGCTTCAATGTCCGGCATGACCGGTTCGAGATACTGGCTTTCGTGCAGGAACATTCCATACCAGTTGCTGACTTGGTCTTTCCAGTATTGCTGCCACTTGGAAAGTGTGTATTTCTCAAGGAAACGGTGTGCTCCGATAATCAGCATTGGGGCGGCAGCCTCAAAACCTACGCGTCCTTTGATACCAATGATGGTGTCGCCCACATGGCAGTCGCGTCCGATGCCGTATGCCGCTCCGATTTCTTCCACTTTCTGTATGGCGAGTATCTTGTCTTCGTATTCAATTCCGTTCACAGAACACAGTTCGCCGTTCTTGAATCCTAATTTCAGAAGCTCGGGACCTTCTTTGGTCGGGTGTTTGAGATAAGCCGATTCCGGAAGTCCTTGGTTGGAGTCAAGAATCTCGCCGCCGCAGATGCTTGTTCCCCAGATGCCCACATTGTAGCTGTATTTGAGTTTTGTGAAGTCTGCGTTGAATCCGTGGGCATTCAGGTAATCTACTTCCTCCTTACGTGTCAGGTTCTTGTCGCGTGTGAGTGTGATGATTTCCACACCCGGAGCCATAACAAGGAATGTCATGTCAAAACGAATCTGGTCGTTTCCTGCGCCGGTTGAGCCGTGGGCAATTGCCGATGCTCCTATTTCGTTGGCATATCTTGCTATTGCAATGGCTTGGAAAATGCGCTCTGAAGACACGGAGATAGGGTAGCAATTGTTGCGGAGCACATTGCCGAATACCATGTATTTCAGACTTTTCTCATAATATTCCTGAGTGACATCGAGAGTGACGTACTTGGTTGCTCCCAGTTTGTACGCATTCTCTTCGTTGGTTTTCAGTTGCTCTGCACTGAATCCGCCTGTGTTGGCACATGCTGCATGAACTTCATATCCCATCTCTTTTGCGAGATACATCACAGTGTATGATGTGTCAAGACCGCCGCTGAATGCTACGACGACTTTTTTCTTTGTTTGTTCCATTATTGTCGGTTTTTTATTAGATTGTCTTGATTGTTTTCGTTTTGAGCGTTATCTCAAATTCATCTTTGCTGTCTTCTGTGCCAATTCCACGACATCGGGTGGCAACTGTACCGGTAGTGGCTCGCCTTCATGGTCTTTCGGGTCGAACAGCATGGCGGTACATATACAGTATTTGCGCCCTGTACGTGCCAGTATGTCGCAGTTGATGCAGCACGGCTTTTCCGGAGTACCGCATCCAGCCCAGTATGCGTCGTCCTGTGTAAGTTCGGCGAAAGTAACAGGGACATATCCTAAAGATGTGTTTATTTTCATGACCGCCGCCTGACTGGTCAGACCGAACAACTTGGCATGAGGCCAGCGCAATCGGCTGAGCGTGAATGCCGTTTGTTTGATGCGTGTGGCGAGATGATGCTTGCGAAACTTCTCTACCACGATGAGTCCGGAGTTCGCCACATATTCCTTGTTGCCCCAGCTTTCTATATAGCAGAAGCCGGCGAACTCTTCTTCTTCTCCTGCAAGGGCGATAATAGCCTTGCGTTCACGCATTTTTGTTGCAAGATATTCATGTGTTCGTGATGCTATCCCGCTGCCACGCTTTTTTGCCGAATCGGTAATTGTGGCGAGAATGATGTCAACATACTTCTCGTGAGAAGCATTGGCAACAACTACCTTTATGCCATCATCGTATTCCATTTCTTTCTTTTGTGTATCTATGCTGTTTTTTTAATAAATCGGTATTATTTGTGAAATGGCGATCTTCACCGTTTCTTTAGAACATCCTTCTTCCAGAATGAGCAGTATCGTGTCGTCGCCGGCGATTGTGCCTATGACCGACTCTATTTCTGCATGGTCAATGTCCGAAGCAAGGCTGCTTGCATATCCGGGACGCGTTTTCACTACTGCGAGATTCCCGGAAAAGCGGATGGATATGAATCCGTTGCGCTTCATTGTTTCTTCCGGTGTCTGGTTCTCTCTGATGCGTCTGAACATCGCGTGTTCGGGAAGCACATAATGAGGGATGCCGCCCTTGGATATGGCTTTTGCGACTTTCAGCTGCTTCAAGTCGCGTGAGAGGGTTGCCTGCGTCAGTTTGTATCCTTTGTCCGCCAGTGCAGACAGAAGCTCGTCCTGATTACTTATTCTCCTGCTTGATATGATTATTTTTATCGCGTCTAATCGTGAATCTTTTATTCCCATATTAATATAGTTCTGAAAGACGCTGCAAAATTAGTGAATATAATGTATAAAAATACAGTTTACGGGCATATTTTTTACTTTCTCGAATAAATATTCTGTATAAACTGCATATTTTCTGCCGGCGGCAATAAAAAATCGTGAGGCTATAGAGTGCGGCATTTACGTTCCGCTTTGCTTTCATACTCTATATCCTCACGATTTTGTTATCTTACCCACTGCTCAGGATTGAGACGTGTACTTTCTTTTCGTAATTGAAAGTGCAAAACTGTATTTCCGTTTGCATCTTTGCCGATGCTTCCCAGTGTCTGCTTGGTAGATACTTTCTGTCCCTTCTTTACATTCACGGACGAAAGTCCCGAATACACGGATATATAGCTTCCGTGTCTGAGCATGACGATGTAACTGGTGCCGTATTGGAACACGGACGATACTTCTCCGTCGAATATTGCACGTGCCGCCGCACCTTGCTGTCCGCGAATGTCTATGCCCTTGTTGTCCAGCTGCACATTTTTTAAGCCGGATACCGTATATTTTCCATAGTGTCCGACAATGGAATAAGAACCGGTGATAGGCATCGGGAGTTTTCCCTTGTTGTTCGTGAAGCTTGACGACAGGCGGACGTCACTGCTGTTGTCCGATTTCCATGCGGCAATTTTCTCACCATCCCTGTTGTTCTTCTCTGCTGTCCGTACATCCTTGTCCGCACGTTCCAACTCTTTCTTTGCCGCCTTCTTCTCGGCATCGCTTTTTGCCGCTTTCTGCGCGGCAAGAGCGCGTTCCCTTGCCGCCTTCGCTTCAGCAAGTTTCCGTTCTCTTTCTCTCTTCTCCGCTTCTGCCTTCTTGCGCGCCTCCTCAGCCTTACGTTTGCGCTCGGCTTCTATTTCCTGCTTGATGATACGGTCTATCTCGGCGTTCAGCGAGGCTTCCTGCTTCTGGTACTCAGCGATTTGCCGCTGTACGGTGGTCAGGTTGCGGTTCAGATAGTCGATTTTTGTCTGGCAGCTGCTTTTGAGGTTCACCAGTGCGGTTTTGTTCGCCTCCACTGTTTGCAGATTTTTTTGCACCTGCGCTTTTGCGGCCAGCAGTTCATTCTGCTTTTTCTTTACCTCCTGCTGTTGCTCCTTGATGATTGCTCCCTGCGCTTTCTGGTATGTGGCATATTCTTGGAGATACCTCATGCGCCGTATGATTTGTGCGAAGTTGTCTGCCGAAAAGATGAACATCATCTTGTTCTGCACACTGCGGTGACGTCGCAGACGCACAATGGCATTCGAATATCTGTTCTTCTTGATTTGTAATTCTTTCTCCAGTTGTGAAAGTTCCTTCTGCAGTGTGGATACAAGCTTGTTGAGGCGCACTATCTCTGTATTCAAACTGTCGATAGACGCTTGTTGTTTGCCTATCCGGTTGTCGAGAATCAGTACGCTGTCCAGATTTGCCTTTATCGAGCGGTTCAGGTTGGCGGCTTGCTGTTGCGATTGCTTGCGCTTGTTTTGTGCGGCAGCAGCTTCTTTTCTGAGTCTTGTCTTCTTGTCAACAACCGTTGTGGCGGCTTTCTTCTTTGTGGTGCTCTTTCTCCTGTTCTGCGGAGATGCGGTGATGACAGAACACAGGCAGAGTATGATGATGAATAATCGTTTCATTTAACGAGCATTTTGAGTATCTTTTCCGGGGATGCTTTCCTGTATTTTGTCGGAATGCTTGTACGCGCAATCCAGTCGGATGTGTTCTTTATGGACGACAACTTGAATGCCAGCGATGCCGATTTTGTGCCGGAAGTGAAAGACAGTGTCAGCTCTTTGGGAAACTTGTTTCCTTCAAAATCTGTGAAGTTTCCATAGTCGAAATGCAGCTGATAGCTGTCCGTCGCCGTGTCTGTCACTTTTGTCTTGTTCAGTATGCCGGTTTGTTTCTCCGTGTCGAAACTGTATGTCAGCAGTTTGTCCGCATATCCGATTTCTATGTTTCCGTCCTCATGGTCTTTGTAGGTAAAAGCCGATGCGCCCGGTTGTTTCTTGCCCGGTTCGAACACTTCGTTCCAGAATAACGACTGCAATGTGTTGAAGTCGATGTTAGCTTTCTTCAGAAAATCGACATCCTCATACGGCACGTCGATGTATTGCTTGTTGAGGCGGTCGATGATAAGAACCTTGTTTCGGGTGAACTCCATTCTCCCCACTTCCATCATTCCGAGAATAGGATCGACAAGAGACACCTGTATCACGTCGTCCTTCTTCATTTTCAGTGTGCCGTTGGTGTTCATCGACTTACTTCCTGATGATATGGTCACATTTATCTTTGCCGTGAGGTCTTTCTCCCGAGAGTCGTTGCTTTTGACAAGAGAGAAAAATGCGTCCGGCGAGAAAGCCGCAGTTGCAGAAACCGCATCTTCTTTGCCTGTTCCTTTTCGCGAGGAGCCACATGAGGTGGCAGATATTATCAAAGCGAACACACCTAATAATAAGATGTATGATTTTGCCGATTTTTTCATGCTGTAATGGTATGTTTATATCTTCTTTTTTCTGATTTTCTGTTCCAAAGCCTCGCCGGCTTTCTCTCCAGCCAGTTTTTGGGCTTTCTTCCACAGCTCTACCGCCTGTTCCGGCTGTCCTGCCTTGAAATAGATGTCGCCCGCATGTTCCACGATGTTCGCATCCTCTTTAGTGATGCTGTCGCCAAGCAGAACGAGCGCACTGTCGATATACACTTGCGCCTCCTTGTACCTTTTCTGCTGGAACAGAATCCAAGCGAAAGTGTCGAGGTAGGTAGGGTTGTCGCCGTTCCTCTCCAGTGATTTCGCGCTCATCTCTTCCGCTTTTTTCAGGTCGCGCTTATGGAGAGAGAGGTAATAGGCATAGTTGTTCAGCACAAGAGCATCGTCCGGTCTGTATATCAGACAGGAATCGTAAGCCTCGAATGCTTTGTCGTCTTCTCCCGCTTCATGGTACAAGTCGCCCAGAATGGAATACAGGTTAGTGAGCAGAGTGACACTGCTGTTCTCGTCCATATGTGACAGCCCGCTGCGCAGGGCTTCTATGGCAAGCCGGGTGCTGTCCTGCTGGAAATAAGCCACACCGAGATAATAATAATATACAGGGTCTTGCGCCCCATATTCAGTGGCAGGCTTACAGATATGTATGATTCCTGCCGTGTCCTCCTCCTGTATGGCATATGAAAGGAGCTGATTGCGGGCGATGTCATTTTCCGGATCGATGTCCAACATGCTGTATAGCAGAGGCTTGATTTCTGCCTGAGGCATCTTCTTCGTCACCATATATCTGACGCACAATTCAGTCATTGCCACGTCTGTCTGAGGCTGTTCAAGTGCCTTGTTGAACAGGCGCATGATTTTAACGGAGTCGCCTCCGTTCTGTATGTCTTGATACACAAAACTGCTCATGAGCGACAGCCGCGTCTGCTTGTCAAGCTGAGGATTGGACACAAGCTGCTCAAGCTGCTTCTGATAGAGTTCGTTCTCTCCTGTCTTTTCATAATACGAAGCCAGCGACAGCATCACATTCACATTCATGGAGTCGATGGCTGCCGCTTCTTTATATACCTTATAGGCCTGTTCCGGTTTGTCATTGTCGAGATACAAGTCGCCAATCAACACTCTGTATCGCAGGTCATTTGGATATTCCGCCGCAAGGTCGCTCATCTCCTTGAACGCGTTTTTCTCGTCCTTCATCTGCACATAGATTCTGAATTTCTCCATGCTCAGCTGTTCGCTCTTGCCTTCTTTCGTTTCAAGTCGGTCGAGCGTCTTTATCACATTGGCATAGTCCTGCTTGTCGTTGTATATGCCCATCAGCATCATCAGCAGTTCGCTCTTTTCCGGAAACTGCTCTATCATGCCTTCGAGTACGGGCAGGGCCTCGTCCATGAGGTTCTTGCTCATGTAGAACTTCACGAGAGCGTTCTTGTACCAATAGTTCTTGGGTTCGAGTCTGACCGCCTGCTCCAGACATTCCCTTGCTTTTGCCTCTTCTTTCAGGAAGTGCCAGTAGTTCGACAGTTCGTAGCAGACAGCCGCCGACTGCGGGTCCAGTTCCCTGCAATATGTCAGCAGGTCGAATGTGGCAGCGTGGTTGCCGAGCTGCCGCTGTCTCTGCGCTTCATAAAAAATATAGTCGAACTTACGCTGCATCTCGTCCGTCAGACGAAGCGTGTCCGCCGTGCCTGTTTGTCTGCTGTTTGCAGTTGCGCCATAGACATGAGTCGGGCATATCCCTGCAAATGTCATCAGCAATACGATGATATATGTCTTTTTTATTCTGTGAAACATGCTGTATCCTTCTTGCGGTGTAGATGATATTTCTTCTGCCATTCGCCGTTTCCGTTTTATTTTGTTCCGGAGCGTCCGAATCCTCCTTCTCCGCGTTCCGTATCGTCCAGAGTTTCAACCACATTCCATTCCACGGTCTCATGCTTTGCCACAACCATCTGTGCGATTCTTTCTCCATCGTTGATGGTGAAAGGTTCGGCAGACAGATTGACCAATATGACACATACTTCGCCTCGGTAGTCGGCATCTATGGTTCCCGGACTGTTGAGCACAGTAATCCCTTTCTTGATGGCAAGACCGCTGCGGGGGCGAACCTGTGCCTCGTATCCGGCGGGAAGAGACAGATACAGCCCAGTCGGAACAAGTGTACGCTGCATCGGGGCAAGCACGATAGGCTTATCAATATTGGCTCTTAAATCCATGCCGGCAGACAGCGCGGTCGAATAGGTCGGCAACTCATGGTGTGACTTGTTGATTATTTTTACCTTCATCATTTTCTTTCTTTTGTGTATTGGAGAAATATGTGTATATAGAAATTTTGCGCTTCCGTGACAGACGGAATCGTATTTGTCATATTTTCAATACAAAACTAACAAAAAAATAGCAAGTAGGGGAGAATGC
This sequence comes from Prevotellaceae bacterium, assembly GCA_021204165.1. Classification (GTDB taxonomy): domain Bacteria; phylum Bacteroidota; class Bacteroidia; order Bacteroidales; family Bacteroidaceae; genus RGIG8745. The sequence continues at coordinate 10,358 of JAJPZU010000253.1, forward strand.
CATATATAAAAAATGAAAAAAACTTCTTTTG
>JAJPZU010000014.1 GCA_021204165.1 Prevotellaceae bacterium
CAGTGTTTTTAAATTTTCACCGCGGTGAAAATTTAAAAACACTGCGGTAAAAATTCGGGAAGACCACACCAAAGTATAACAAATGCAAATAAATTCTCCAAAATTGTAACACTATTTCACAATTGACAAGCCTCTCGAAAAACGCGCGTAGAATCCCCGATTTCCGATAAAAGTTCGGCGCGCTTCATTTTGACGCGTGCCAGAGGGCTTAGGATTTTAACATTTGGCAAAATCAAAAAGATAGCAAATTGGCGATAAACTGGCAAATGGAAAGAAAACAGCTAAAATAATTATCATTTTGTCAAAATGGAACACCCCTCCAAAAAACGATGTCAAAAATTTTTTTATGGGGCATAAAATCGTCCAATTTTCACGATAAAAATTTCGGTACTGCAATGCAGAAATCAGACATTCCTGTCCGGATTATGCAGGGTTTGTAATTCAAAGAATCTCTTTTCTTCTATTCTTATGCACTCAAACCGTAAAAAGGGTTGCTGAATCTGTAATCGGTATTATAGTATATTTAATTATTAATCATATCTTTGCATCATCCTAAATAGGGAAGACAATGAATGTTTAATAACCAATAAAAACGACAGAATAAAAATGAAGAAGAATTTCTTGTTTATCCTTACCCTGTTGATAGTGCCTATGGCGGTGATTGCCGTGAACAGCGGTTGCACCGGAACTGAAAAGGCTGAAAAACAGCAGGAGACAGAGACCGAAGCGGAGGCAGCAAAACCGAAAGTCTATTTCACCAAAAACATTTCTTCTGATGCGCTGATGCGCATATACAATGCCCTCGGGCGCAAGGCTGAAGGCAAGAAGGTGGCAGTGAAAATCAGTACCGGCGAACCGGGAGGACACAATTTTCTTGACCCTGACTTGATAGAGCCGCTTGTGAAGGAAGTGAAAGGCACCATCGTGGAGTGCAACACGGCATACGGCGGCAAGCGTTTCAGTACGGAAGACCATCTGAAAGCCGCTGAGGCGCACGGATTCACACGCATTGCCGATGTGGACATCATGGATGCGGACGGCGATGTGCCGCTGCCTGTGGGCAAGGGATGGAAACATATAGAAAATGACTATGTGGGCAAGCACTTCCTCGACTACGACTTTACCGTGGTGTTGTCGCATTTCAAAGGACACGCGATGGGAGGTTTCGGAGGTGCGATAAAGAATATCTCGATAGGCATAGCCTCTTCCGAAGGCAAGGCATGGATTCACACAGCCGGAAAGACGCGTGATTTGAAGACGATGTGGGGACAGCTTCCGGAGCAGGACGATTTCCTTGAGTCTATGGCTGAGGCTGCGAAGGCTGTCATCGGACATTGCGGAGAGAATATCATATATATCAGTGTGGCGAATAACTTGTCGGTTGACTGTGATTGCGATGCCCATCCTCACGCTCCGCAGATGAAGGACATAGGTATTCTGGCTTCGCTCGACCCTGTGGCTCTTGACAAGGCATGTGTAGATCTTGTCTATTCTTCTGACGATGAGGGAAAAGTCCATCTGATAGAACGCATGGAGAGCCGTCATGGCATTCACACGCTTGAACATGCGGAGAAACTGGGCATAGGTTCGCAGGAATATGAGTTGATAGACATTGACAATTGAAGCAAAACTCCAATTTCTCGAACAAAAGACTATGAAGCTATTCCTTTCTTTCGTATTCCTCTCTTCGGGAATGCTCCCTGTGTGTGCCTACGAGGCGGATACGCTGCGCAGTGTGGTGACTGACAATGTGGTGATTACGGGCACACGAAACGAAACGGACATTCGTCATCTGCCCATGACCATCACGACCATAGGGCACGATGTGCTTGAAGAAAACTTCCGTCCGTCAGTCCTGCCGACCGTTACGGAGCAAGTGTCGGGACTGTTCATCACAAGCCGCGGTGTGATGGGTTACGGAGTATCTACCGGTTCTGCCGGAAGCATAAAGGTGCGCGGCATAGGCAGCGGGGCGGACTTCCTTGTGTTGGTTGACGGTCTGCCGCAATATGCGGGGCTGATGGGACATCCGATACCGGATGCCTATCAGACCATGACAGCCGAGAGGGTGGAGGTGCTGAGAGGCCCTGCGTCTGTGCTTTACGGCTCAAATGCTATGGGCGGGGTGCTGAACCTTGTCACCCGGAAGATGCACACCGACGGACTGCGCACGTCTGTCAATGCCTCTGCGGGCAGCTATGGTACGGTGCAGGGAGAGATTTTGAGCCGTATGCGCAGCGGACGCTTCTCCGGCATGGTTGGATTGAGCTACGGCAGTACGGACGGACACCGCGAAAATTCTGAATTTGAGCAGTTCACCGGCTTTGTCAAATTAGGCTACGAGTTGTCAGACAAGTGGGCACTGCAAGGAAATGCGAATGTGACTCACTTCAATGCCTCCAACCCCGGAGAGGTATCGAATCCTTACATAGACAATGACTCCAAGATTACGCGCGGCATGGCTTCTGTGGCTTTGACCAATGACTACGGAAAAACCTCCGGTGCGCTGAGCGCGTTTTACAGCTGGGGACATCATCATATCAATGACGGCTATCATCCGGGAGGCACTCCGCAGACGCGCCTTTACCTTCATGACGACCTGATGGCGGGTGTCAGCCTCTATCAGAGTGCGATGCTGTTTTCCGGCAACCGCACCACCGTCGGGTTCGATTGGCAGCATTTCGGCGGCGAGGCATGGAACCGCGTGATTGCCACCGGGGCACATCTTGGTCTTGCAGACAAGGAGGAGGACGAGTTTGCCGGCTATGTGGATTTCCGTCAGAACATATCGACGTGGCTCTCTCTGGATGCCGGTCTGCGTGTTGACCACCATTCGCGTGTCGGCACCGAGCTTGTGCCTCAGGGAGGAGCTGCATTCCATCTGTCAGGAGGGGCAGAGCTGAAGGCGATGGTGAGCAAGGGATTCCGCAATCCTACCTTGCGCGAACTCTATATGTTCCGTCCTGCCAATCCCGAACTGTCTCCGGAGCGTGTGATGAATTATGAAATCGGATATTCGCAACGGCTGCTGGGAGATGCCTTGAGGTTCAGCACCAATGTGTTCTATCTGAAAGGCGACAATCTTATCTCGACACAAATGGTCAACGGAAGCATGTTGAACGTCAATACCGGCGAGGTGGAAAACTGGGGTGTTGAGGTGGATGCTGCATATAATCTGAATGCCGGTTGGAGTTTGGATGCGAACTACAGCTTCCTTCACATGGACAATCCTGTGGTTTGTGCGCCTGAGCACAAGGTCTTTGTTGGCGCAAATTATTCGTGCGGACGGTTCGCTGCCGTGGCCGGACTTCAGTATGTGGGCGGAATATATACTGCGACAGGTGCGAATGAGCACAAAGAGGACTATTTTCTGCTTAACCTCACCGCCTCATACCGTGTGATGCCGGAGCTGCGCGTGTTCGTCAGAGGTGAGAATCTGCTGGCTCAGCGTTATGAGACTTACTTGGGATTCCCTATGCCGAAAGCCACATTTACAGGTGGGGTGAGCATAGACTTTTGATTCGGAAGCCGGACACTTCTTGAAAAACATGCAGGCTTCTCTGTCGCAGATGACGGAGAAGCCTGCATGTTTTATTGTGGAACGACTTGCGCCGTTCTGTGAAGGGAATGTTTATTTAATCTGTATGTCCAAGCTTGCCGGTTCAATGTCTTTTCCTTTGACCGTCAGTGAGAGCGTGCCGCTTTCGCCCTGCGGCTGCACAATGGCGATGGCTTGACCGCGGAATGTGGCCGGACGGAGTGAGCGGAAACTCTTCATGTCGGAATAATGGGCATTTCCGCCGATGACTCCGGCCTTTACTCCTTTTGCCTCAATGGTCAACGGAACGGAAGCGGTAGGAACAGTGTTTCCGTCTTTATCCACTACGGAGATATTCACATACGACAAGTCGTTGTGGGATGAGGATATGGATTCTCTGTCAGCTTGAAGAACCACGCGTGCCGGTTTTCCCGCTGTGGTGAACTCCACGGACGCTGCGTCTTTCCGGCTACCGATGTTCTGTGCCATCAGTGTGCCCGGTTCATACTTTACGTGGAACACTGCCGTATAGTTTTCTTTGTTCACATCCTGTTCGCCGATGAGCTTTCCGTTGAGGAAAAGGCGCACTTGCGGTGCGCGGCTATAGACTTTCACCTGCATTTCCTTGCCCTCGTATCCCTGCCAGTTCCAGTGATTCTCTTCGAGCGGCCATGCCCATCCGTTCACGTGCTCCTTTTTTCCGGCTGCCACAGGAGGACGTACCGCCAAGGCTATCATGCTTTCTCTCCACACGACGTCGCGGAAATAAGACTGCGGTTTCTTGTTGCCGCAGAGGTCAATGTCGCCGCACCATGCGTTGTACCACGGCCAGTCCATGAACTGTGGCGAGTGTTCGCCCTCTGCAAGTTCGAGCGTATGGGTAAGTCCTGCCTCGCCCACATAGTCGAATGCCGTCCATACGAAGTCGCCGATGATGTAAGGATGCTTCTCCACAAGGTTCCAGCAGAGAGCGATGTCCTGCGGATATGACTCGCTCTGGTACATCACGCGCTGCGGATAAGCCTCGTGGTCTTTCTCCCATTGTCTCCACTCGTAGTTGTAGCCTGCCACACCGAGATTGTGGAAGGCGCGCCATGAATCTTTCTCCCATGTGAATTGACGGCGGTCCCAGAACGAATTGACGCCCATTGTGGAAGGACGTGTCGTGTCGAGCTTGCGTATGACGCTGTTGAGTCTTTGGGCTATCTCCATGCCGTGAGGGTCGTCGGCGCGCTGTGCTATCTCGTTGCCGATGCTCCACATAATGATGGAAGGATGGTTTCTGTCGCGACGTACCATCAGTGCCATGTCGCGGTCGCTGTATTCCTTAAAGAAACGGTGGTAGTCTTCGTTGCGTTTCGGTTCTTCCCACTGGTCGAAAACTTCGTCTATGACCAGTATGCCGAGACTGTCGCAGGCATAGAGGAAGGCTTCAGCCGGCAGATTGTGGGAACAGCGCACGGCATTGAATCCGTTCTGTTTCAACAGTTCCACCTTGCGCACCTCGGCACGGTCGATAGCAGCCGCCCCGAGCAGACCGTTGTCGTGGTGCAGACATCCGCCCTTCAGCTCAAGCGGTTTCCCGTTCAGCAGGAATCCCTTTTCCGCCGTGAACTCTATGGCTCTGATTCCGAAAGGGATAGTCAGCTTGTCGTTGGTCTTTCCGTGGCTCACGATGCTGATTTCCGCCTTATAGCGTTGCGGAGTCTCCACTGACCACAGTTTGGCATTCTTCACATTGATTTGGATTGCTACATCTGTACTTTGGGCAGTGAATGCAGGGAATGAAGCCTTTCCCGAAGCCACTTCTTTGCCGTCGGGAGCGATAATCCTTGCATGAACTTCTCCGGCTGCGGCTTGTTTTCCCTCGTTGTGTACGGTGGCCGACAATCTGATTTCCGCATTCTTGCCGTTGACATGGGATGCGTCAACGAAAGTGTCCCACTCGTCAAGATGCGTGTGGCTTGTGGTTTCGAGCCATACGTGGCGATAGATTCCCGAACCGGCATACCAGCGGCTGTTCAGCCCTTCGTTGATGACTTTTACGGCAATGACATTCTTGCTTCCGTCAGTGCGGCAGTATTTCGAGAGGTCTATCTTGAAAGGCATGTACCCATATACATTGTATGCCGCCTTTGTGCCGTTAATCCATACTTCCGCTTGGTTGTAAGCTCCGTCGAACAGCAGTTGCACGTTTTTGCCTTGGTACTCGCTGCCCAGACGAAAGGCTTTCCGGTACCATCCTTCGCCACCTTCCGTCTGCCCTGTGTCCCAACGTCCGATGCTCGATTGCGAGAACGGGCCAACTCTGACACCGTCACGCTGTTCCGGCAGTGGCTCTATGCTCCAGTCGTGAGGCACTGTCACCTCCCGCCATCTGCTGTCGTCAAAATCCGTCACTTCTGCATTGGCTGCACATCCACGGTAGAATCGCCAGCCTTCGTCGAAGCTTGCCTTTCTCTCTTGGGCTGTGATGTTTCCCGCAGTGAACAGACACAGTACTGCCACTGCGCTCTTTCTGAAGAAATCCATAATTGTTTGTTTTAATAAAAGGTTATAAGAAAAGTGTGAAGTCGCAAGGATTTGCCGTTGCCGGTATTCCTTGCGACTTTGTTGTGTTATCGTTTTATTTGATCAGAATCTTGCTTCTGCGACCGTTTACGTCTATGACATAGACTCCCCGGTTGAGATTCTCGTTCTCCACCTTCATGCCCTGCATGGTATAAACGCTCACACCGTCTGTGCTGTCTCCGGCAAATACTTTTCCGCCGTTGACCGTGATAGAATATTCTGTCGCGAATGTTTCTGCCCCGATGTGGTCAGTTTCGTCATTCTCTTTCTCGTAGAGGGTGACTTTGTCTGCGTTGATGACTTTTCCGGTGGCAGTTTCAATCAGCATACATACGAACTTCACATTCTTGCGGTTGCTGATAGAAGAAGGAAGACTGAATACAATGGTGTTTTCTATGTCGGTGTCGCATTGGATTCTGTTTGGAATGAAACCGCTTTGTCCATAGAAAGAAAGTCCCACACATGCACGCGCCACGTCTTTGTAGGCATATCTTGCATAAGCCGAGCCGTACTCTCCGCCTTCGCCCCATTCACCGAGATTAGGGTCGGAAAGGTTGCTGAAGTAGTTGCTTTGTACCCCATAAAGGCTGTCTTCGAGTATCACAGTCAGTATGTTGTAGGCGGCATTGTCGATGTCGGTAGCAAAACGTGTCGTCACCGGAAGACTGATTTGTCCTGTCATGTCATCAAACTCCGGCTTTCCGGTTCTGATTTCTGCCTGAGCGGGAACCTCCAGTTCCTTGACAAATATGTCGGCAAAGGTCTTGTCGCCTGTCTCCGACATAAATGCGAAGTTGCCGCTGTCGTCACTTATCATCGGTGCCAGATAGCCATCGAGGCGGTTCACTTTGCCTGTCGGATAGGCGGAGAAGCCGAGGAACGAGTCGTAGTTGTCAAATGCATATACGTCGCCGTTGTGGATACATACCGGAATTACCTGATTCGGGAACATCTTCTCTAGATATTCAATGGCGAGTGTTCCGAGCGGACAGTTGCCGCACCATGAACCGGTGCCTTCCTCTATGACAATCCGCTTAGTCGGGAGGAATGCCATATTCTTCACGTATGAAGTGACGGTCTGCACTTCGTTGTCTGCCTTTACGATGATGTCATATCCTGTCTCTTTGCCGATGGTGAGCGGCAGACGTCTTGGGAATGAGAAATCATAGCTGTCCGATACCGACTGGTCTATGTCGATGTCAAGCGTGTCGCCCACAGTCTTGTCGTGCGACAAGTAGCTCACGGTTATCTTCTCAAACGCTTTGTCACTGATAATCTTCACATTTCCGCTCACTTCTATGTCTTCTTTCGCCACGACAATTTCTTCCGTATGGTTGGTCGTCAGGATATTTCCCTTGTACATGATGCCTATATCATCGACAAACACCATACTCTCCGCATTATTCTCGTTCACGAATGCCACATAAATGCGTTTGCCTTCAAATTCGGCAAGAGAGATACTGTGCTCTTTCCAGTCGTCTGCCAAATCTTCTTCCGATTTGCCCGGACTTTCCACCTCGTCATAGATGAGTTTTCCCTCTTTCCTTATGGCATCCACAATGAAAGCCGAAAGCGAGGAGAGATATTCATCGTACTCCCACACATATATCTTGAGTCGGTCGGAGCAAACTTTGCGGTACGACTGCGACTTGAACGTCAGATAGTAGAAGGCATTGTCGATATATTGCTGAGGTATCACCATCCAGTCGTCCGATGTACCTATATTATCGTAGAGCGAATGGGAGGCGGCGCAATAGTCGTATGCCCCATTGTCGTGTATGGTGAAGTTCCAAGGTGTGCTTCCGCTGTTGAAACCGAGGCTCTGCATTTCATAGTCAGGAGTCAGCTGGTCGCCGTCATACAAAAGGAAATTGCCTGTCGAATTGTTCGGATTTGAGAAATCATCGAAGAATATGTACTCTGAACTGTTGTCTGGAGTTTCGATGACAAACGCACCCGAGTAGTTTATTTCAATGGCTTCGTTGGCGCAATATCCCATCTTGTCGGTCACGGCACCTGCCGGAATCTTTACTGTATAGTCACTTCCGCGCATCAGTTTCTGTGTGGTGGCAGGGTAGGCATAGAGTTGCTTGCCGACAACCGTAAGGTTCAGCTTTGCAATCGGTTCATCCACACCGCTCTTGTACAATTCTCCCTGCGCACCTTCTGCCAAAGAAAGAGGGGTGTCGAACCGCACCATTGCCACATTATAATAGCCCAGTTCTGCTACGGAAGCACCGTCGGCAGGCAATATATCCGTTGGTTTCACCGGCTCGTATGCGCGTCCCATGTACTTGATGTTGATTTCCGGGCTTTCCACATTCTTGCTTTCTGTGACGAATGTGCCGGCAGGAATCGTCAGTGTGTGCATTTCTCCCGGAGTGAGATAGGCACTGCGTCCGAAAGCTAACCTTACTTTGTTGCTGCTGCCATCCGGCTGGGTGATGCTCAAAGTCGATGCCACCACTTTACCGTCTTTATACACATGAGCCTGCGCATTCGGAACGATTGACACATTGCGGTTGAATGTGAGATAGACGCTGCTCATGCGTGCAAGACTGCAACCTTCTTCCGGTGTGACACTATATGCACCTAAAAGATTAATTCGGTTGACAACGTCCTTGAAAGGTTCCGGAAGGGTCAGCGAATAGCATGGACCGCCAATCAGAGAGAAGGCGGCAAGGGTGCGCCCGTCATTACTGACAGACATCGGGGTGCCTGTGTAAGTCATGCCGCCCTCTGAGGTGAAGGACATTCCGTATTGCTGGCTGAGAATTGTTTCAAGGTCAATCCATCCCTTGTCGGAACGGACATACAGTGTGCGCAACGGAGGATACATGGGCGATGCGCCGTACAGTGTGCCGTCGTTGCCTACCGCTGCTGCCGAAATGTTACGGTCTTCAGGGTCACTGAACTCCTTATACTCTTTTGTTTCCGTGTCGTAGAGATAGCTTACCGTATATTCGGCTGATGGCCATTCTCCGCCGTTGTATTCAGTCCGGTTGCTGTATCCTGCTATATAGCGTCCGTTGTTGCTTATTGCCATTTCACTGGAACCAAGCCTGTATGACACAGTTTCGTATGAATCTTCTTCTGTGTTGTAGATGCAGAAGCGTCCGCCGTTGTTCAGGAATATTTTGCGTCCGTCTCCGGAAATCCGGAAATAGTTCGTGCCTCCATTTTGCGGAAGACCGGGCAGAACCGCTATCTCGCCGTCCTTCCACAGCATACTTCTCATGTCCCAAGAACTGTTGAACAGGTAGCCAATCATCCATCGTCCGTCAGCAGACACATGTTCTACCACACCCTCAAAGTTGTCGTAGCCTTCCGGGACAGGCAGCACATGCCAGCGGCCGTCCTTGTAGTAGGCCGCATATCCGTTGAAACTTCCGACCACCGTCTTTCCGTCGTCACTGACATCGAAGGTGCTTCCGTTGTTGCCTCTCTGCTCTTCCACGAGCGGAAGCGTAACAATTTGTCCGGTGCTCAAGTCCATCAGCTTCACCAAGCTGCCGTTGGCAGTCGATTCCCCCGAGTTTACAGCACCGACAGCCCATAGTCCGTTGTCTGAAGCGTTTCGTAATGTGCTCAGTCCGTTGAAGGGATAGAGCAACGGCTTGTTTTGTGCATTTATGCTTTGCTGGCACAAGAAGCAGAGCATGGTCATGATGCCTGTAATAATTTGTCTCATAATTTTATAGTCTTAGTTTGTATTGTTGTTCGTTGTCGTCAGTCGTGTAATTCTTCCTGTTTACTATCAGAAATAGGGCTTCTCCGATAATATTGACTTGTTGCTACAAAATTATACTTTTTTTGCAGATACGTAAATTAGAAATGTAAAAGATTGTGTTTCCTGTCATTTATGCCCCGTATGTGCTTCTCTTTTGACAAAAGGTAAATAGGCAAAATTCATTTTTAAGCGGATGTGCTTGGCGGCTTAATGGAAGTCTTTGACAGGCTCCTAATATGTTGTGCGGATGCTTTGCGGGTGTATTCGACGGACTGCTCATGTGTTGTGCGGATGTTTTGTAGGTGTATTCGACGGACTGCTTATGTGTGACTTGTATATATTGGCAGACGTATTCGACAGACTCCTCATGTGTGACTTGTATATATTTGTGGATGTATTCGACAGACTCCTCATGTGTGACTTGCATATATTGGCGGATGTATTCGACAGACTCCTCCGTCGCTACGCGCCACCTCCCCTAACTTAGG
>JAJPZU010000261.1 GCA_021204165.1 Prevotellaceae bacterium
TCCCCTAAGTTAGGGGAGGTGGCGCGTAGCGACGGAGGAGTCTGTGAATACACCCCACTAAATATACATGAGGAGTCTGTCGAACACGTCTGCTAATATATACAAGTCACACATGAGGAGTATGTCGAAGACAACCACTAAATATACATGAGGAGTCTGTCGAAAACAACCGCTAAATACATACGAGGAATTTGTTGCATTATCTACTTGAATTCAGCTTTTGTCAAATTGAAAAAGTCGATTTTCTATGTTTTTAGCAACAGAAGAATCTGTCGAATACATCAATCTAAACAAATTTATTCGGCTCATATTTCTATTTTGTGTATATTTGCACAAGACATTTATAATAACAAACAATTAATCCATTTATGGGACAGCATCTTTTAGATTCACTCGACAAACAGATTTTAGATATGATTGCAGATAATGCACGTATTCCATTTCTTGAAGTTGCACGTGCATGTAATGTTTCTGGTGCCGCCATACATCAGAGGATACAGAAACTGACGAAGCTTGGGATAATCCAAGGCTCTAATTACATACTCAACCCTGAAAAGATTGGATATGAAACGTGCGCTTATATCGGTCTTTTTCTGAAAGACCCTAACTCATTCGACTCGGTTGCCGCCGCTCTCTCAAAAATACCGCAGGTGGTGGAATGCCACTATACAACGGGGGCATACGACATGTTCATCAAGATTTATGCACGCAATAACCATGACTTGCTGACCATCATACACGACAAGCTGCAACCGCTTGGGTTAAGCAGGTCTGAAACCATCATTTCCTTCAACGAAGCCATAAAACGTCAGATTCCAATACCTGAATGGAGTCGTGAAGAGGATGAAGAATACGAGGATGAAGAAGAAGAGACTTTATCATAAAAACAAAACAGAGGCAAAAGTGTGTACGACACTTTTGCCTCTGTTTTGTTTCCGTTTCATCACCAAATATTGAAGCAGAAAGACAAAGAAAGATTTACACCAGACTTACCACACTAAACTGCATGGTAAGTGCATCAAAAGTAAGCAGACGGTCGGTAAGCAAATCACCCACCCCGGAAAGATATTTCAACACCTCTGTTGCCTGTATCGTACCGATAACTCCGGACACCGTGCCCAGAATACCGACATGGCTGCTCAAATCCTCATCGTGTGTATCAGGTTGCTGAGGGAAAATATCGCGGTAGGTGGAGATTCCCGGTACATGCGTCATCGTCATTCCGGAGAAACGAATCACACTTCCATGTGAGAAAGGTTTTCCACAACGCACACAGACATCATTGACAAGATATTTTGAAGTGAAATTGTCCGTTGCGTCCACCACAAAATCGTAGTCCCGCACAATCTCTTCCGCATTGCCGGCATCAAAAAACATCTCATACGTATTTACTTTTATCTCCGGGTTCACAGCAAGCATTCGCCTTTTTGCCGACAAAACTTTGGGTTCACCGGCCGACGCAGTATCATGGATAACCTGTCGATGCAAGTTGCTTTCATCAACCACATCCGCATCCACAATGCCGATTGTACCGACTCCGGACGCTGCAAGATAAAGAGCAACGGGAGAACCAAGTCCTCCTGCACCGACAATCAGTACTTTAGCATTGCATATACGTTCCTGCCCCTCCTTTCCCATTTCAGAAAGAAGGATATGACGATTGTAGCGGGGTTTTGATTCCACATTACACTCCGAAGGGCAAAGATTCGTTTCACACATTACCTCATTATTTATACGTTAGGAGAAAATTTCTTACCGTTCAAAGAAAAAGAAGAAGCCTCAAGGCTTGCATCCCAGTCTTTCCAGACAGGCTCGCGCCCTACCCGCCTAAGAGCCGCTTCTACTTCCACTGCCGTTCTGTCGTCACTGACGGCAAACTGCTCCAGCGATTGCGGATAGCAGCAGTATCCTCCCGGTTCTGTTTTACTTTCCGCACTCATTGTCGTCACACCAAGAGTCGCCATATTATCACGTATGGCAGCCGGCTCGCGTGTAGAATATGAAATATCTACATCATGGTCAAAGATACGCATGGCAAAAGTCACCTGCGCAAGTTCACGGTCGGTCATTATGCAGTTAGGCTGGAAACCGCCGTTCTCAGAAGGACGCATACGAGGAAAATTCACGCTGTACTTCGTTTTCCAATAGTGCTTCTGCAAATAGCGCAGATGGTAAGCCATCATGGTGATGTCCGTCCGCCATTCTTTTTCAAGACCTATCAGTACTCCCATGCCGATAGAGTGCACACCCGCCTGACCCATTCGGTCAAAACCGTTCACCCGCCATTCGAATTTCGACTTCATTCCTCGCGGATGATAAATGTTATAGTTTTCTCTGTGATAAGTTTCCTGAAAACATATCACACCGTTCATTCCGTGCCTCGTCAGCTCCGCATATTCTTCAGCACTGAGAGGCATCACCTCAATCTTAAGATTACTGAAATAAGGTTTTGCAAGGTCAAGAGCCTTTGCCAAATACGGTACACCCGCCTTGGCAGGATTCTCTCCGGTTACAATAAGCAAATTCTCAAACGGTGCAAGCTTCTTTATCGCTTCATACTCCTTTACAATCTCTTCTTCCGTAAGAATGGTACGAGGCATCGGATTGGAAATATGAAAACCGCAATAAACACACGAATTGGTACACGAATTGGTAATGTACAGCGGAATGAACATAGACATGGTTTTGCCAAAGCGTTCTTCCGTGTATTTACGGCTCAGACGGGCCATATTTTCAAGATAGGGAGCGGCAGCAGGAGAAACGAGAGCCATGAAGTCATCCACGCTGCAACGCTCTTTTGAGAGTGCACGACGCACATCTGCATCTGTCATAGCATTGATGCGCTCCGTCGTCTCCTCCCATGATATTTTTGATAATTCGTCAGAAAACATAACAAAATGTCCAATGTTTAAGAATTTTAATTCAAAAGAAAAGACGTCAGCGGCGAACTTGCCTCAGCAAGCATTCCGTCACTCACAGCACCAAGTCCGGCTTCGTATGCCATGCGTCCTGCCTCCACAGCCTGCTTGAAGGCAACAGCCATCGCAACAGGGTCGCCGGCAACCGCAATAGCCGTATTGACAAGACAAGCAGACGCCCCCATCTCCATAGCCTCAGCAGCATGACTCGGAGCACCGATTCCGGCATCCACGACAACCGGAACTCCGGATTGCTCTATGATTATCTGAAGGAAATCGCGTGTCCGCAGCCCTTTGTTTGAGCCAATAGGAGCACCGAGAGGCATCACTGCCGCTGCTCCGGCTTCTTCCAGACGTTTACAGAGAGTAGGGTCTGCCTGACAATAAGGAAGTACATTAAAACCTAATTTGACAAGCTGTTCCGTTGCTTTCAATGTTTCCGTCGAATCCGGAAGAAGATAACGAGGGTCAGGATGTATCTCAAGTTTCAACCAGTTGGTGCCGAATGCCTCACGCGACATCTGCGCAGCGAACACCGCTTCGTCTGCATCACGAACTCCCGACGTATTGGGCAGCAAACAAATGTCCGGAGACATAATATGCCCGAGCATATCATCCTGTTCATCATCAAGTTCTATACGCTTCATAGCTACTGTAACCATCTGTGTACCGGAAGCCTCAATGGCACGTTTCATTATTTCATTGGAAGAGAACTTGCCTGTTCCCATAAAAAGACGGGAAGTAAATTTACGACCCGCTATTTCAAGTGTCTGCATGATTAATTAAGAATTTTAAATTAAAGATTAAAGGAACCTCACTAATCTGTATTTGATGAACAGATGGAATCAGCCTCCGCAGGCTGCTTTTATTACCACAATCTGCAATCCTTCACGAAGAGTATAATCACTCCACTGTGTGCGAGGAATCATTTTGTTATCTACGGCCACGGCCACACCATTCTGCGGCAGTGCCAGCTGAACAATCAAATCTGCAAGTGTTGTTCCCTGTACGCTTACTTCTTTACCATTTACTTTTACATTCATAATATCACTTTTTAAGTTCATGAAAAGTACAAAGAAGCCCCGAATACGAGGGAAAATAAGGAAATACGCATAATGACGAATAAAGCCAATTCCTACGGCAGGATAAACTGCATCAGGTTCGAGGGTATAATCTCAGTCTGTTGCCATAAAAGTATTCATACTCAGAGACAGCAGACACCCCTTTGTATCTTTACATCGTTGCAAAGTTATGGATTTTATTGATATAATGTAACCTTATCACATATAAATATTACAAAAAAGAAATCGGAACCGTACCAAGCCATAAAAATATGGGTACGATTCCGATTTTATTCTGACAATTATTGTCAACAAGACCTTACTGAAAAGTCAGAGCCGGTCTTACAACTACCGTTATTTTACCAAAGCCTTTGAAACCTTAACAGTTCCGTCGCTCATGATATTCTTCACAATGTTTATACCTTTCTGAGGCTGTGCCAACTGCACTCCATCCACAGTGAAATACTGGCGCGCAACGATTGTAGTCAAAGAAGAAGAGGACTCTACAGAACCTATCGCAGTAGGAACTTCTTCCGATTCGTAGAACAATGTGAAGTTGTCAATCTTGAACCATCCCTGTCCGTCTCTTCCTCCTTCTTCAAAAGTAAGACCGTCAGGATTCACACCGCTTGTACGGAAACCAATTTTTGCAATACCGTCTTCTCCGACACCGAACTTGACTGTCATCGGATGCAGCAAGTCAGTAGTGCGGTCTCCTGACTCACAAGTATAACCGGCATAAGTGAGATGCTTCAAATCCGCATCCGGATTCACTTCATCCCTGTATGCCGCATCCTTGGCATCCTCAGGCAAATTCAGTTCGTAAAGCTCTTCATAAGAGAACATCTGTATGTAGTCGTTGGCGAAGATACGCTGTGTAGTGATGTTATCGCCGGCCCAGTTGTTCTGAACCATCACATCAGCAGTAAGGACGTATGTTCCGGCAGGAATACCGGTAAGAGTCTGCGAGAGTTCCACTTCGCGCATGTTGCTTCCCCAGATACCCCAAAGGTTATTTCCGTCTGTAGGCTGACGGTCAACCACCGTTCCGTCTTCAAGTTCTACACTGATAGCATCACCGGAGTTGATGCCACACCATCCCCATCCGTATTTACTGTTGTCAGTACTCTCTTCACCATCTACATAAAGAGTCCATCCCTTAGGAGTATTGGTTGTTCCGCTTGTAGGAGAACCGTTTTGTGCGGACAAATCCTCAAAGCTCGGGTTAGAAATCAAGTCTGTAACGAAAACACCGACAGCCACACCTGACAACTTGCATTCTTCAAATGCCTTATCAAGACGTGCGATAGCATCTTCAACGCCTTTCTCATCATATACGCAATCTTCCCAGTCAGTCTCAACAAACATGATGACATCGCTATATTCGTCTGCTCCGGCATAATGGTCATATTCTGCAAGGTTGGCAACATGTACATCCAGAGCGTCCCTGAGCTTCTGATAAGCCTTTACAGAAGAAGACACCACAGCAAGTTCGTCTTTGAGAGCGAAGATTGCCGCATTGATTTCATCTACAGGAGTATTAGCATCAATTGTGCCATAAGTAGAAAGTTTCTCATGGAGAGCGTCTTTGACAGTTGCCTGCATCTGATAGTTATAATCGTCATACTCTCTGCACAATCCCATATAATGGTTAGCAACAGCCGCAGCATCCTCACCGATATACCCCTTGCTTGTGATATGGAAATTGTCAAGTTTGAACCAACCGTCACCACCGGCATTGTTGGCCGTAGTACGCAAAGCAGCAGCAATATCGCCGTTTGTACGGAAACCAAATGTCAAAGTACCGTCATACACATACGCACGAACTGACAGTGGCTGAAGTTCCCGGTCTGTTACAGGCTCTACGAGATTAGCAAAACTGTATGCTTCACTGTTGTCCAGTCTGCTCAAATCATAATCGCTCTCTGATGCGAAATATGTAGAGTTCAGGTTTCCGAAGATACGCTGAGTGGTCCGACGAGAACCGTCGTCGTTTGCACCAACCATCATACCTGCCGATACAATGTAAGTACCGTTCTCAAGTCCGGTAATAGTCTGTGAAAGTTCTACTTCAGGTATAGATGAGTTCCAAATACCAAATCCATAGTTTCCATCCTTTCCGTCACCGTCGCAGTCCGCATTCACACCACACCATGCAGTAAGTCCGTTAGCCTTTATTTCATCTTCAGTACTGCAAAGATTACCTTTTATATAAAGATTCCATCCGGCAGGAGCATTGGCGATTACGTCAGTCGTGTTTCCATTCTGTGCAGACAAGTCTTCAAAGCTCATGTTCTTACCAAAGCTTGTAAGGTCGCCGGTTCCAACAAGATAGTTCTTTTCTGCCTCTGCAATATTTTCAAGAGCACTGCCAAGTTCGTCTGCATTTACAGAAGAATTGAACACACCCTGAGCCGCAGAGATAGCGCTTGCCAATGTCTCATTACCTGTTGTATTAATCGACTTTGCCTTCTCTATCTCTTCACAAAGTGAGATTTTTGCATTAAGCAGGCTATTTATGGCAGCAAGCCCTTCTTCATCCAAATTCTCGGAAGCATAGATTGCAGCCACATTGTCAACAGCACCCTTAAATCCATCCTCATATCCTTCTTTCGTCAGATAATTGTTCTCTACATTCTGAATGGAAGCATAAGCAGCTGCATAAATCACATAACCCGCAACGTCATCAGCTTTCACAAAAGCCCAGTTCAAAGATGTCTTGTCAGCCATGACAACATAAGTGCCGGTCTCATCATACACTTCTGAGCCTTCTTCGTCAAGCAAAGGTCCTCCATAAAAATCAGGATACCATCCGCCTCCATCCACCGGCTCAGAAACTACAAAATATTGTCCGCCGGCATTGAGATGAAGATACAAATCCACACAATTATAGTTGTTGCCCTCACCGGCTTTCAACTTATAATAACCGTCATAATCGCCTTCCTCTATAGTCCATAGAGCCACTTCTGAGGAATTGGCATTCAAGTTGTCAGTTCCTCCCGGAATAGCCACATACGTCAGAGTTGGCTCTGCACCTTCCTCTTTCGCCCCCTCAATGAGTGCAAAAGACCATGTGCCATCTTCGTTCTGGATAGCAGTAAACTCGTGCGAAGCATAGTTGGAGTTGTCAGGACCAAGGAAATAGTATGCTCCGTCCCAGTCCGTGCGAGACATGTATCCGTCAGGACGCGCATAGTTAAACAGGATATACTTCTCTCCATTGGCCGGAGCCTGCGTTTTGAGCTTCGGACGCTCCACAGCACCTGCATGTAACGATGCGAGCAAAGCTGCACATACCACACACGCTTTAATGTAATGTTTTTTCATAAATTCATAATATTTAAAAAGTAAAACAACCACTTTTGCTTATCCACACTTCATAAAAAGGCATTCTTAATAAAGATTTCAGACAAACAAACATACAAATAAAGAACAAATATTTCTGAAAGCCAAATTACCGGCCGTGGTTTTATAATATTTAAGCAAAATTACTTTCCCCCCCCCTCACCATCCAAAACAGAAATGGCCGGAACTTGCCGCAGCAAATCCCGGTCACCTATTTAAATAAAGACGACAGCCTCTAAAGAAGCATTACACCTCCATGTTTACATCAAATCATCAAGCGCACTGCGAACCTCTCCGTTTGCAGCATTTGTCTCACCGTTTTCCTTGCCATTGTCATGACGAGGCTCACGACGTTCCGGACGCTGACGACGCTCGTGTCCACCGTTGTTATTGTTCTGACGACGCTCACCGCGCTGACGTGGCTGACGCTCCACATATCCTTCCGGCTTGTCAATCAACACGCGATGAGAAAGCTTGAACTTGCCTGTCTTAGGATCTATCTCCATAAGCTTGACATCAATTTCGTCGCCCTCCTTAATGCCCGCTTCTTCCACAGTCTCCAAACGCTTCCAGTCGATTTCCGAGATATGAAGAAGACCGTCCTTGCCCGGAAGGAACTCTACGAAGCATCCATACGGCATCACGCTGCGCACGGTTCCATGATATACCTCACCAATTTCCGGTATAGCCACGATAGCCTTTATCTTGGCCATAGCAGCAGCAATGGCATCGCTGTTAGGAGCAGAAATCTGTACTTTTCCAACTCCGTCAACCTCGTCAATTGTGATTGTAGTCTGTGTGTCTTCCTGCATCTGCTGTATAATCTTTCCGCCCGGGCCTATCACAGCACCGATAAACTCTTTCGGAATGATAATCTGCTCGATACGAGGAACATGCGGTTTAAGCTCCGGACGCGGCTCGGAGATAGTCTTCATCATTTCTCCCATGATGTGCTCACGTCCTGCCTTTGCCTGCATAAGGGCGCGCTCCAGAATTTCGTATGAAAGTCCGTCGCACTTGATGTCCATCTGAGTGGCAGTAAGTCCGTTCTTTGTACCGGTTGTCTTGAAGTCCATATCACCAAGATGGTCTTCATCGCCGAGAATATCGGAAAGAACCGCATACTTGTCTTCGCCCGGATTCTTGATGAGTCCCATAGCGATACCGGCAACAGGGTTCTTGATAGGTACACCGGCATCCATAAGTGCAAGTGTTCCGGCACAAGTAGTAGCCATTGAAGAAGAACCGTTAGATTCCAAAACGTCGCTTACGACACGTACCGTATAAGGATAATCTTCAGGAATCTGTCCCTTGATACCGCGCCATGCAAGATGACCGTGACCAATCTCACGACGTCCTACGCCACGCTGTGCTTTAGCTTCACCCGTAGAGAACGGAGGGAAGTTGTAGTGGAGAAGGAAACGCTGATAATAACGTTCAAGTGCTCCGTCAACAAGTTTCTCATCGAGCTTGGTACCGAGAGTACATGACGTAAGAGCCTGTGTCTCTCCACGAGTGAAGATGGCAGAACCGTGAGGTCCCGGCAGCGGAGAAACTTCGCACCATATAGGACGAATCTCTGTGGTCTTTCTTCCGTCGAGACGCACACCCTCGTCGAGCACACAACGGCGCATAGCGTCACGCTCCACGTCATGGTAGTATCTGTCGATAAGAGCGTTCTTCTCTTCAAGTTCTTCCTCGCTAAGGTCTGCATGAGCTGCCACGTATGCTTCCTTATATTCTTCGCGAACAGCCTCAAAAGCATCATTGCGAGCCTGCTTGTCCAAGCCCTGCTTAGTTATGTCATAGCACTTTGAGAAGCAAACTTTTGAAATATCCTCACGAAGTTCCTCATCATTCACTTCATGGCAATATTCACGCTTCACATCAGTGCCAAGTTCCTTCATCAGTTCTTTCTGTATGCGACACTGCGGCTTGATTGCATCGTGAGCAGCCTTGAGAGCCTCAAGCAAGTCATGTTCAGAGACTTCCTTCATTTCTCCCTCGACCATCATGATGTTCTCTTCTGTAGCACCCACCATAAGATCCATGTCAGCCTCTTTGAGCTGTTCAAAAGTCGGGTTGATGACAAATTCACCATTTATACGTGCTACTCGAACTTCTGAGATAGGACCTTCAAAAGGTATATCTGATGCTGCAAGTGCAGCAGAAGCAGCAAATCCGGCAAGTGCGTCAGGCATATCCACCCCGTCGGCAGAGAACAAAATCACATTTACATAAACCTCTGCATGATAATTGGAAGGGAACAGCGGACGGAGCGCGCGGTCAACAAGTCGGCAAGTGAGAATCTCTTCGTCAGAAGCCTTTCCCTCACGCTTTGTGAACCCTCCGGGAAAACGTCCGGCAGCAGCATATTTCTCGCGATATTCAACCTGAAGAGGCATGAAATCTGTTCCCGGCACTGCATCTTTAGCGGCACAAACAGTGGCCAAGAGCATAGTTTTACCCATTGTGAGCATAACGGCTCCATCGGCTTGTTTTGCCAATTTTCCTGTTTCAATGCTGATTTCTCTTCCATCAGGCAATGAAACCTTTTTCGTAATTACGTTCATCGTTATTTTTATATTAAAACATCAAAATCTTTGCAAAGTTACGATTTTCCTGCCATTAAGTCTGAAAATCAGTCTGAAATGTTGTTGCATTTTTATTTTTTTGTCAAATCAGGCTTTTGGGAACGGCTTGCAGAAGCTAAATCCGAACCTATTTCCGATGTGCATTCTGCACTATTATACCACACAGATTGAAAGCTGCGTCAGAAGCCCCATAACAAAAAATTTGAATACGAAAAAAAACGTCTCTTCCGTTTTTGACAAAAGAAACACTGTTTTCAACAAACAGAATACATTTTGCTCAAAATACGCACAAGTAACTATCTTTTTGATTTTGTCAAATGTTAAAATTCCAAGCCCTCTGGCACGCGTCA
>JAJPZU010000152.1 GCA_021204165.1 Prevotellaceae bacterium
GCCTATACTCTTTCATTTTGTCAGAAAATATAATTCTTAAAAATTGTATATAAAAAATTTTGTTATGGGGCTACTTATGGATGTATTCGACTGTTTCAGCATGTGCATTCAACATCATTACATTTAACGGCAGCACGGAGGATTCTATCGAAAAAAACAACCGCAGAACTATTAAAGCTGTTTCTTAATTTAATATTCTGCAAGCAAATATCATTTTGTTATACTCAATGGAGACTCTTCTTGGGTGAATGCTTCCATTTAGAACCGGCTGAGCGAACCCGCTTAACCAAAAATCCCCATTCACATAGCAGAAGCTAAGTGAATGGGGATTATCTCTGACTATCTGAACACTGTAGGGTTCAGAAACTTTTCTTATTTAGGCTGCTTGCCGATGTAAGCAAGGATACCACCATCTACATAAAGCACATGTCCGTTCACTGCGTCTGAAGCAGAAGAAGCGAGGAACACTGCCGGACCTCCAAGTTCTGAAGGATCGAGCCAGCGACCTGCCGGAGTCTTTGCACAAATGAACGAATCGAATGGATGGCGGCTTCCGTCCGGCTGAGTCTCACGCAGAGGAGCTGTCTGAGGAGTAGCGATATAGCCCGGGCCGATACCGTTACACTGGATGTTGTATTCTCCGTATTCAGAGCAGATGTTGCGAGTGAGCATCTTCAAACCGCCTTTTGCAGCAGCGTATGCAGACACTGTTTCGCGTCCAAGTTCAGACATCATAGAGCAGATGTTGATAATCTTTCCGTGGCGGCGGCGCATCATTGAAGGGAGCACGGCCTTGCTCACGATGAACGGGCCTACGAGGTCGATGTCGATAACCTGCTGGAACTCTTCGCGCTTCATCTCGTGCATAGGGATGCGCTTGATGATGCCTGCGTTGTTGACGAGGATGTCTATCTCGCCCACTTCTTTCTCTATTTTGCCCACCATTTCCTGTACCTGAGCTTCGTTGGTCACATCACAAACATAACCGTGAGCTTCTATGCCTTCTTCCTTGTAGGAAGCGATACCTTTGTCAACAAGCTCCTGCTTGATGTCATTGAACACGATGGTTGCACCGGCTGCGTGGAATGCCTTGGCAATGTTGAAGCCGATTCCGTAAGAAGCACCTGTGATAAGTGCAATCTTACCTTCGAGTGAAAATGGATTTGTCATAACTCTTATTTTTTTTGTTTAGTTATTAGGTTTTTGCTTCTGTTTCTTAGCGTGATGTCTCTGAAAAACATTCATACCGCAAAAGTAAGGAAATAATTTGTAATTTCTTTTCTGCTCTCTCACCAAAATTCAAATTTAATAAAAAATCTGAATTATATTTGTTACAAAATGGGGCATACTCCGTTTTTTATTTATAGAAACAGAAAAGAAACAAAGTGAGCGAAGATATTCTCGTTAAAACCTTCACAGAAAGCCGAAACAAGCTGATGCGGATTGTCAGAGGGTTCTTTCCCAATGGCGATGAGGCAGACGATGCGCTGCAAGAGGCTTTTTGCAAGCTGTGGACTCGTGCGGACGGCCTGCGGACTTCCAAGGAAGCCGAGGCAGTGGCTGCGACAACAGTTCGCAACCTGTGTGTCGATACTCTTCGCCACAGAAAGCGGGTTGAGGAAGTTGAACTGGGAGAATATGATCTGCCTGTTCCTCCCGGTGAACCGGATGGGCTGTCGGAACGGGAAGAAATGTTCCGGATGGTGGAACAGATTGTAGAAAGCAGACTCACACCGCTCCAGAAGCAGATTTTCCACATGAAGGAATATGAAGGGCTGAGTTTCGGTGTGATAGCAGAGAAACTCGGTATGCAACAGCCGGCTGTCAGGATGCAGTTGTCGAGAGCAAGAAAAGAAATCAGAATGTGTTACAGAAAACAAAACGGATATGGAAAGTAGGACGAATGAGAAGGATTATTGGCTGCATCTGTCTGAACGCTATTTTGAGGCGGAGACAACGGACGAAGAGGAGGGGATGCTGAAGTCTTTTCTTCTCTCTGAGGCAGGGCGGGACAGCGAGTTCGACGAACTGCGTGCCGTGATGGGGTTCGTGGCTGTCGGCAGACGGATGAATCGTAAGGATGCGTCCGCTCACAGACGCTTCTTCGGCAGAACTGTTGCTGTGTATGCTGCGGCCGCTGCATGTGTACTGTTCATGCTTGTGTTCGTTCCTATCCGTGTGGCTGAGCCGGACGAGATTTGTGTCGCATATATTTCCGGTGAGAAGATAACGAATGTAGATAAAGTGATGCTTGAAATGCGGGATTCATGGCTTAACGTGCAGTCGGACAAAGATGTACCGACAATAGAGCAGCAGTTGTCCGGCATGTTCGCCACGATGGAAGAAGCGGAATGAACAAATAACACGGTTTTTTCTATTTGATAAAAACATATACCTATGAGACGAGTCATATTTATTTTAATAGCCATAGTCGTATCAGCTACAGCTGATGCCCAGACCGGGCTGAACATTGAGCGGTTGTTGAGCGGACATTATCGTAAATACGAGAATGTAGATGAAGTGATTGTCAAGGGGCATAGGCTTGACGCTTACAATCTTTCGCTTTATCACAGTCTTATCGTGAAGAACGATGAAGGGCTGTTCCGTACAATGGAGCAGCTTGTGCTTGCCGACGGCAAGGATGCCGGCGACAAGGAGGTGGCCACTATTGGCAGTCGGCTCTATTATGCCTTCTATAGTCTTCCTCCT
Organism: Prevotellaceae bacterium; assembly: GCA_021204165.1. Taxonomy (GTDB): domain Bacteria; phylum Bacteroidota; class Bacteroidia; order Bacteroidales; family Bacteroidaceae; genus RGIG8745. The sequence goes on from JAJPZU010000152.1 coordinate 2,710, forward strand.
GCCAACGGATGTCGCCGTTACCTCTTTTTCAAGAACTCATCGTTGAAGAAGGGCGGAGAAAATAGTGCGACTCTTATTTATATGGAGGGAGATGCCTCTGTGGAAGAGCTGAAAAAGATGTTCAAGAAATGACAAATCTGCTTATATAATACTCACAAATTAAACAACATCAATATGAAAACATTATTTACCGCGTTCATTCTGACGTTTGCCGTAAATGCTTCAGCAAAAAGCATCAGTGACACGCTTACCATTGTGCGGCCGGATAGTGTCGTGTTCATTACCAGTGAAGACAGACTGCAAGTTTCGGTCAACGGGAAAGAAGAAAATCACGAATATGTATATCATAAGGAAGTTCCGCTGATAGAAGGAGAACCTATGATTACTTCCGAACACACCAAAGAATGGAGGTGCGCTTTCCCTTTTCTGTCAAAATTCAACAGAGAAGGCTCTAATCTGAAGTTTGGGTCGGGAGTGTGCATCGGATGGAGCACTGCTGTCAATGCTCCGGAGGGCATGAGTGTGGATATGGGTGAGTCTTTTGAAGTTATGTGGCCCTACATACTTGGATGGGAGTATTCTCCGGCAGATAGCAGACTGGCCTATCGTATCGGTGTCGGTGTCAACTGGCGCAATTTCCGTATGACGGGCAAGACGCGGTTTATAAAAGAGGCGCAAGCTGTTACGTTAGGTGAATATCCTGAAAATGCAGAGGTGCAGTTCTCGCGCTTGAAGGTGTTCAGCTGGATTGTACCGCTTACGGTAGATTATGATATTTCGGATAAACTCACTTTTACTTTCGGTCCTGTAATCAACTTCAACACTTACAGCAGTTTGAAGACAAGGTATCGTCTTGACGGACATAAATGCAAGGATTTCGACAAGCGTGCATTCCAAAACCGTACAACTGTCGATTTGTTTGCGGCACTACACTTGCGCAGCATCGGTGTCTATGTGAAATATAATCCGTGCAATGTTCTCAAATCGGAGTTTGCTCCAAGCTTCAACGCTTTGTCTGCCGGCTTCACGTTGTTCTATTAAAAAAGCTCTTGAAAATAATTCAAGCAGCTTCTTAAACACATCAAGACACCTATTTGAACAATCAGATATATCGACAAAAAGCAGTCGGGGCGGACAGCTTCATGTTTCAGTTGTCCGCCCCGACTGCTTTATTTACCTTACTTATACATATATTATAAGTAGTCTTATCTTACAAACACTTTATAGACGTCGCGCTTTTCTCCGTATGTGAAGGTGATGAAATACATTCCGCGCGGCATGTCCGCAGGCAGAGTGTATGAACCGTCAGCACCGAGTCTGCCGGCTTCAACCAGTAATCCTGACATACCGAGTATGCGAACAGTGATGCCGGATGCGTTGTGGCCGTTGAGGTCAATCTGCAAACGGTCGCCGCTGCGGAGGACTCCCGACATGAGACGTACACCGTCGAAGGAATTGCGGTCTGACTTGTCGCTTGTGACGCTCTTTATACCTGTGGCATATTCTTTGAACTCATTGTATTCGTTATCTACAATCGTCTGTTCGTTAAAGTACCAACGGCAGTTTCTGGAAGCGACTTCAATACAGTTTTCTCCAAGTCGTATGCGATAGTCATGGTGCTTCTTGCGAGTCTCGTCATTCACATAAATGTAGTCTGTATTTGCCACCACGCAGAAAATGACTCCGTTTGCCGGTTTGTCCTTGGTGTCGAGGGTCATTGTTCCGCAATGTACCGGCTGGCTGTAATAGAACTTGCCATCAGGAGTAGCATAGCATAATTGTGCACGCATTCCCGGACCTTGCGGAAGAAACTCTACGTTGCAAGTGTTTCCTGTCACATGTATAGGAATAATGTTTGAGCCACTCCATCCCGGTGCGGTAAGCGTGTCCGGGGCATACCATCCGTCTGCTGAAATGCGGAACATGCTTGCGTATGGTGATAGAGTGTGTGGCTTACATTTTATCCAATATGGTGTGTTTTCTTCTTTAACAATAGTACCAAGTACATTATTTGTCACTTGTCTAAACCCTTTTCTCCATCCTCCAATGTCGAAAGTAGCCTGCTTGGCACGGTATTGCAGGATGAGGCTTCTGATTGCTTCCTCGCCAATTGTGTCTGCAATGCCTTCGAGCACACGACTCTTGCAGTATCTCCATATCCAAGGAACAGAACCTTGTCCCACAGCCTCGCCGAGGAATGTCGGGAATCCGTTGCTATATTGAGTACCTCCCAGTAGATTTCGCCATGTGCATATCTGAGTATTTCCTTCAAACATGTTGACTGCCTCTGCCGCCGGTCCTCCGAAAGAACCGTCCTGAAGCCAGCCCGAATAGCATTCTATCGGCATGAAAGGTGCGATGAACGGACAAGCATCGAGGAATCCCGGAGTGCCGTATTCACCTGAACGCCTTGCGGTCATGGCAGCCTGTAGCCAAGTGTTTCCGCATTCGTGGAACCATGATGCTTGTTTGCAGCCGCCTTCCATGTCTGCCAGTATCGAATGTATGCCTTCGTGAATCATGGCCTCTCTTTGCGCTGCGGCATCAGAATAAGTGCATTTTTCATCGAAGCTGTAAACCGGATAGTAGCTTGCGAGCACCATAGGCCAGTTGCGGTCTTCGTACCATGCAGCGGACTGCCAGCCGCCGAGTTCTTCCTGCGGAGCATCATTATGAAGTGCAGAGCCGTGGAGCACGATTGTGCTGTAATAGCCTTTGCGGGCACGCATGTCAGGCGGCCATCCCATTTCGTCGCGGATGTAGGCGAAGTCCGTGTTGAATTTGTCGAGCATGTTCTGTATGCACTCGTCTGTGATGAAATCATGCTTGTTCTTTCCCCACTGGAAGCACCACCATCCGTCAGCCTTATAGCCGGCAAGACGGTCGCCGTAAGCGTTCAGCACCTTGGTTGGAGCCGGGAATCCGTCGGGATATTCGTCGCGGAAGTCATAGCTCCAATAAGGAGTGTGCTCTTTCCAGTTGTAAGGAGTGCCCGGCTCTTCTGTCTGCACATCGACAAAGTAATAGTAGGACTTGACAGTTACTTTCCCGGCAGCGTCTGTACGGCGGCATTGTACGGTGTAGGCACCGTTGTGCTCCGGAGCTGCATTCTCAAGAACGAAATCTTTTGCATTCCATGTACGCAGCGTCTTCCCTGCCGGCGATTTTATGAGGAACTTTACCGATTCGCCTTCTTCCTTTGTGCGCACACCGAGAGTGATGTTGTCTCCCTTTCTCACCTGAATATAGTTCCGGTTTTGCAACTCTTCATCGTTCTTCCCTACAACCGGAGCGACAATCCAGTCCTCGGTGTAGTCTTTGCGGTGGATGAAAGTCTCTTCTGCCGTTGGCTGGTCATGAGTAATCTCCTCCGTGTGCCCGATTTTGATGTTGAACACATATTCTATGGTATCTCTCTCTTCGCACACAAGAGCCTGACGGAAGGTATATGTCTTTCCTACGGTTGCTTTGGTTGGGATGTGTGCAACAGCATATTTGTCTGTGCGGAACTGTCCCATCACCACAGCATTCTTGTTGGTATGTGTCACGGCATTGCCGGTGGCGGAGAACCAGTGCCCATAAGGAGCGGCCGTAGAAGTCTTGTAATAGCTTCCTGTGCTCTGCACTGCATAGAACTTGATGATTCCGTTTTGCAGGGCGGTTTTTATTTCATCTTTTGTAGCCAAGCTGAAAAGATGCCCTATCATTTTGTAATTCAAGTCACACAGAATGGTGTCCGTCTGCTCCGCCGGTTTCGTCACATTGAAGGTATAGACCGTCTTTGTGCCGGATGCGGCTTCTGCTTTGACGACTCCTGCAAATGGCGACACCATTCCGATCAACAGCATGGCTGTCCGCCATGTGCGTTTTCGATTCGGGTAAAATTTAGTCATTGTTGGTGAATTAAGGTATGTGATTAGTTATGATTGGTTTATCTTTGTTGTTGTGGACAAATATACTCCTTTTAAGATTGTGTACCAAATAAAAGAACAAGTATAATCAGGAAAAAATTGTGCAAAGAAAAAACAAAGAAAAAGTCCCGCCGGAAATGGGCGAGACTGTTTTCGGTTTTTGCATTAAATAAATTTTGAGAGAATTGAAACTTCACAGCTTCATGTTTTTAGTTTTAATAAAGCATATTTGGTATAAAAGTAAAAGTTTCGCATGATGATGTCGCAAGTTCTGCGCACATGGCAACTATTCTTCCGCTTCCTTCACATTCGGCAGCACGAACAGCGTGTCGATATTTGTCTTTATTTCCGCTTGGCTGTTGTCTTTTACCTTGAAGGCGGAAGTGCCCGGCGCAAAAGGAATATCTTCAGCTTTGACATACGTATCGGTCAGCGGCACTGTGCTTTCCGCATTGCCACAGCTCTCTCTCCTCATGGAGTGTTCGGCGGCATTGCCTATGGCAACCACAATCGCTACTGTTGCCGCAGCTTTCAGGAACGGGGCAAGGCGGTTGCTGAGACTGATGGTGCGTGCTTTTACCACCGGCTGCTTTTCAACCATGTCGAGCATACGGCGGTCGAAGTCCTCTCCCAGCTGCTCTTCATGGGCGGTGTTCTGATATATGAACACATCGCGATACTGTTGCAGACATGACGGCACATCCTTCTGGCTGAAGAAAGAACGCAGAATCTGTTCTTCTTCAAGACTTGTCCGGCAGTCCCAATAGCGTTCCAAAAGTTGTTCGATGTACTTATAGTCCATATTTGTCAAGTCTATTGAATTGTTCCTTAATCAGCTTTCTTGCCCTGTGGAGATTGACTTTCACGTCTGTTTCTGTCAGTCCGAGCACATCAGCTATTTCTTTATATGTTTTGCCCTCGATGTCTCTCAGCTGCACCACGGAGCGTTGTTTTTCGGGAAGTCTGTCGATGAGTCTGCCCACTATGCTCTCACTTTCACGGTGCGCCATGCTTTCGTCAGGGGCGGAAGAGAAGTCGATGCAGTCGTGCAGACTTTCATCAAGCGAGACATTCCGTTTCTCCTTCTTTTCCATTCTGTCGAGAGACAGATTTCTGCAAATGGTCAGTCCGAATGCTTCCATGCTGTTAAGCTCTTTCCATTCGGCGCGCTTGTCCCATATTCGCAAGAGGGTGTCCTGTACGATGTCCTCCGCTTCTTCTCTGTTGAGAGTGATGCGGAAAGCCAGCCTGAAGAGCCTGTTCTTCAACGGCAATACATCATATCTGAAGCTTATCTCTTTCATCTCTCTATAATGACAGACGGACAAACAATTTAAAAGTTACACGTTAATGCTATTTTTTTTCATTTTTTTCCGGCAACAGCTGCTTATTCCTTTGCCTATGGCTTATTTGCCGGCTTTGAGAGCGTCGAGAATCGTCGTTTTATAGACATTCGGATCGCGCATGTCCGGTCTGCCGGTGGCATTGCCTTCGCGGTCAACCATTATATAATAAGGTATGCCATCTACTTCAAATCGCTTTCTCACGACTCCAATCTGCTCCCTTGTCAACAGGTAGTGCTCGCCTTTGATGTCATTGATCATCTTGTAATAGTTCAATGCAGGCGACGACTCGTCAGCGATATACACCCATACAATGTCTTCAGACGCGAATGTGGTCGATTTCTCCGGCTCGTGCATCTTTATTGAAGCGCGGCACGGTCCGCACCATGTGTTCCAAAGGTCAACGACTACAACCTTGCCTTTGTATTTTTCCATGATGGCATCAAACACTTCGTTGGCAGCCACGTCCGGAGTCGGGATGCGTCCGGCTGTTTTTAGCGACGAAAGTTTCCTGACAGCATCGCGCTGCACCCTTTCCACTGCATCTGCATAGAACGGCTTGCTCAGCTTGCGCAGTTCCTCAATATCTGCATCCGTAGCTTTTCCCGATTCAGCCGCCCCGTATTTCTCGACATAGTCGTTAAGTTCTTTCCACAGCACACCGGAGATACCGGCTTCGCTCCATATTGGTGAAGGCAAATCGTAAGGCTCTTTGTTGGTCAGCAATTTAGGACTGTCAATGTCGATGATGGCTGCCACCTTGCGCAGATGCTCCGGAGTGATTACGGCACGTATGGAGTCGTCCGGAATCGGAGTGCCATAGTTGTCATGCCTGTTCCAGTAGTTGAACATCAAGTATTGCCGACCGTCCTGCGCTGCCATGACAAGTTGCTTGTTGAGTTTGTTGATAGCCACCTCGCGCTCAGCCTTTGTCATCTCCTTGTCTTCATTTATGCTCTTGACCAATCTGTTGTATTCACCGATAATGTAGTCAATATATTGGTCGCCGTCCATGTGGTAGTCGCCGAACTCACCTGAATGTAGTTCGAAACCATAATACTTCTCTTTCGCATATATCGAACTATATATCATGTTGTAGGCGGCATAGTGTCCGTTGTGCCATGACCATATATCATTGTTCTTGTATCCGTCGCGCCTTCTCATGGACAAATAGCCGGTCAATGCCATATCTCCATTTAAGTCGATGGTCTCTCCCGGTTTCAGTGTGGCGCTCCATGAAACGCTGCACTCCCCTACATTTGTAATCACAATCTCGCATGTCCCGGCTTGGAACAAGCGTATCACGGCATTGCCGTTCTCGTCAATCTTTGCCGGAGCAAGGTCGGTATCACTGTTTTTCTGTCCGATGAAAGAGTTGACGAAATATCGGAGTTCGTCGCCCATTTCAGGATGGTAGCCGAGAAGATGGACATTGACGGTTGTGGTGTCGCACTCGAACACAGGGTCCGGTATCACGAACTTCTTGTCGTTGACCGTCTTTTTGAGCAGCTTGGCAGGAAATCGCATGTTCTTGCTGCCTGTGAGGTCGATGTCCCATATCTTCCAGCCCGAGTTCTCATCCTCTTTGAAGTTTATTGATTTCGTGTCTTCCGGGATACCGCCGAATGTGAGCGTAAACTCCGTCACTCCGGAGTCCGGCATATAAAACTCTTCGCCGAGCTTAATGCCGTCAGCTCTTTTTATGGGGTACTTTTTGCCGTTGGCTTCGATGAAGGCATTCGGGGAAATCTTTATCCACCAGTGCGGACGGAAGTGTACCACGGAATGAAGCACAGTGGCTGTGTCCGACATTTCGATACGCACGAAGTCGAGACCCCTTGTTGTCGATGCACCGAGACGCGGATTCTTTATGTCGCGTACAAATGCTCCTGCCGCTACTGCTACAGCTAAAAGCATGAAGGTTAATAGTCTTCTCATAATCTGATTGTTGTTTGTTAAGGATGTGTTTTGATTTTTTTGTGAACATTTTTGGGGCAGACTCCTTTTATATATATTAGCAGATGTATTCGACAGACTCCTCATGTGGGACTTGTATGTGTTGGCAGACGTATTCGACAGAC
>JAJPZU010000121.1 GCA_021204165.1 Prevotellaceae bacterium
TTGCATTATCTACTTAAATTCAGCAATTTATAATCATTTTAAAACAGCTTCTAAATTTAAAACAGCTTCTAATTATATACGGACAATGCGCAGAAAATAGATTGTAGGTGCAGAGAAAAACTAAAAACATTGCGCAGAAAACTTTAATCGGCACTGCCGATTATAAAAACGGCACTGCTGATTATGTAAACTGCACTGCTGATTATAAAAACGGCAGTGCCGATTAAAGTTTTCTGCGCAATGTTTTTCATTCCTTTCCGCACAATTTTAAAATCTTTTCCGCACAATTTTGAACTTCTCTCTGCACAGATGCTTTTTATTTTACAGGCAATTTAAACTTGGCGAAAGACCGTCTTTCGATAATTTAGAGGTTTTTGGGGCTGTTTTCTTCAAGTCTCGTTGGTCACATAGCCCGCTATGCTCCCTCCTCAGTCCAAAGAAACCACCTCTCGAAATTACTTGAAAATAAAATTAAAACAGCTTCTAAAAAAAGTCCGCAGATTTGTGCTTGGTGTTGCTTGCACATATCTGCGGACTTTTTTATGTTGACAGTTCCTCAACTTATCAATAAAGTATGTCTTGGTTCTGTGGATTAGTTTTGTGATTTCAACTTTATTGTGGCGGACTTGAGTCCTTTTCCATTCACCTTGACTGTAATGTCTCCCGGTATTTTCTTGGTTTGTATGCCAACTACAAGTTCGCCGTTGAAAGCTTTCGTGGTAGGGTGGGTGAATCCTTCGAGTGAGGTGGCATCGCCGTTGCAGACTCCTTTGAATATGCCTGCTCCGTTCACGCTGAATGAAAGTTGATTGGAGGCTTCCGGACATGGGTTGCCTTCTTTGTCAACAATGCGTACAGCGATGAATGCCATATCTTCTCCGTCTGCTTTTAACGGTTCGTCAAGGGCGAAGAATACCGGATTGTCGGTAGGGCGCATGTTCGCGTATGATGCAGAGCCGCTTTCGGTTCCACGGTCTGCTACCAATTCTATATGGTCGGGCTTTCCTGCTGTCTTTATTGTCTGTTCACCGGCCACTTTCCCTTGTGCGTCATAGACAACCACATGCAGTTCTCCGGGTTCATATTTCACGTTGTTCCAGCGTAGGCGGTAGCGGTCGTTAAGTTGTGACGGGTTCTTTGAGATGCGTCCTTGACTCTTTCCGTTCACAAAAAGCTCGGCGGAAGGATAGTTTGTATAGCAATATACAGGGGTGATTTCTCCTTCTCGTCCGTTCCATGTCCAGTGAGGAAGCAGATGTATGGTTGCTTCTGAGGTGTTCCAGCGGCTTCTGTAAAGGTAGTATCTGTCTTTTGGCAAACCTGCAAGGTCGAAGATGCCGAAGTAACTGCTGCGTGAAGGCCAGTATTCATCGTAAGGGCTTGGTTCTCCGAGATAATCGAAGCCGGTCCATACAAATTCACCAATGACCCACGGCTTGTCGTCTTGCAGAATCCAGTCCTCCTCGGGGATATTGCTCCATGAGCATGATGTGCGGTCATAGCTTGAACACTGTCCGTCCTCGTATGTCTTCTGCTTCTCGTCTGTGACAGGGAATTTATATACACCGCGTGAACTGACGGTTGAGGCTGTTTCGCTTCCGAGCACGAACCCTTGTCCCAGTTTCTCGTATGCCATTTCATACTTTTGGGTGCGGTAGTTCATTCCGGGAATATCGATTACCTGTGCATAGCCGGTTGACAGAGCATTGTCGATACGATCCATGCCTGCTGTGACAGGACGTGTACGGTCAAGACGGTGTATGACATCCTGCATGTGGCGGGTCATCTGTGCGCCCTCTTTCATTCCTTGTTCAGGTATCTCATTTCCTATGCTCCACATCACAATACTTGGATGCAGGCGGTTGGCAAGTACGAGGTTGGTCAAATCGCAATCAACCCATTCCGTATAGAAGCGGTTGTATCCGTTCTTGCATTTTGCATATTTCCATTCGTCGAAACTCTCAGCCATGACCATCATGCCGAGAGAGTCGCACAGTTGCATCTGCCATTGTGAAGGCATGTTGTGTGCTGTGCGGATAGCGTCGCATCCCATAGACTTCAGCAGTTTCAACTGGTGTGCAAGTGCGCTCTTGTTGATTGCTGCACCGAGCATTCCGAGATCGTGGTGCAGACATACTCCTTTGAGTTTGCGGCTCTCCCCGTTCAAGGCAAATCCTTTTTCTGGAGTCACTTCGATTGTTCGGAAGCCTGCCTTTATGGTTTTACAATCGACCACAGACTTTTCACTTCCGTTCTCTTCCATTTCTATTAGGGATACATCCAGTGTGTATAGGCAAGGCTGTTCCGGCGACCAGAAATCTATTCCGGACAATGTTTCCACGCATTTTGCTTTTCCGTCTTCCGCCACCGGGGCAATTACCGTAGCTACTGTTTGGTTGCTCTTTTCCTGCTTTATTTCAAATTTGGCTGTGAGCTTGTGGTCTCCGGGATTCGCTACATCTGCACAAAACTCCACAATCGCGCTTTTTGAGTGCTTGTCGATGGATAGCGTTTTGACGTTTATCCCCCATTGTTCTATGGCAGTTTCTCCTGTCATAATGAGAGTGACCGGACGATATATGCCGGCACCGGGATACCAGCGGCTGCTTTGGTCAAGATTTTCAAGGCGCACAGCCAATATGTTTTCGCGCCCGTCCTTATATATATAAGGTGTAATGTCAATATTGAATGTGTTGTATCCGTATTTCCATTCACCTGCTTTCTTGCCGTTGACATATACTTTAGGTTCGGACATTGCACCATCGAAGTTGAGTATTGCCCGCTCATATTCCTTTGGAACACTGAATTTCGTTCTGTACCATCCGCTGCCAATCCACGGTAATGAGCCGGAGCGTCCGGTTTTTTCTGTCGGAATCTTCTCTCCGTTCTGCTCAATAGCCACTATTTGTTTGTCAATCTCCTTGTCAAACGGTTCTGATATAGCCCAATCGTGTGGTACACTGACTGTAACCCATCGCCTGTCGTCAAAATCAACATTTGCCTGTGAATCATTGTCGCTATGGGAAAATTTCCAGTTGTCCTTGAGCCGTACTTCTTGCCTTTGCGCTTGTGCTCCCAATGCAAATCCCCATGCTGCAAGCAGGAAGAGTGCTGTGGGTCTCAAGAAAAAGTCTTTGGATTTCATGTATTATTGGTTTTTATATAATGAGGCAAAGATACGTCTTTTATATTTCCTTGCAAAAAAAACAATTAAAAAGCGGTGCTTCTGTTATGAAACACCGCTTCTACTATTATATTGATTTGCTGTTTGTGTCTTCTGTTTTTATTCTCTCATAATTTATTTTTTTTCTTTGCTTCAATAAGATGACTTTGCATGGGACAGAGAAAAACTCCCCTCTTCCTCAGTAGAGCCTCGAAAAGAGGTCTCTACTTTTTGCATCGACATTTCTTTTTGTGAGTTATTTCATTATAGAAATATTGCTCACTACCGCTGCTATTACTACAAATGCAGCTACCAACATTGTCATTGTTTCCATAATCAATCTCCTTACCATTTAATTAATACTTATTTTACCTTTGGATTCGTCTCCCCATCACTTCTTGTCAGTTATCCTTTTTATGAGGAGGCTTCTCCAATCTTTCCTTTTTCAATCTTTCTACCGTTGTGCATCTTTGTCCGTTCATCAGTATGGAAAAGTCCACCTTTGATGAATTGAGGACTGAATGCTGTTTCACTAATACCTACTATAGCGGGCTTCTGCCCATTCCTTCACAATCTTTATCTACCTTTACCAATACCTTTTTCCTAAAAAACATATCTACTTTTACCATTCTATACAGTCTTCACGACTGCCTCATCCTGATTTTTTCTATCTTCTTACCTTTTTTTATATACCTATTTCTTTTTTTTCTTTTGATTCTCACGAACCTCTTTATCAATCTTTCTACCTTTATCTTTTTGACACTGCAAAGGTAAGCTCTCTATACGGGTAGAGCAAGGTTTTTTATGAGAAAATCTTTAAAAATAATCTTTTTATTGATTTGTATCAATGATTGTGCGCCCGCACAATGCGAAAAACGCTTGTTGTGCGGGCGCACAAGGTGCTTTTTGTGTCTTTTATCTGACTTCAATGCGGCTACTTCCGCTATGTCCTGTAAATTCTGCTGAATATGCACACTGGACAGTTGCTATTCCGTTGCTGTATGTGCCTTTTCTGCTGACAAACATTTCCAAATCTACGGTTAATGTTCCTTTGCGGAACACATCGAAGAAGAAATCCGCTGAAGCATCATGTATGGCTGCATAGCATCCGCTGAAGCTTGTGCTCGACAACCTTCTGTAGCCTGAGAGAGGGTTGAGCGGTTCCATACATGCCGCGAACTGCGAATGTACTTGTACGAAATCCATGTCCCGGTCAGCCGTGATGGTGTGTCGGATGCGAATCTTGTCGCCGACAGAGAGAACTTGTTCTCCGGTCAGTTCTTTCCATACCTTTTTCCCGTTGATGCTTTCTTCCTTATATATCTTCTTGCTGACAGTGAGAGAACCGCTACTGTCGGAAAGTTTGTCAAAGTCTTCAAGGTATTGTCCATAGACAGCACCCCAAGATATGCCTTTTGACTGCTTTGCAATGGTCAGTTCGTTCTTTTTCTTTCCGAGCATCTTTTCCGGCACGGAAATCTTCTTGTATCCGTTTGGCAATACAGATGCCGTTTCCGGTTCACTTGCTTTTTTGCTTGCAGTTCCTTTGAGTTCTTTTCCGTTGAGTCTGAAGCGGGCTTCCGAAGTGTCATGAATGGCAAATTCTTTATCAGCCTGCAACAGTTCATTCACCGCATTCACAGTATTTATAGGATTATCCCAGCTTTGAGTCTGCTTCTGACGTATGAGCCAGAGCGTCATGTTGTTCAGATAATCCTGTGTGTCGTGAAAGTCTTTCCCCATCATCCGCATGGCTTTCATAGCGGCTATATGTGTCGGGATGCGGTAGTCCATCCATGAATAATACGCTCTGTCCGTATCATAATATCTTCCCATGTCCGGCTTGTACACAGTGTATTCACGCAGCGATTTCACAAAATCTTTGGCGATTTCCTTTTTGCCGTGAGCGTTCAGCACACATGCGATGTGGGCACGTCCGTATATAGTAAGCGCATTGATGTTTTGTCCGAGTTTTTCGATGTACTCTTTCTGCATTTGTTTCACGTCATTGCTGACATCATGCTTCGCCAATGATGATATATACAGGTATCTCAGCGTCGTTTCAGAAGCCCTGATATTCTGCTTTTCCTTTTTCATGCGGCGATATTTCTCCAGTTCCTTTTCGTCAAGATACTTATATCCTTTTATCATCATGTCGCGTATAGTCTGATTTGCTCCGGCTGTCTTTTCCAGCTCGGCAAGATGTTCTACGACTGTGGCCGTGACATAATAATTGCCCTCCATGCCGTTGAACCAACTCCATGAGCCGTCAGCGTTTTGCAACTTCGTCAGTTCTTCCATGCTTGCAGATATGCGGCTGTCCATGATGTTCCGGTCAAACAAGTCGGCAAGCTTCCTCATTTGTTCCGTCTCGTCTTCGGCAGTCACCAGCCACGGAGATTCCTGTAACAGAATGGACTTCAATTCTTCGTTCTTTTCGAGATTGCTTTTTGCCTGTTCCCCGTGGTTTTTCCATGTCTCAATCTTTTCCGACATAGAAGGGTTGTCGGCGGCAATCTTTCTTATGGCATAGTTGGCATAGAGTGCGGCAGATAGCGAAATGGCATCACGGCTGTCTGCATTGGAGATAGATTCCAGAGCCTGCACGACAGTCCATCCCGGATTGTCGCTGTATTCGATTGTCATTTGTTTGTCTGTGGCACTTTCACTTCCTCCGTTGAACATTTCGGACAAATCGATGCTCTTTGTCCCTATGCTGTCGATGAAGAACGGCACAGTCTCCGTGACATATTTCTTGTTCGTGAGCACAGGCAGATAATTTTGTTCGCCGTCGCTGAATGATTTGTTTCCGCCACTGATTCTGCATATAAGCAACGGATATTTGTCGCTTACATTGAAGTCGAACTCAACTGATGCCGTACCGTTTTTGTCCACAGATAATTTCTTGCTTGCCTTGTGGACCGTTTTCTCCGTTTCCGGGTCGATGAGCTCAAACAGAACTGTACCGGATATTTCATTCTCTGTCTTGTTTATGATTTTCGTGGCAATGGAAGCATGGTCGCCTACACGGACGAATCTCGGCATGTTAGGCTGCACCATGAATTCCTTGCGTGCCGTGATTTCTGCTGCAATCTTGCCGTAGTCCATGTCCTCCGTATGTGCAAGTCCGATGAACTTCCATTCCGTCAGACTCTCCGGCAAAGTGAACGATATGTTGACATCCCCGTTTTCGTCTGTCATGAGATGAGGATAGAAGAATGCTGTCTCCGCAAAATTGGAGCGTAGCGGTTGTGCCGGATTCGGCATGTCTTCTGCTGTGGACAATACGGCCGCTTCCTCTTCAAAGTCCATCGATGCGGCATCCTCCGTCACAGCTTCTTCCACGGTCATAGCCAAATTTGTCACAGCCCTTTTCTGTGCCCTCATTGCTTTAGGCAAAGCTCCGCCGGCGGCTGTAGTATAGAATACATTTCTGGTGAAACCATTGTTGTATAGGGATACGTTTTCAAGCGAACTGAAATGGCGGTACTTGATTTTCAGATTAGGCCAAGGGAAATTGACATAAACCGAATTGAAACCGTTGTTGTCTATATGGTTCATATATACCGTCGGTGTCTTTCTTGAAAAGTCTATTCCGAAATTCCAATTGTGCTTGTTCAGCTTTTCGAGCGAACCGTCGTACAGCACAGCCATCAGCTCTGCACAAGGAACTCCGCCTTCTGCATTGCGGATGCTCAGAGTCCAGTCCTCTTTCTGTCCCGGCTGCAACTTGTCTCTGAATGTTTTCCATTTCAGGCTAAGTTCTTTTTCCGGAGCCTTGAGCGTGATGTCCTTTCTCTGCGAATACGTTCTGCCGTCCTTCACATAGAACAGTTGCAGGGTCAAAGCCTCTCCATATTCCTCCTTGTAGTCGAAGTGGAACTTCTGCATATTGCCTGCGGATATTCTGTGTCCCTTGTCCACCACTTCCTTGTTGGTGAACACATAATAATATATATAGGTGTCGGGTTGCTTAGGCATAAAGTAAATGTCGGCAGAAGTTCCGGGACCGAATACCGTTGTGTTGGCATAAAACCAGTCGTTCACCACCTCCATCTGTTCTTCGCGGAGGTCATATAACACAAATTGCGATTCTGCTTCAATCTTGTTCTGATGATTGTCCGTGGCAGATACCTTTATGGCGTATGAGCCGGGAGCGAGATTTTTCATCCGGCCGGCATCAATTGGTTTGCCGCTGATGAAATCTCCTTCCGCCACCTGCGCATATCCGTAAACGCTGTTTTCGCCATCTTCTTCCGCATTTCCGCTTCTCTCCTTATTATATATATGGTATAATGTCCATTTCCCTTTCACTTCGATTTCCTTGCCGCGCAAATTGGTGGCTGTCACTTTCAGTTCCGGGATAGAGTCTCTGTTTATATTCTGAGGAATATTGACATTCAGTCCGAATCCGTTTTTGGATACGGGCAGTGTGTATTCTGCCGTCTGCGTTTCTCCTCCCATGTCTGTCACCTCAGCCGTGATGTGGTATTCGAGCAGACCATTCTCGTTTTCGAGCTTGTTCTCGTCAAGATATACCGGAATGAAGAATCGGCCGTTCTCGTCCGTTGTCAGTTCGCCTTCTGACTCCATTTGTCTGCCTCCGTTGAATCTGTACCAGAAGAAACGGTTGCTGTATTCTATTGTATATTTGACTTTTGCATTCTGAACCTCAACACCCGAGAATGTCATGGCGCAGCCTTTTAACTTCAGACTGTCTCCGAGTGAATATTCTATGTCTTCTTCCTGCGTCTCGCCGTTTCCGTCTATGCTCAGTTCCACATCGAATGTCGGACGTTTGTATTCTTCCACCTTAAAGTCGCATCTGCCACCGTTGTCAGTCGTGATGAAGAAGTTTCCGTTGAGCCTTCCTTTAGGAATGACGAAATCGGCATTGGCTGTTCCCATGTCGTTGCTTGTCACGGTTTTCGTGCCGACTTCCTTGCCGTTGGCATCGTGGAGCGTAATATTGAAATCCTTTTGCTTCACCATGTTGAACTTGTCGCCCTTTCTCTCGTATGCCAGCACCATAGCCCTGACCGTCTGTCCGGGACGATAGATGGAGCGGTCTGTAAAGACATCCGTGATGAATCTCGTCTGTTCCTGTTCGTTTTCCGTTTCATGGAAATATCCTATATACATTGTTTGGGTGAAGTCGTCGCTGTTCCGGTAGGCATGAACCGTCCTCCAATTGTTCTTGCCGAGATTGATGATTCCGAGACTGTCCGTAGTGCCTTCCTTGAACAGTGATTTCCTTGTTTGGCTTTCCCAGTATTCGGCTTTGACAGTGCAGCCGGAGACAGGACGTCCGGTAGAATTGTCGGCTACCGTGCATTGCAATGTTCCGTCAGGCAACATGAGAGCGAACAGTTGCAGTGTGGTCACATTAAATTCGCACTTTCCGCTTCTTCCGTTGCTTTCCGCCTTGAAAGTGTACACTCCCGCTTTCGGGATGGTCACATACACGGTGTCCGTTTTGCTGTCGATGGATTTCTCATGCTTTAAGGTGCGTCGTTCCACCACTTTACCTGTTTTCTTCTCCGTAAGGGTCAGTATGCTGTGGTCTATGTTTTTGAAGTCCACATAGATTGGGAGCGGAGTTCCTGCCACATATCTGTTGTTGCTGCGTACATGGAGATGAGAATGCAGAGCTTCGGACTCCTTGCTCTTGAACAGCATTTTATATACGGAGTTCGGGTGGAGCTGCATGGCTTTTCTTGCCATGTCGAGCTTTTCTTTATCAGTGTTGAAAGGAGTGCTCAGAAAGTCAACGTACACATCAGCACCGGCTTCTATGTCCTTATTCTCTTCAGTCAGTTTGAGCAGCGTATCCTTGTATTCCTCTATGCTGATTCTCAGTTTCTTGTCATTCGTGAATCTCTGACGTTTGAGAGCATTCAGCTTCATGAGCAGAGCAGCGTTCCTGTTGCCTCTCTCTGCATAAAAGGCAGATAATGTGTCATACATGAAGTACAGGTCGTCACCGACAGACCTTCTGTCCCGGTTTTGGGCAATGAACATGGCAATGACAGAAAGCATGTCGTTGCCGTACAGCCGGCTGTCCTGTTGCAGTTTGACCAAAGGTACATAGTCTTTCGCCTGAACTCCGGCAAGCAGTTCCTTGTTCTCCAGTGCTTTTGTATAGTGCATGTCCGACAGGTTCTGGTATTTCTCGTATGTCTCGGCATCGTTGTAGAACCGGTTCTTCATGTCGTTGTATGCAGCACCGAGAAGGGTGTGCAGCACAGCTCCGTCACATGTCCCTTCTTTGTCTTTCAGCATGTTCTCCACATACTTGATGTTGACCTTGAAACTGTCGGCAGACAGGTCTGTGTTCAGATAAATCAATTGAGCGTATGATTTTATCAGCCACGGAAAATTACCTTCTGCCTCTGCCTTTTTGTTGATTTTTTCGATGAACCCCTTTGCAGTTTGCGGCTGTCCTTTCTTTTCTGCATTTTCGGCCTGCTTCCATAAGCTGCTGTATGTCTGTGCATACGTGGAAACTCCTAAGAATATCCATAGCAGCGTAAATACTGACATTAATTTTGATATGCGTTTCATACTTGTAATATAAATATGTTTATTCCTAACTTAATTTTGGGTGATAATGTTTGATGTCGAGGTAAAAGTACATATTTATTTTTGCGTATGCACTTTATTGCCTTGACTTTTTTCTTCTTTTAGAGATAGTTAGCACCCGTGTAACGATTATTTGTATTTTTAAACAGCTCCTTATGTGGTTATACAGATACCTTATATGTTAAGTGGATGTATTAGTGTGTTGTTTTCGATAGACTCCTCATGTATATTTAGCAGTTGTATTTATTAGTGGTTGTATTCGA
>JAJPZU010000133.1 GCA_021204165.1 Prevotellaceae bacterium
GAATTTCGGGTAAAAAAACGGTGGGCTTCGGATGAAATGTTAAGAAGTGTGTAATCGGTTGTTTCGGAAGTGTGTCTGAACAAAAACTTAAAAGTGAGTGGCTTTAGGGCGGTGTTTGGGGCTGAAAATGGCAAATCCAGCTGTAATCTATTGGTAGTCAATAGATTACTAAAACACTCAAAAATCTCGAAAAATTGCGTCCGGCGCGTTTTTTTGAGCGATTTTCATAAATTTACAAAACGCTGATTATCAATCAATTATCTCAGAGCGAAATTTTTCGCATCTTCGTCCTCAGCAAAAAACGGGTCCAAATGTTAAATTTTCATTTTGGGCGAAAATATCATTTTGTCATTTAAAAAAGTGGCAAATCAGCCTGTTTTTCTCACTACTTATGCCGCTACATCCACAGACTGCTTTTAGAAGCTTCTTATATCCATCCTCAAAAAGCCTCACGACAGTGCAACCATAAAAAAACAATCAAAGTTTTTCTTTTATCGGAAAATAGTCGTACTTTCGCATCAATTATATATTACTAATTTAATTTATCACCAAAGAATGGAAGACGTAAAAGTATATTTGGACGAAGCTGAGGAGAAAATGGAGTTTGCAGCACTTCACCTTGAAGAGTCATTGAGCCGCATTCGTGCCGGCAAAGCAAATGTGCATATCCTTGATGCTATCCGTGTCGATTCTTATGGCAGCAGTGTTCCTCTGAGCAATGTTGCAAGTCTTAATACTCCGGATGCGCGTTCCATAACCATAAAGCCGTGGGACAAAAGTATGCTTCGCGTCATCGAGAAAGCCATCATCGACTCTTCGGTGGGCATCATGCCTGAAAACAACGGCGAAATCATCAGACTCGGCATCCCGGCACTGACAGAGGAGCGTCGTAAGGACTTGGCAAAGCAGTGTTCAAAAGAAGCTGAGACAGCCAAAGTCAGTGTACGCAATGCACGTCGTGAGGCAATAGACAAGCTGAAGAAGAGCATCAAGAACGGTGTGCCGGAAGATGTGGAAAAAGATGCCGAAGACAAATGCCAGAAGCTTCATGACAAATTCATCAAGAAGCTTGACGCAATGCTCGAAGCCAAGAACAAGGAAATAATGACAGTATAAAGAAATTAACATTCCAAGATGATAAGTTTGTATGGGATTGAAGACCTGACGACATCGGTATCGCGTTCTTCAAGACTATACAGACTTAGCATTTTAATATAAATCTATTTCATTGCACGGACTTATAATAAAGAATACAGGCAGCTGGTACACCATCCAGTCGGACGACGGAATGGTGGTTGAAGCAAAAGTGAAAGGAAACTTTCGCATCAAGGGAATACGTTCCACCAATCCTGTTGCCATAGGCGACAAGGTGGAGTTTGACCTTCTGCCCGATAACGTTGCGCTCATCACCTCCATTGATGAGCGTATTAATTATATTGTACGCAAAGCAACCAACCTGTCGAAGCAGTCGCACATCATAGCTGCCAATCTCGACCAATGCTTCCTCATCGTCACGGTGGCCTACCCCGAGACATCCACCACTTTCATCGACCGTTTTCTTGCTTCTGCCGAGGCATACAGAATACCGGTCACAATTGTATTCAACAAGATTGATTTGCTGAAGGACACATCCGGTATGTCGGAAACGGAAGAGGGGAATTGCCTTGGAAAAGAATATCTTGACGGGCTTGTGGCACTGTATGAGCACATCGGCTACAAGTGTCTCCGCGTATCAGCCGTCACAGGAGAAGGCATGGACGCACTTGCCTCAGAACTGAAAGGCAGGATAACGCTGCTGAGCGGCAACAGCGGTGTGGGCAAATCAACCATACTCAATACGCTTTTCCCCGACCTGAAATTGAAGACGGGAGAAATATCGGACAGCTACAACACCGGCAAACATACGACCACCTTCTCAGCGATGTATCCAATCGGCAACGACGGATATATCATTGACACCCCGGGAATAAAAGGATTCGGCACATTCGACATGGAACGTACAGAGGTTGGGCACTATTTCAAGGATATTTTCAAGTATGCGGCAGACTGTCGTTTCTCAAATTGTACGCATACACATGAGCCGGGGTGTGCCGTACTTGCCGCCGTTGAACGGCACGACATAAGCGAAAGCCGGTACAACTCCTATTTGTCCATGCTTGGCGACAAAGATGAAGACCGCTATCGTCAAGGATATTGAACACCGATGAATCCTTTACAAATGAGATTGTTGATATTTAGTTTTTTCTTTGTCTTAGGACTGTCGGCTTCGTCGCAGACGTATGAGCAGACAGTGGAGCAGGCTCTGCACGCAGCTTCTGTCGATAGCCTTCAGGAGGCAGAGACCTTATTCCGCAAGGCACTGAAAATATCGCCCGACGACTATAGGAACGCTCTGATATTTTCTAATTTGGGCAAGATACAGACAGTCAGCGGAAAGCCGCATGAAGCCATACGCTCATATACGCTTGCACTGAATCTTGTTCCGCTCTCCGTGCCCATATTGAGGGCACGCGCCGACCTCTATCTCGAACTGGGAAATCTAAGCAAGGCACTTGTCGATTATTCAAATATTCTCGATGTGAACCCGACAAACATTGAGGCGCGACAGTTTCGCGCCTATATTTATTCGCAGCGCAAGCAATATACGGAGGCAAAAACCGACTATGAGCATCTGATAAGGCTGTCTCCCGACAATTATGCCGCACTGCTCGGAATGGCATTGCTCCAACAGAACATGGGCAAAAGGAACGAAGCTTTGTCGCAGATAGGTCTTCTCATCACCCGGTATCCGGAGCGGGCGGAACTCTATTCTGTACGTGCAGACATCGAAGCGGAAGCCAACCAGCCGGAACTTGCCGTAATGGATCTTGACAAGGCGATAGAGCTTGAACCGGAAAATAAGAACTACATTCTCGCCCGGGCATATCTGCACCTCGAACAGGGGAACAAGAGACTGGCGCGTCATGATTTTGAACGCGCCATAGAACTGGGTGTGCTGCGCAATGCGCTCAAAGAAGAGTTGGAGAAATGCAAATAAATCCGATACGTCTGGAAGACTTGCATCACCTTATTATAAGATAATTCATAGCAGGATATAGCACTCCCTACTGTCCTTCAGTCAAAATTCTTTCATTCTGCAAGCTTTATTCGCATAAAAGTTGTAATTTTGCAATATATTTAACTCACAAGTTACAAATAAAATCATTCTATAATTAATATGAAACTGAAACTTGCGGTTCTTCCCGGAGACGGTATAGGACCAGAAATCATGGAGCAGGGATTGGCTGTAGCCAAGACTGTGTGTGAGAAATACGGTCACGAACTCAGCTATGAATATGGCATCTGCGGCGCAGATGCCATCGACAAGGTTGGCGATCCGTTCCCGGAGGAGACATTCAAGCTCTGCATGGAAAGCGATGCAGTGCTGTTCGCATCTGTGGGCGACCCTAAGTTCGACAATAATCCGAATGCGAAGGTACGTCCGGAACAGGGACTTCTTGCCATGCGCAAAAAGCTGGGACTGTTTGCAAATGTGCGCCCTGTGACCACTTTCGATTGCCTGATACACAAATCACCGTTGAAAGACGAGATTGTCAGAGGAGCGGACTTCATCTGCATCCGTGAACTCACCGGCGGAATGTACTTCGGCGAAAAATATCAGGATGACGACAAAGCATACGACACAAACTATTATACGCGTCCGGAAGTGGAACGCATATTGAAAGTCGGATTCGAATATGCCATGAAGCGCAACAAGCACTTGACAGTGGTGGACAAAGCCAACGTTCTTGCCTCAAGCCGTCTGTGGCGCAAAGTGGCACAGGAAATGGCACCACAATATCCGGAAGTGACGACAGACTATATGTTCGTGGACAATGCCGCCATGCGCATGATTCTGGACCCGAAGTTCTTCGATGTGATGGTGACAGAGAACACATTCGGCGACATTCTTACAGACGAAGGCTCTTGCATCACCGGATCTATGGGACTTCTGCCTTCAGCCTCAACCGGCGAACACACTCCGGTGTTTGAACCAATCCACGGTTCATGGCCGCAGGCAAAAGGTTTAAACATAGCCAATCCGTTGGCACAGATACTTTCGGTTGCCATGTTGTTTGAATATTTCGACCTCAAGGAAGAAGGTGCTGTTATCCGTGAGGCTGTCAACGCTTCGCTTGACCAGAATGTACGCACACCGGAAATTCAGGTAGAAGGCGGTGAAAAATACGGCACGAAGGAAGTCGGTGCGTGGATTGTAGATTATATAAAGAAAGCATAAACGAGACAAAAGGACATTTAGCGATATAAAAAGCAGACATAATGTGCCCGGAAGATTCATTCTTCCGAGGCACATTATCTGTTTTAAGGCTCTTGCAGAGAGTGGCACACTCATCTTGCCACAGGCACAATCAGCCGGAGAATGAAAAAACCGCAGACATATTGTCCGATAATCGCAAATATTTCATACCTTTACTTCCTCAAACCGGAAACAAATCTATCATGCCCATACGTGGAAAATAAATTCTTATAACACATAAAAACAATGAACACCAAAATTAAACAATTATTGCCCGACATACTGTGCGTGGCACTATTTGCTGTAATCGCGCTCATATACTTCTATCCGTCGTACATAGACGGACGCAGATTAGAGCAGCACGACAACGGAGCCGGAACCGGACTCAGCGTGGAACTGAACCAGTATCGCGACACACACGACGGCGAGACTCCACGATGGACAACGTCTATATTCGGCGGTATGCCTACATTTCAAATCGCACCAAGCTACGATTCACAGAAGCCGCTTTCAGCCGCTGAAAAGGTTTATAGCCTGTGGCTTCCGGATTATGTATTCTACATATTTATCTTGATGCTTGGATTCTATATCCTGTTGCGCGCATTTGATTTCCGTGAATGGATGGCGGCCCTCGGCGCCATTGTGTGGGCATTCTCAAGCTACTTCTTCATCATCGTTGCTGCCGGACATATATGGAAAGTGCTGACACTTGCATACATTCCTCCGACAATAGCCGGTATCGTGCTCTGCTACAAGGGCAAATACTTGCGCGGAGGAGTAGTTACAGCTGTGTTCGCCGCATTGCAGATACTGTCGAACCATGTACAGATGAGCTACTATTTCCTTATCCCCGAACTGCTGATAGTCTTGGCTTTCCTCATAGACTCCATACGCAAGAAGCAAACAGCCCGTTTCGTTAAGGCAACGGCCACTATTGCCATTGCAGCGGTGGTGGCAGTATGTCTTAACCTCTCCAACCTATACCATACATATAAGTATGCAGAGGACACCATGCGCGGAAAGAGCGAACTGGTGAAGCACGGACAGACAGAGAACCAGACGAACAGCGGACTGGAACGAAGTTATATCACGGCATGGAGCTACGGCAAAGGCGAAACATGGTCATTGCTGATACCGAACATCAACGGAGGCGCCTCAGTGCCTCTCTCCATGAGTTCCACAGCCATAAAGAAAGCAGACAGTCAGCTCTCCAATGCAGGCATATACGGTGCATTCACACAATACTGGGGTGAACAACCGGGAACGAGCGGCCCTGTATATGTAGGCGCACTCGTATGTATGCTGTTCGTTCTTTCCTTGTTTATCATACCTAACAGAAATCCGCTGAAATGGGCACTTCTGCTTGCCACCCTGCTGTCATTCATGCTGGCATGGGGTAAGAACTTCATGGGACTGACCGACTGGTTCATCGACAATGTGCCGATGTATGCAAAATTCCGCACAGTGTCCTCCATTCTTGTGGTGGCAGAGTTCACAATCCCACTGCTTGCCATGATGGCGCTGAAAGAGTTCGTGGAAAGAGCAGCCGATTCTTCCCGACGTCCTTATCTGCTACGTGCACTTACGGCAAGCACAGTCATCACAGCGGGAATCTGCTTTGTCTTTGCTGTTGCACACGGAAGTATTCTGGGCGACTGCATATCTTCTGCCGACCGCAGCGCGATGGCGCAGTACGTAGAAAAAGGATATTTCGACAACATGATGGCAAACAACATCATGGCAAGCCTCAACACCATGCGTGGTGCCATGCTAAGTGCTGACGCGTGGCGGTCTATGTTCATCATCTTGATAGGCGCAGTGCTGATGTATTGGTTCTTCAAGAACAGCGGAAAACTGATTGCAGAAAACAAAATTGTGAGTTCAAAGGGATATGACGACGGCGGAAAGGCTGTGTTCAAGCTTCCTTCAGCCACACTTTGCATCGCCTTGCTTCTCATCTGTATCTTCGACATGTGGACAGTGAACAAACGTTATCTGAATGACGAGATGTTCGTGTATCCTCGCGGAGTGCAGGCGATAGAAATGACTGATACCGACCGGTACATCCTCGACCGTTCCGGCACGGGACGCGACTACCGTGTACTGAATTTCACCGTAAGCACCTTCAACGACAACACGACCGCTGCATTCTACAGCAGTATCGGCGGCTACCATGCGGCAAAGCTTCGTCGTTATCAGGAGCTTGTGGAGGAACATATATCCAAAGAAATGGGCAATGTATATACCGCTCTCAACATGGCGGGAATGGACACACTGCGCATGATGCAGGAAAACCTGAAATACCCGGTATTCAAATTCGAGGAAGTGAACTGCGACAGTCTGTTCCCTGTGCTCAACATGCTGAACACCCGCTGGTTCATCCTCGGCGGAGGACAGGACGGACGCACCAAGCTTCCGGTAGAAAACCCGACAGCAATGGGGAATGCTTGGTTTGTGAACAGCGTGAAATATGTGAGCAATGCCAATGAAGAGATTGACGCGCTGCACACATGCAATCCTCGCCATACAGCTATCATCAACGAAGAGTTCAAGGGAATCGTCGGCAATACGGAACAGACGGAACTGAAGCACGACAGCACCGCAACCGTGAAGCTGACAGCCTACGATGCCACACATGCCGAATATGAAGCAGACTCCAAAAACGGCGGAATCGTTGTATTCTCGGAAATATACTATCCGGGATGGAAAGCGACAATAGACGGAAAACCGGTTGACATTGCGCGTGCCGACTACGTACTCCGCGCCATCAATGTTCCGGGCGGGAAGCATGTCATAGCCATGAGCTTCGATCCGCAAAGCGTACACACCACCGAGACTGTGGCATATATCGCACTTGCCATCCTCATTGCCGCAGTGGCAGCCATGCTCATTCGCTATTTCATGAAGAAATAGACCTTATATTCAAGATTCTGAAACTGTATGCCGACCTCATTCACAAGGCATACAGTTTCAGATTTCCCATAAAAAATCCACCCCTTAATTCTTAATACATCCATGAAACAGACTATCATCAGCTGTCTGCTGACCTTATCTACTACTGTAGCTTGTGCACAATCTCATTTCAATTTCGGTACGGCCACCAGCCCCGACGGGCAAACAATTCTGGTAGATTCACACGGAGTCATCATCAATGGCCGCCACACAGTCCCGGTCATGGGAGAAATACACTACAGCCGTCTGCCGGAACACGAATGGCAGCGGGAAATCAGAAAAATGAAAGCCGGAGGAGTCACCATACTGGCCACATACGTGTTCTGGAACCATCACGAAGCAAAAGAAGGTATATGGAACTGGAGCGGCAACCGCAATCTGCATCATTTTCTTGAAATATGCAAAGAAGAACAGATGCCTGTGGTACTCCGCATAGGTCCTTTCTGCCACGGCGAAGCCTATCAGGGCGGTTTCCCAAACTGGATTGTGGAGAAATCGCTCTCCAATCCCAAACAATACAAGCTACGCAGTGAGGCACCGGGATTCATTGCCGCCACCGGCCGCCTATACAGCAACATATATGCTCAAGCAAACGACATGCTGTGGAAGCACGGCAGTCCCATTGTGGGCATACAGATTGAAAATGAATGCAGAGGTCCGTGGAGCTACTACATGCGCCTGAAAGACATTGCCATAAGAACAGGATTCGACCTGCCGTTCTACACACGCACCGGATGGCCCAAACTCAACGGAGGAGAAAAAGATTTCGGAGAAATGCTGCCTCTCTACGGCGACTATGCCGACGGATTCTGGGACCGCAAGCTCACAGACATGCCCGGCGACTATCCTAAAGCGTTCATAATGAAAGACCAGCGCATAAGCAGTGTCATCGCCACAGAAACATTCGGAACCAATCAAGACACCCGACTCGACAAGAAAGACCAACAGCACCCTTATCTCACATGTGAACTTGGAGGAGGGATGATGCCGGCATACCACCGCCGCATCAATATCAGCGGAAAGGAGATTCTTCCTCTCGCAATATGCAAACTCGGTTCGGGAAGCAATCTGATAGGATACTACATGTACCATGGAGGCTCCAATCCCTACAACCCTGAACACAGCATGGCTGAATGTCAAGCTTCGTCCGTCACCAACTACAACGACATGCCTCATATAAGCTACGACTTCCAATCGCCACTCGGCGAAATGGGGCAGCCCAACGAGACGGCATTCCACGAAAGCCGCCTTCTCCACCAGTTCCTCGCAGACTGGGGAGAGGAGCTGAGCATGTACGGCATAGACAGTCTGAACGAGCACTATGCCCGCCGGGGATGCTTCGAGTTCCGAAACGACTATGTGCGCATTCTGAACGAAAACGGAACTTCGAGCGTCACTCCCAAAGACATGAAATGGGAAGGAATGACATTCACGTCAGAATCTGTACAACCATTTGCCAAAGCCGACGGAGGACTTTATTTCATCACCGTTGCAGGAAAGAAGCCCAAACTGAGTATCAACGGCAAAACATATTCACCAAAACCGGACAAGACATTCAGCGTGAAAGGAAAAAGCATCACATTGTTGTCTCCCGACAAAGCAAAGACGGCTTTCGTCATCGACGGAAAGATGTACTACAGCAGGAAAGGAGGCATTCTCTATAAAGGGGATGCGGGCACTGTGATGGAGGAGTCATGGATTAAGCACGAAGAACTTAAACCTGTGTCTGTGCTGAAGCAAACTTGCCAAGGGCTGAGGGAAGTAAAAGACGGTTCACAAAAAGTGGCGGAGCAACCGTCCGACAAAGACTTCGATAACGCTTCTGTATGGAGCATCACACTGGACGGTCTGACAGACTGCGAACTATCCGCCCTCTTCCTAAAGATCAATTATAAAGGCGATGTGGCACGCATATATGCCAACGGCAAACTTGTAGAAGACAACTTCTGGAACGGCAAGCCTATGTGGGTCCGACTATCCGAACTTGCAGGCAAATCTGTCGAGCTTCGCATTCTTCCACTCGGAAAAGACTACCCGATATACCTGCAATCGGCACAGAAAGCCCAGCTAAACTCTGCCGAAGGTGAATATCTGCTTTCTCTCGACTGCATTGAAATAATAGAAAGGCATGACGAGAAGCCGGATTCAACCATCAAAGAATAAAGAATAAAGTGGATGATTCACGGACTTCCCTTACTTGTTTTTATGCGAAGGAATCTGTCGAAATCAACCACAAAAGCAGCAAAAACATGACATAAATCAATTTGGTCGTTTTGACAAAATGATATTTTCGCTCAAAATAAAAATTTAACATTTGAACCCGTTTTTTTGCTGAGGACGAAGAGACGAAAAATTTAGCCTTGAGATAATCAACTGATAATCAACAGTTTGCAATTTTATAAAAACCGCTCAAAAAAACGCGCCGGACGCATTTTTTTGAGCGGTTTGAGCATTCTGGTAATCTTCTGACTATTAATGCGTTACAGTCAAATTTGCCGTTTTTGTACCCAAACACCGCCCTAAAGCCACTCACTTTTAAGTTTTTGTTCAGACACACTTCTGAAACAGCCGATTACACACTTCTTAACATTTCATCCGGACAATGCCGTTTTTTTACCCGAAATTCGGTGTTTTTTTATTTTCACCGCGGTGATTTTAAAACTTCACCGCGGAGGAAATTTTTTTTCACCGCGGTGT
>JAJPZU010000159.1 GCA_021204165.1 Prevotellaceae bacterium
CAAACTTAGTGTTAGGGGAGGTGGCGCGGTAGCGACGGAGGAGTCTGTCGAGAACATTCCACTAAACATACATGAGGAGTCTGTCGAGAACACACCCACTAAATATACTAAATATACATAAAGAATCTATGAATGCCTTCAACTAAAACATACCCAAATGCCAAATTTCAAAATTCCGGACCGGCTACCGTGAATCCAAACACAAAAGCTAATCATCTTCACATCCCAGTGTCAGACATTCGGAAGCAAAGTCAACCACGGCCTGACGGTGAGTGATAAAAATTACAGTCATGCCACTCATGCTCATCTTTATCCGCTTTAGAAGTTCACATTCCGTCTCCATGTCAAGAGCAGATGTCGCCTCATCGAGAAGAAGAATCTTGCATGGACGGATTACGGCACGAGCAATGGACACACGCTGTGCCTGTCCCTCAGACAGTCCTCCTCCATGCTCACCACAACGAGTGTCGAGTCCGTCGGGCAAATCATAGACAAAATCAGCCACAGCGATGTGCAATGCCCTCCGAATATCTTCATCACCGGCAGAAGGATTTCCCAAAAGCAAGTTCTCGCGTATGGTGCCGCTGAACAAGGTGTTTCCTTGCGGAACGTATGAGAAATTGCATCGAGTAAGAGGAGAAACCGGTATGCCGCTCTTGCCTTCCCCACCGGAATAAAGCGTGACAGAGCCTTCCGACTGTTCTACCAGCGCAAGCATAAGACGGACAAGCGTGGTCTTTCCCGCCCCCGTCTTGCCCAACACAGCAGTGAAAGAGGACGGTGCGAAATCATGCGTAAAGCCCCGGAACACATCATGCCCCTGCTCCGCATATCGGAATGACACATTTCTAAAGGAAATACCGGCAGGACTGTCAACCGCAGAAATACCGTCCACAGCCTCCGAAGGCAAATCTTCAAGTTCCATGAGCCTGTCGGAAGCCGCCAGACAGTTGACAAACGAAGGCAACAGGCGCGCCATGTCGAGGATTGGACGCTGTATTCTGCCTATCAGTTGTACGAATGCCATCAGCACACCAGCTGTGATAAGATGTTCCTGCAACCGGAACAATCCCCAGACAAGTGCCACGAAAAAACCGCCCGAGAAACCGATATTTATCAGTGTCCTTGAAAAGACAGCCAAACGCGCCCTTGTCTTCACCTGCCTGCACAACAGACGCTAACCGATTGACAGTCTGTCCGTCATGACCGTTTCCAGTCCAAACACTTTCACAATCATCTTGTGTTGCAAGCATTCCTGTATAACAGACTGCAACATGCTGTCAGTATCCTTAATCCGGCGCACAATCCGACGCATCCGTCTGAAATAGATGCGACTGAGAAGCATGAACAAAGGGGAAACGATTGCCAGAATGAGAGCAATGGTGGAATCCATAAAATAGAGATAGACAAAAGAAGCGACGAACTGCACCACAATGACGACAGCCGCAGGAAGGAGTTCGGTCATAAGCCCCACTATGTCTCTGACATCGCCAAACAAGCGGTTCTGTACATCGCCGGTATGAAACCGCTCCACTCCGTTCCATCTGCATCTGAGCAGACGGGCAAAAAACATCTTCTGCATATTATTCCGGGTACGCACCCCAAGTACGGCGCGTATCCATGAAGAGGTGATGCTCAGCAGCAATTCAAAAGCCAATACAAAAGCAAATGCCCCGACCATCATCAGGAGATTTCCGGATGCAGCACCGGTGGCAACGTCCGTCATCCTCCTCAGCAAGTCCACCCATAGCAGTCCTGCCCCGACTTGCAAAAGTCCGACACACACATTTATCAGAGCCTGCCTTCTGCAACCCTCATGATATTTCCACAGCCATAAGGCTATTTGCCTTATCGGGTATTTGGTTTTCTTGATTTTCATCAGAATCTATTAATCGGTGGAATGCGGATGAAACCACAAGGCCTTAAACACATACAACAACAGCCTTGTCATTTCATATTCTTATTTTTGTCTGTTATCTGCTCCCCACATCATCTTCTCCCTGAGAGTGGAAAAGAAACTTTCTTTCGGACGAGTGATGACCTTGACCGCATAATCGGCTTTCCTGATACGCAAATGTATGTTCTCGGGATAGCTCTTGCTTCGTCCGTCAACAGAAACCAGAAAGTTATGGCTGCGGCTCTCCACGCACAATTCTATCTCCGCCGTATCGCACAGGACAATGGGACGCATGTTCAGGCTATGGGGAGCAACGGGAGTGAGAGACACGGTATCGCTCTGAGGTACAATGATTGGTCCTCCGACACTTAGAGAGTATGCGGTAGAGCCTGTGGGAGTACCGACTATCAGCCCGTCAGCCTGATAAGTGGTGAGATATTCTCCGTCAATGTGGGTATGTATGCTTATCATCGAGGCTATATCATGCTTCAGAATGGCAATCTCATTCAAAGCATAAGGATAGCCTCCCAGTTCAAAATCATCGCAAGAAAGGCTGAGCACGCTACGTTCCTCGACAGAGTAAGAGCCGTTGCAAATGCAAGCTACCGCATCTTCCACATCGTCCGGAGAGAAAGAGGCAAGAAAACCAAGACGGCCCGTATTGATTCCGAGTATGGGAATCTGCTTGTTCCCTACTCTGCTCGCAGCACTGAGAAATGTTCCGTCTCCTCCGATACACACAATGACATCCGCCTCGAAATCGTTGCCGGAAAAGATTTCACACGGAGGAATATTGACACACAGGCTGTCACGCAGGAAATTATAAAAGGTATCAGGAATAACAAACTTTGCATTGTAAATTGAGGCTGCATAAAAAAATCTTTGCACGACATTCGCCATCTGTCCTTGGTATATACTTCCCACAAGAGCTATCTTCAACTGTTTCTGCCACATCTGTTTTGTTATTTTTATACAAATTATTACTGCGTTTTCTCCCTTATATGAAAAAATGCGTACTTTTGCAATAGTGAAAAAGCATGATTGAACATGCAACGGCGCAAAGATACTGAATTTTAGAGATATACTCAAAACGATTAATAAAACTTGTTTCAACAATAAATGACAAAGCTAAGTGTAAATATTAATAAGGTGGCAACCATCCGTAACGCACGCGGCGGCAACAACCCCGATGTGCTTCAAGTTGCTCTCGATTGTGAGAAATTCGGTGCTGACGGTATCACTGTGCATCCGCGCCCGGACGAAAGGCACATACGCTATCAGGACGTAATTGATTTAAAACCGGTTCTTTCCACAGAATTCAATATTGAAGGCTATCCACAGGACAGCTTTGTGGATCTTGTAATAAAAGTGAAACCCACACAGGTCACGCTTGTACCGGACAAACCGGGACAGATTACGTCAAATGCCGGCTGGGACACAAAGACTAATTTTGATTTCCTCACAGATATTGTATGCGGGTTCAAGGAGAACGGCATACGTACATCAATATTTGTAGGCACGGACATAGAAATGATTGAATATGCAGCCAAAATCGGCGCCGACCGTGTTGAGCTATATACAGAACCGTATGCCTCCGCTTATTCCGAGAACCGCGAAATGGCAGTCAAACCTTTTGTAGATGCAGCAAAGGCAGCCCGCAACTGCGGACTCGGACTGAATGCCGGGCATGACCTCAGTCTGGAGAATCTGCAATATATCAGCGAACAGATTCCTTGGATGGACGAAGTAAGCATTGGTCATGCGCTAATATGCGACGCTCTGTATCTCGGTCTGGAAACCACCATACGCAGATACAAGGAATGTCTGAATCATTAATATAAAAACAAATACCCCACAATCTTATGGAAGAACTTAGCATTCTCGAACTTGCAGAAAAAGGTGGCTGGATTATGATTGTCCTTGCCGTACTCTCAATCATCGCCGTGTATATATTCACAGAACGTTTCATCATCATACGCAACGCAGCCAAAGACGATCAATTGTTCATGGCGCGCATACGCGACTATATCAAAGACGGTGACATAAAGTCGGCAATAAACTATTGCAGAGTGACCAACACTCCCGGCGCAAGAATCATAGAACGCGGAATCAGCAGAATAGGACATCCGGCTCCGGAAATACAGACTGCTATCGAAAATACGGGCAATCTGGAAGTGGCTGTACTCGAAAAAAGACTTCATGTACTCGCCACCATTTCGGGAGGTGCTCCAATGATTGGATTTCTCGGTACTGTAATAGGTATGGTGGAAGCCTTCTGGCAGATGTCAAACTCCGGAGGAAATATCGACATAAGCCTACTTTCAAGCGGCATCTATCAGGCGATGGTCACTACAGTCGGAGGTCTCATTGTAGGAATCATAGCCCTGTTTGCCTATAACTACCTCGTTGCGAAAGTCGATGGTGTAGTGAATGAGTTGGAGCGCAAGACTCTGACCTTCATGGATCTACTTAACGAATAAAAACAAAAAAGGGTATGACAAGACGAGAAATTCACGCTCTGATGCTCATATTCCATTTTCAAAATCAAAGCTATGTCTTTACACCGAAGAACTAAAGTTACCCCCACATTCAACATGTCGTCAATGACCGACATTGTCTTCCTGCTGCTGATATTCTTCATGATTACAAGCACGATGTTGTCTCCAAATGCAATTAAGGTGCTTCTTCCGCAAGGCAAGAAACAAACCACGGTCAAAGCAGTTTCACACGTGGTTATAGACAAAGAACTCAACATCTACGCATCCACACAAAAAGGGAAAGAGCAAAAAGTGTCACTGGAAGAACTGCCGGCTGTATTGGGTGAGGCTGTGAATGATACAACCGATTTGTTCGTTTCGCTATATGCTGACGAGTCTGTTCCGTATAAGCATATTGTTGAAATACTGAATGTGGCTAACGAGAATCATTTCAAGATGGTACTCGCTACACGTCCGCCGGAAAAATAATGCGAGTTGATTTTATATCCAAGAAAAAAGAACAAAACGGCAAATTCTCTAATTTATAAAGACTTCTCAACGATACAAGATGGATAAGGAAAAGAAACCGAAATTTGTGTCTGCCATGACCACGTTGCTGTTTCATGTCATGCTTCTGCTATTGCTGGCTTTTCTGACTTTAAGTTCAAACAAGGACGAAGAGTTGCAGGAAGACGGAATACCGGTCATGCTCGGAAACATTCAAGATGCAGCAGGAGAAGACTTAGGGGATTTACCTTCAGCAGCAGAGAACGACATGGACGCGGAAGATAACACCGCTGCAGAACCATCTTCCATACCGGAACCGCAGGAAACTCCCAGCCGTCAGGAAGAACCCGCCCCTACTCCGGTTCAAGAAAAGACTGCCCAACCGGAGCCTGTCATGACCCAGACAAAAGAACATTCCATCACA
Source organism: Prevotellaceae bacterium (assembly GCA_021204165.1). Classification (GTDB taxonomy): domain Bacteria; phylum Bacteroidota; class Bacteroidia; order Bacteroidales; family Bacteroidaceae; genus RGIG8745. The sequence continues at coordinate 5,306 of JAJPZU010000159.1, forward strand.
GCGGAAGAAAAACGTAAAGCGGAAGAAGAAGCCAGAAAAAGAGCGGAAGAAGCGCGAAAGAAGGCTGAAGCAGAAGCTGCCAAAAAGAAAGCTGAGGCAGAAGCCGCAAGAAAAAAGGCGGAAGAAGAGAGACGCAGGGCTGAGGAGGAAGCTAAAAAAAGAGCAGAAGAGGAAAGACGCAAAGCGGAAGAGGAAGCAAGGAAAAGAGCGGAAGAAGAAAAGCGTAAAGCTGCTGCCGCTGCTGCCAGCAACAAAGTGTCGGGTGCTTTCGGCAAGGCCAACAACCAAGGAAGCAGTGGACACACTCAAGGCAACGGCAATCAAGGTTCCCCTAACGGCAACTCCAATGCCGGCGCCACATCGGGCACAGGAGGAGTGGGTACATCCGCTGTTGTCGGTTCACGCACTGTAAAGTATCTTGCAAGACCTGCTTATACAGACCAGACAAGTGAAGGCACAGTGGTAGTGTCAATCATTGTCAACAGTCAGGGGAAAGTGACAAGTGCGACAATAAGAGGTTCGCTTACAACTTCAGTAGCTCTGCGAAATGCCGCTCTTGAAGCTGCAAGAAAATCCACTTTCAGCGAAGGGAGCAACAACAACGAAAGCGGAACTATCACTTATCATTTTAAGTTGAGATAAAATCCACATTCAGACTAAAGACCCCAAAATACAGATTCAGACTAAACCCTAATAAAATCCAATAATATGAATAATCCGATTTATACATTTCTTGCCACCGGATTTGAAGAAGTCGAGGCAATAGGTGTGATTGATGTATGCCGCCGCGCCGGACTGAATGTTAAAACCGTATCCATCACAGGAGAAACGGAAGTGGTCGGCACACACGGCATTAAAATTGCAGCAGATTGCCTATTCGAAGATTGCGACTTCTCTGATGCAGCCATGCTGTTTCTTCCGGGAGGAATGCCGGGAGCTGCAAATCTCAATGAACATGAAGGACTGAATAAAATCATTCTCCAACATGCAAAACAAGGAACAGCTCTTGCCGCAATATGTGCTGCGCCAATGGTGTACGGAAATCTTGGTCTTCTCAACGGGAAAAGGGCGACATGCTATCCGGGATTTGAAAACAGTTTGGCAGGGGCGGACTATACTGCCGGTCTTGTTGAACATGACGAACAATTTTTCACAGGAAAAGGTCCTGCCGCCGCTCTACAATTAGGTTACTCTATCGTTGAGCATTTTTGCGGAAAACAGACTGCCAATGATTTAAAAGAAGGCATGATGTATCCTGACGCTATTGCAGCCGGAGTATAATCAGCCAAAAGAATAAAGACGGTATAGTACATCAAGCTTATGTCTGTACCGTCTTTTCTATAATATGACATAATATGAAACAAGCTGTAATAATTGTAGCCGGAGGCAAAGGTACGCGCATGGGAGGCGACATACCCAAACAGTTTATGCCCATAAACGGCACTCCTATATTAATGCGTACACTGATGCGCTTCCGTTCATACAATGCCCATATACAAATTGTTCTTGTACTTCCAAAGAATCAGCAGGAATACTGGTTTTCATTATGCAACGAACATAATTTTCACATGGAATACACATTGGCTGACGGCGGTGAGACACGTTTTCATTCCGTGAAGAACGGCATTGCCAAAGTGAACGACGACATTGAACTTATCGGTGTGCATGACGGAGTACGTCCCTTTGTCACGAATGAAGTGATAGCTCTATGCTATGACACCGCAGCCACCTCAGGCGCGGCAATTCCGGTAATAGACGTGCATGAAACACTGCGACATATTGTCTCCCAGACCAATGACAACGCAGGAAAACCGGACGACACGACTTCCATTACGGTTCCCCGCAATGAATACAAATTGGTACAAACTCCTCAGGTTTTCAGTTCGCACATTTTGAGAAAAGCGTATTCGCAACCTTATACCGAGAAGTTCACAGACGATGCGTCTGTGGCAGAATCGGCAGGATATGCCATCACCCTTGTGCCGGGCAACAGGGAAAATATAAAGATAACGACTCCATACGACATAAAAATAGCCGGATGCCTTGTATAAACAAGGTCTCCGGCTTATCGTATCATGAAATAGCACCCCAATTTACATTTGTTTTTCTAAGTTCTTTCAGTCTCCTCCACAGGATTTCATTCTCCGGATGCAGTTCATCCGGATCGTTGTCAATGATGTCCTGAGCTGCGGCACGCGCATATTGCAGTATCTGCCCGTCACGTGCAAGATTCGCTATTTTCAGATCAAATGCCATGCCGCTTTGCTGAGTACCCTCAAGGTCTCCGGGACCACGAAGCTTCAAATCCTGCTCTGCAATCTCAAAGCCGTCATTGGAATCCACCATTATCAGGATTCTTTTTCGGGTATCTTCCGATATTTTATAGTTCGTGACAAGGATACAGTATGACTGTTCCGCCCCGCGCCCAACCCTGCCTCTCAACTGGTGCAACTGGCTCAGTCCGAAACGCTCGGCATTTTCAATCACCATGACTGAGGCATTCGGTACATTCACACCCACCTCTATCACTGTGGTAGCCACCATTATCTGTGTTTCACCACTTGCAAATCTCTGCATTTCAACGTCCTTCTCTGATGGCTTCATCTTCCCATGCACCTTACTTACCTTGCAATCGCTGAATTCCGCACAGATTTGTTCATATCCGTCCTCAAGATTTTTGATGTCCATCTTCTCACTTTCCTTAATCAGAGGATAGACAATATACACTTGTCTGCCAAGTGTTATCTGACGGCGAATAGAAGCATACAGACTATTGCGATGGCTGTCAAACTGATGTACAGTGCGTATAGGCTTACGACCGGGCGGAAGTTCGTCAATGACGCTCACATCAAGATCTCCGTACAGAGTCATGGCAAGTGTACGCGGAATAGGTGTCGCTGTCATCACAAGCACATGGGGCGGCACTTCATTCTTTATCCATAGTTTTGCACGTTGAGCCACACCAAAACGGTGCTGTTCGTCAATAATGACAAGTCCAAGACGCGAGAAACACACCTTATCTTCAATCACGGCATGAGTGCCCACAAGAATGTGTATCCCTCCTGCGGCAAGTTCCTTCAGCACATCCTTTCTCCGTTTACCCTTCACGTTTCCGGTAAGAAGTTCTACATGCACAGGCATATCGCCAAGCATCTTTCTTATACTTTCCACATGCTGCTCTGCAAGAATCTCCGTAGGAGCCATGAGACAAGCCTGACACCCGTTATCCACAGCAATAAGGGCACACATGAGGGCGACAAGCGTTTTTCCGCTTCCCACATCACCTTGAAGCAGACGGTTCATCTGCCTTCCGCTCCCCATGTCCCGCCTTATCTCCTTGATGACACGCTTTTGCGCTCCTGTCAGAGGAAAAGGCAAATGCTCATTGTAGAAACCATTGAATACATTCCCCACACGTGAAAACACAATCCCCTTGTATTTCATCATCCTCGCATGTGCATAGCGAAGAATGTTCAGCTGCACATAAAAAAGTTCCTCAAATTTAAGTCGCATCTGTGCCTTGCGCAAAGCGTCAGACGAAGTGGGATAATGAATGTTACGCATCGCCTCATCAAAGGACACAAGATGATGACGCTCTACTATATAAGCCGGCAATGTCTCCTGAAGAGGAGTCTTAAAGAGGACAAACATATTGGCTGTAAGTTTTGCCAAAGCCTGTGAAGTCAGCCCGCTTCGTTTCATCCGTTCCGTTGTGTTGTATGCCGGACGCAAGGATGCGGAATTGGCCGATGCCACCTGCGAGGTCTGTGTTGCCGCCGTATCTTTGCCGGAAACATTGCGTCCGGAAACACTTGCAGACTCGCCAAACAGACTCTGCTGATATGCCGAAACACGGTAACCGCCTCCATCATGCCCCTTCCCATTCAGCACTTCTTCTGCATTCTTCAATACGTCTATTTCCGGATGTGCCACATTGATTCTGCCATTAAAGACTGTAGGCTTTCCAAAAATGACATAAGGTTTATGGCAATCATAGTTCTGTGTGATATACTTTATTCCCTGAAACCACACCAAATCAACCACTCCTGTACCATCAGAGAAATGTGCAGTCAACCTCCTGCCTCTCCCCTCTCCTACAGCTTCAAACGACAGAATTTCTCCGCACAGCTGTATGTACGGCATATTGCCATCAATTTCACAGATACGATAGATTCTGCTTCTGTCAACATATTTGTAAGGATAATAGTAAAGCAAATCCCCCACAGTTCTTATGGCAAGTTCCTTTTCCAGCATGGAGGCCCGATTGGGACCAACACCTTGCAAAAACTTTATATCTTGTAAGAGCGGATTATACATACTTCAAGAGACATTGTTTCAAATAATCAAATCATAGGCGACAAGACTTCACATCCGTTTGTCATTATCTTTATGATTATAATTAAACGGTATCAAATTATACTGCAAAGATAATCTATTTTTATTTAACCAATCCATAGATTTCTACTCTATTGTTATTGGCAAGGAAAATCACCATTGCTTTGTCTTGAGTTATTTTGGGTCAGCGGATTTTGGGTCAGCGGATTTTTCCGGTGGGCGGCAGGTGGTGTCGGGGTATAGTGTTATCTTTGCAGAATGAAATCAGATATGTTACTTCGTG
>JAJPZU010000243.1 GCA_021204165.1 Prevotellaceae bacterium
TTGGCTCCTCCCCTAAGTTAGGGGAGGTGGCGCGGTAGCGACGGAGGAGTCTGTCAAGAACACTACGCTAAATATATCGAGAACACAACGCTAAATATATCGAGAACACAACGCTAAATATACACGAGGAATCTGTCGAGAACACCTTACTAAACGAGAACACCCTGCTAAATATATATGAGGATTTTGATTTATTATCTACTTGATTTCAGCAATTTATAATCATTAAAAAAACAGCTTCTTATCAAAATGATATTTTCGGTCGAAATGTAAATTAAACATTTGTAACGGCTTTTTGCCGGTGGCGAAGAGAATATTTTAATTAAGAATATTGCGGATGAAATAAAAAATCTGTGCGAACAAAATAAAAAAACAGGGCAGAGAGGACTTAAAAACAGTGCGCTAAAAACTCAAATCAACACAGTCGTTTTTATAATCGACTGTGTTGTTTACAAAATCGACTGTGTCGTTTTTACAATCAACACAGTCGATTTGAGATTTCTGCGCACTGTTTTTACTTTCTTTCTGCACAGATAATATGTTTTCAGGGCATTGTCCGTATATACTTAATGTGATGTGCTTTCTTTAAAATTAAATGCTTCGTTAATTTTGTGTTTTACGAAGTTTTGTTTATACAAAAAGACGGAAAAACATGCTCTGTTGTATAATTTTTCTGATAAAACGAATTATTTTGCGACAAAAAGAAATAAAATGTGAAAATATAGTAGCAAAAAGAAATAAAATGCGTAGTTTTGCAGCCGAATCAACACAAAAGAATAGATTTAAACATAAATAACGACAAAAGCAATGGTGAAAAGAGAGCAACTTAGCAAAGAAGCTGGCAGCACCTCAGGCAGACAACCGAGAAGCCTTGGGTTGTATAGTGCGGAGAACGAGCATGATGCTTGTGGTGTCGGAATGGTGGTTAACATTCATGGCAACAAAAGTCACGAACTTGTTGACAATGCGCTCAAAGTTCTTGAGAACATGCAGCATCGTGGTGCTGAGGGTGCAGACAAGAAGACCGGTGACGGTGCCGGCATACTCTTGCAGATACCTCATGAGTTTATACTTCTGCAAGGAATCCCTGTTCCTGAGAAAGGTAAATACGGAACGGGACTGATATTTCTTCCTAAAGACGAATCCAAACAGTCCGCTATATTGTCAGTCGTGATAGAAGAGATTGAGCGTGAGGGCTTGAATCTGATGCACCTTCGCAATGTGCCGACCTCGCCTGACTGTCTTGGCGATTCGGCTCTTTCCGTGGAACCGGACATCAAGCAGATATTTGTCACGGGAGTTCCTGACGATAAACTGGATGAGTTTGAGCGCACGCTCTATAAGATACGTAAGAAGATAGAGAACCGTGTGGATAATCCGGATTTCTATATATGTTCTTTGTCAAGCAAGAATATCATATATAAAGGAATGCTTTCGAGTAAGCAATTGCGTCAGTATTTCCCGGATTTGTCGAATAATTATTTTACGAGCGGACTGGCGCTTGTGCATTCGCGTTTCTCTACCAACACCTTCCCGATGTGGAAACTGGCACAACCATTCCGTTTGCTGTGCCACAATGGAGAGATAAATACGGTCAGAGGAAACCGGGGATGGATGAAAGCGCGCGAATCGGTGCTTTCGTCTCCGTTGCTGGGCGACATCAGGGACATACGTCCTATACTCCAGTCGGAAATGTCGGATTCGGCATCGCTTGACAATGTGTTTGAATTTCTTGTCATGTCGGGACTTTCGCTTCCGCAGGCAATGGCCATTCTCGTGCCGGAATCGTTTAATGACAAGAATCCTATTTCGGAGGACTTGAAGGCCTTCTATGAATACTATTCCATATTGATGGAACCGTGGGACGGACCTGCTGCGTTGATGTTCAGTGACGGACGGTTTGCTGGAGGAATGCTCGACAGGAACGGTTTGCGTCCGGCGCGTTATGCCATCACTAAGAACGGCATGATGGTCGTGGCAAGCGAAGTGGGAGTGATGGATTTTGAACCGGGCGAGATCACGGCAAAAGGACGTTTGCAACCGGGAAAGATTATTCTCATCGATACACTTGAAGGCAAGATATATTATGACGGGGAGATAAAGGAGAAGCTTGCCGGGGAACATCCTTATCGCCAGTGGCTTTCTACGAACCGCATACAGCTTGAAAAACTGAAAAGCGGACGCAAGGTGAGCAACGCGGTGGAGAACTATGAACGTAAACTGTTGAATTTCGGTTTCGGACAGGAAGACATTGACCGGACGGTCATACCGATGTGCGTGAACGGGGCGGAGCCGGTGGCTGCAATGGGAAACGATACTCCGCTTGCCGTAATCAGCGATCGTCCGCAGATATTCTTCAATTATTTCCGTCAGCAGTTTGCTCAGGTGACAAATCCTGCCATAGACCCTATACGTGAGGAGCTTGTGATGTCGCTTACTGAGTATATCGGAGCTGTAGGAACGAACATTCTTACTCCGGATGAATCGAACTGCAAGATGGTTCGTCTGCCTCACCCGATATTGACAAACACTCAGCTTGATATTCTCTGCAACATACGCTACAAAGGATTCCACACTGTGAAGCTGCCGATGATATTTGAATGCAGCAAGGGTGAAAGCGGTTTGCGTGCTGCCATTGAGGGACTTTGCAAGAAGGCGGAAGAGAGCGTGAACGACGGAGTGAACTATATCATCTTGTCCGACCGCGACATTGACGAGACCCATGCGGCAATTCCGTCACTGCTTGCGGTAAGTGCTGTCCATCACTATCTCATCAGTGTCGGCAAACGAGTGCAGACGGCTCTTATTGTAGAGTCGGGTGAGATTCGCGAGGTGATGCATGCCGCGCTGCTGCTTGGCTACGGAGCTTCTGCTATATGTCCTTACATGACATTTGCCGTGCTCGACGACCTTGTGAAGAAACATAAGATTCAGGAAGAGTATGCCACGGCCGAGAAGAATTATATCAAGGCTGTGTGCAAAGGGCTTTTCAAGATAATGTCGAAGATGGGTATTTCTACGATTCGTTCATACCGGGGAGCAAAGATATTCGAAAGTGTAGGACTGAGCGAAGGACTGTTGAAGAAATATTTCGGAACGGAGATTTCAACGATTGGCGGTATCGGTCTGCGTGACATTGCGAAGGATGCCATACGTCTGCATGACGAAGCCTTCAAGCCGAAAGAGATTAATGAGTTTCTCCCGAATACCGGATTGTTCAGCTACCGCAAGGATGGTATTGTACACGCATGGACACCGGACACGATAGCAGGTCTTCAGATTGCCACTCGTCTGGGTTCTTACAAGAAATATAAAGAATGGAGCCGGCTTGTGGATGAAAAGGAAAAGCCGATATTTATCCGCGACTTCTTCAGATTCAAGAAAGCGTCGAAACCGGTTCCTGTTGAAGAAGTGGAACCGGTGGAAAGCATTGTCAAGCATTTCGTGGTCGGTGCAATGTCGTTTGGAGCCATAAGCATTGAGGCGCACGAAGCGATAGCTCTTGCCATGAACAAGCTGGGCACACGAAGCAATACCGGCGAAGGTGGTGAAGACAATGAACGCTATCATTCTTCTGTAGATGGTGTAAGCTTGTCGAGCAAAACGAAGCAGGTGGCTTCCGGACGTTTCGGTGTGACTGCCGAGTACCTTGTCAATGCGGAAGAAATTCAGATAAAGGTGGCACAGGGTGCGAAACCGGGCGAGGGCGGTCAGCTTCCGGGATTCAAGGTGAACAAGATTATTGCCAAGACCCGCAACTCAATCCCCGGAATTTCGCTTATATCTCCACCTCCTCATCACGACATCTATTCGATAGAAGATCTCGCACAGCTTATCTTCGACTTGAAGAACATCAATCCGTCGGCAGCAGTGAGTGTGAAGCTTGTGGCTGAAAGCGGAGTCGGAACTATTGCGGCCGGTGTGGCAAAGGCAAAGGCGGATCTTATCGTTATCTCCGGAGCTGAAGGTGGTACGGGAGCTTCTCCTGCATCGTCAATGAGGTTTGCCGGTATTTCTCCTGAGATTGGTCTTGCAGAGACACAGCAGACTCTCGTGCTCAACGGACTGCGCGGACAGGTACGTTTGCAGACAGACGGACAATTGAAGACCGGTCGCGACGTGGTGCTTATGGTAATGCTCGGTGCTGATGAGTTCTCGTTTGGAACATTGCCGTTGATTGTGCTTGGATGTGTCATGATGCGCAAGTGCAATACCAACACTTGTCCGGTGGGTGTGGCCACGCAAGACCCGGAACTGCGCAAACGTTTCATGGGCAAATCGGAGTATCTTGTGAACTTCTTCACTTATCTGGCGCAGGAAGTACGGGAGTATCTTGCCGAAATGGGTGTAAGGAACTTTAATGATATTATCGGACGCACAGACCTTATAGAAGTGGAAGAATGCGATCCTTCAACCAAGTACGGCACGATGGACTTCAGCCGTTTGCTCACCCGGATAGAGACCGGAAAGGATGTTCATTGGGACGGACGTGAATTTACGAAAGTGGAAGAAGTCAAGGATACGCGCATTATCGAGTCATGCAAGAGGGCTATTGACGACAACGAAGAGGTGAATCTGGATTTCACCATCAAGAATACAGACCGTGCGGTCTGCACTATGCTTTCCGGAGTGATAGCCAAGAAATTCGGTGAGGCCGGACTTCCGGATTCTACCATCAATATTAAGTTCAAAGGTTCTGCCGGACAAAGTTTCGGAGCGTTCCTGACCAAGGGTGTGAACATCAAACTTGAAGGCGAGTGCAACGACTATTTCGGTAAAGGATTGAGCGGCGGTCGTATCTCCATCCTGCCTCCTGTGAGGTCAAACTTTGTGGCTGAAGATAACATCATAGCCGGAAATACCGGTCTTTATGGTGCTACCGCCGGAGAACTTTACGTGAACGGTCGTGTCGGAGAACGCTTTGGTGTGCGCAACTCGGGTGCTGTGGCGGTAATAGAAGGCGCAGGCGACCACTGCTGCGAATACATGACCGGCGGACGAATCGTGGTTCTCGGAGAGACAGGACGTAACTTTGCAGCCGGAATGTCGGGCGGTGTGGCATACGTTTGGGACAAGAATCATAATTTCGACTATTTCTGCAATATGGATATGGTGGAAATCAATCTTGTCGAAGAGGCAAGCTACCGCAAGGAACTCCATGAACTTATCCGTCAGCATTACCTCTACACAGGAAGTTCGCTTGCACGCACCATGCTTGACAACTGGGCGCATTATGTGGACGAGTTCATACAAGTGGTGCCGATTGAGTATAAGCGTGTTCTCCATGAGGAACAGATGGCGAAACTGCAACAGAAGATAAAAGATATGCAGCGTGACTATTAATATGAGAAAAAAGAGTATTTAATAAACGAAAGACAAGACAAGATAAGATGGGAAATCCAAAAGCATTTTTGACTGTTCCGAGAAAAGAGGCGGGCTACCGTCCTGTGCATGACCGCATACATGATTTCGGCGAGGTGGAGCAGACGTTGAACACTAAAGACAGGCAGGAACAGGCATCACGTTGTATGGACTGCGGTGTGCCTTTCTGCCACTGGGCTTGTCCGCTCGGAAATAAAGATCCTGAATGGAACGACGCTCTCTACAAAGGAGAGTGGGAGACTGCATATAAGATATTGAAGAAGACAAACGATTTTCCTGAGTTTACGGGAAGAATATGTCCTGCACTCTGCGAGAAAGCATGTGTGCTCTATCTAAGCACCGGCGAGGCGGTGACTAATCGTGAGAATGAATGTGCCATAGCGGAGCGTGCGTTCCTTGAAGGCTATGTCACGATAGAACATCCTGAACGCAACGGCATGAAGGTGGCTGTGATTGGAGCCGGTCCTGCCGGTCTTGCCGCAGCCAACCAGTTGAACTACAAGGGCTATGAGGTTACCGTATATGACAAGAACGAAGCTGCCGGCGGCTTGCTCCGTTATGGAATCCCTAACTTCAAGCTCAACAAACTCATCATCGACCGCCGTATAAAGGTGATGGAGGCGGAAGGTGTGAAGTTTGTGTATAACACAGCTGTGGATGTGACGGACTTGCCTGAGGGATATGACGCATACGTGGTGAGCACCGGTACTCCGCAAGCGCGCGACATAGATGTACCCGGACGTGAACTGAAGGGCATCCATTTGGCTCTTGACCTGCTTTCGCAGCAGAACCGCATTTTGGCGGGCATGGAGTTTGACGAAAACGAACTTGTCAGTGCGAAAGGGAAGAAAGTGCTTGTAATCGGTGGAGGCGACACCGGTTCCGACTGTATAGGTACTGCAAACCGTCAGGGGGCTGTGAGCGTGACACAAATCGAGATTATGCCGAAACCTCCTGTGGGGCATAATCCTGCAACTCCTTGGCCTAACTGGCCGGTCATACTGAAGACGACTTCCAGCCATGAGGAAGGTTGCGAACGCCGTTGGCTGTTGAACACGAATTGTTTTGTAGGAAAGGACGGACACGTGACCGGTGCGGAAGTCGAGGGAGTGGTCTGGGAAAAGAATCCGGACGGAGGACGTCCGATAATGAAGCTTGACGGCAAGAAAGAGGTGATAGAGTGCGATCTCGTGCTTCTTGCGATGGGCTTCATCAGACCTCAGCAGCCGGAGTTCCCGGAGAATGTGTTCGTGGCAGGAGATGCCGCTTCCGGAGCGAGTCTTGTGGTGCGTGCCATTGCGAGCGGCAGAAAGACCGCAGAAGCTGTTGACAAATTTCTTAAAGCAAAATAAGTAAATCGACATTTTGGGAAAGTATATTCGGCACAGCGGACTATGTGCCGTCTGTATTGGCAGGGTGTGACGGAATTGATTTCTTACGTCACACCCTTTCCTCTTTTTATGATTCAGCAATTCCGTCCTCCCCATGTCCTTTTCTGAGAAATAAGAAAGCCGTTTGTGTGCAGACGAAACCATCGTTGCCGGAATTTATCGGAAAAGTTCTATTTTTGCAGATGAATTACAAGAACAATATAGAGTGCAGCATTGTTTGTTGATAAAGATTAATCCCTAAACGACAAAAACAGGAAAAAATGAGACAGACTGGCCATTCCGTGACAATATTCACCTCATTCGTCTTGTTGTCATGGGCAAGCGTGGGTGTGACCGCAGCCTATTCCCAGACAGTGGATGAAGTGTCTATCTTAAAACAGGTAAACATATCGAGAATGAATGTGTTGTCTGCCAATTATAGCGGCATCACACATATAGAAGGTGACAGATATGCCGTGGTGGATGACAAAGGATATGGCTGCGGAGTGAGTTTTCTGGATATAAAGATGAACAAATCCAATGGAAAGATTACGGATGTGGTCCAGAGTTTCATGCCGGACATGGAACACCGTACAGACGAGTTGCGCGATGGCGAAGGCATAGCCTATTGCAACGAAACCGGCACTCTGTTTGTAAGTGGAGAGGAAGACCAGAAGATTCTTGAGTATGACATGAACGGCAAACCAACCGGACGGCAGCTTGCCGTTCCTTTGTCTATGGGAAAATCTAACATATACGGCAATCGCGGGTTTGAATCACTCACATACAACCACGCAACCAAACTTTTCTGGACAACAACGGAGTCTGCACTCAAATCCGACTGTTTGTCTTTTTCCGCCAATACTCCATGCGAAAAAAACATCCTCCGTCTGCAAAGTTTCGGACTCGACCGGATGCCGGCCAAACAATATGCTTACAGAATGGAGACACCGCGGATGAGAAAAAAGAATATAAGGAACTTTGTCTGTGGGGTCTCTGACATGTTGGCTCTCGATGACGGCAGGCTGATAATGATGGAAAGGGAAATGTGTGTGACAAAGACGTTTTTGGGAAGTTACTGCACCATACGGCTTTTCATGGTGAATCCTATGGAGAGTGAGGAAATTGAAGAAGGTACAGATGTGAACACACTTTCGGAGGACAGGCTGCTGAAGAAGAGTCTTCTTTGTAAATTTACCACATATCTGAAATTAGGAAATATGGGATTTGCGAATTATGAAGGAATGTGTCTCGGACCAAGACTTGACGATGGCAGGCAGACCCTCATCCTTATCAACGATTCACAGAAGGGAGCCGGGAACATGTTCAAGCATCTGAAAGAATATCTAAAAGTAATCGTTGTGAGGCTGTAAAAGGATTTTCTGTCTTGTTTTGACCGCCTATATTACGGAGTTGTACGGAATATGTTAAATATGCGAAATATACTTGGTGCAGAAATCAAAAAGCAATACATTTGCAGAAAATCCGATGAATATAACATCTAAAATACTGGAAATATGAAAAAACTGTTGATAATATTATGTATGGCATTTGCATACAACATGCAGATAAGTGCGCAATCTCTTTATAAAACTGTTTATGAAAGAGCTATATCTGTGGTGAATGACCCGAAGTCGAGTGAGGAAGATATACAGATAAATCAGTTCAAGGTGACTGTGTTGAATTATATCACGTCGCAGGCGAAGAGGCGCGCAATGGAGAAAGACAGCTACTTCTATGATTCGCAGGCTGTCAATCTCGCTTCATTCATCACGGACTTTGAATCGGACTTATTGAAAGCTCGCGGAATATCTACTGCAAAACGATTGGAAGTAATCAATTGCTACCGCGACGCGTCGCTTGCCAATCCTCTTTTCAATGACTCTGACAAAGAAAAGGTGTATTGCTATGTCAATGACAAGCAGACTTTCACCCCGTTCTCTATTGATACAGACTGGGAAAAGGCATACGACATTGTGACTGCAAAGATAAAGACGATATTGAAATAGGCTTTGCAATAAAGCTATTTGTTACAAGAGTGTTCTTGGGGGCATCGTTTGCCTGCAAGAACACTCTTTTATTGTGGATATTAAAATCGCCGACATGTTGCAAAAAAGTGTATCTTTGCAAGCAGTATTGTCTATCCGGCGGTAAGAACCAAGGAAGCAAGAGTCAGAATCAGCTTTTTGGCCTCTCATGATTATCGAACAATTGGAACAGCTTGCCGTCGCTCTTGAAGGGACAAGATACGAAATTCCATTTTAAGATTAAACAACCCCTTATCCTTATATAATTATGAGTACAGAAAAGCTTACACGATACAGGCGCACCAAGGCTGACATAGCGGAAGACATCAGAAAGGCTGCGGTAGATCAGGTTTTGAAACGTGGTTTCTCGGCTTCGATGGTAACGGAAATCATCAGGAGAGCCAAGATTGAGCCTCCGGTCTTCTATCACCGATACAAAGACCTTGACGAATTTTACAGTGAGTTCGTTAAGGGGTATGACTATTGGTTCTCGGATATTGCAGATAAAGCCATGAAGAGCAGTGATAATCCCAAAGACCAGTTTGCCAACTTGATGTCGGGCTTACAGGAAGCTTTAAAGGAAAAATCCGTAATGCAGGAACTGCTCCGTTGGGAAGTTGCCGAAGGTAACGATACAACCAAAAGAACGGCGACACTACGTGAGATGTTCACCTTGCCGCTCGCTGAAAAATACAATACCTTATTTAAGGATACTTGTGTTGACTTTGTAGCACTTGCCTCTTTGCTGATAGGAGGGTTGTATTATCTAAACCTGCACAAGGAGCGTTCCTCCTTCTGCGCCATAGACATGACCAAGGAGGAAGGACTTGAGCGTATCAGCAAGTCTATAAACACCTTTACCGAAATCATGTTCTCTTTCCTCGAACATAGGGACACCAAAGAGGACATTGCGGAAAGAATGAGGGCAAAAGGAATAGACGAACAGACCATCAGGGAGTGTCTGCTGATGTAAAAACGGCTTCTTAGCGGTGTGTTTTCGACAGACTCCTCCGTGTATATTTGGTTTAGCGGATGTGTTCGACAGACTCCTCATGGATATTTAACAGGTTGTTTTCGACAGACTCCTCCGTCGCTACGCGCCACGCCCTCCGTCGCAAGCTCCCCAATT
>JAJPZU010000111.1 GCA_021204165.1 Prevotellaceae bacterium
AGTCTGTCGAATACGTCTGCTAACACATACAAGTCACGCACGAGGAGTCTGTGAACATACCCGCTAAATATATACGTGAGGAGTCTGCCGAAAACATCCCACTAAATATACATAAGGAGCCAGTTAAATAGACAAGCTTAAATACGTTGAATACATTCACTTAAACAAAAAGCATAAATATTTCCAGACAGAAAACTCATTTCAAGAACCTTTGAAGGGGACATTCTAAAAAGAAGGAGGAAACACAATAACAAAACGTGTTAGTCCGTCACTATAAGTACGGAGTGAGAAACGGCATCCGTGTCCGGTCAGCACCTCCCTTATCAGCACAAGACCAATGCCTTGTCCGTTAGGCTTTGTAGAGAAGAAAGGACTAAAGAGTTTGGCTTCTGCCTCACGACTGATGCCGGCTCCATTGTCCGCCACTTCAATTGTGGTGGGAGAAGCAGAAGTCGTAATCACAATATTTCCGCCACGTCCGACACTTTCCGCCGAGTTCTTGATGATATTGACAAGCACCTGCTCGAACAGCACCGTATCAACCTTCGCCCAAGGAACAGTCTCGCACAGATTGAGTTGCAAGGATATATCGCGTCCGGTACATATATTGTCCATAAAGAGTTTGCAGGAAGTCACGCAGTCATTCAAATCGCACCGATGCAGCTGGGGCTGGGGCAACTTGACTACATCTGCAAAACGCGTAATGAAACGGCTCATGCCGTAGCAACGGTCTATACACACCTGAAACAGGGAAGCCACCCCATTGTCAGCCTCCTCGTATGCGGAAGCCCCCTCTCTCATCATTTCCAGTGTCGATGTGATTCCCGCCACAGTATTATTCACCTCGTGGGCAATCATGCGTATCACCTTCTCGTATGCCTTCTTCTCGGCTTTCATGACTTCGGACGTGAGACTTTCAATCAGAATGAAAGGATGTGCAAAGCCACGATCCACAAACGAAAGACGCGAACAACGATAAATGCAGGAGTCGCTCAGACGGATGGTTTCTACTCCGTCCTGCGGAATACGCGCAATCTCTCCGGCAAGCGGAGTGGTCATCTGTTCAATCTTCAGCCCCGCAATTTCATCGACTGAAGCATATCCGAGAAAACGGAGCGCAGCACCGTTGGCAAGAGTGACAGCCTCATCGAAATTGAGAATCACTACTCCCATCGGCGACGAACTGATGAGAAGGTCGAGGAAATGGTTCTGCTCACGCAACCGCAGCCGCTCATTCTTCAACCGATCCATCATTCTGTTGAACACTTGCACGATACGGTCGGTCTCTTTCTGCCCCACAGGGGCAAGCCGGCTGCTGAAGTCCTGTTCCTTCAGCAGTTCCATACCTCCGGCAATGATGTCGAAGGAGCGAACCACCTTGCGATAGAAATAGCCCATGAAGAAGAGGCAGGAGACGATGAGTGCTTCCGACAAGTAGAACATCCAGCCGCTGTCTTCCCGTAGCTGCAAGAAAAGAATCACACCGACAGAGACAACCAGTGTCGTAAATATAGCGAACAATCGTTTCATTTTATTCCGTACTTTTCCATGCGTCTGTACAAAGCTCCGCGACTGACACCAAGAGCCGCAGCCGCAAGCGAGACATTTCCTTCATATTTATCCAGTGTCTGCACGATGGTCTGCCGTTCCATCTCCTCGAGCGTCATTGTCATGCCGGGCACAGAAGAAGCCTCGGAGGCAGACACAGGCACAGCGTCGGTCTGCAACACCACATTGCTCCTGAAATCCTCCTCTGTCAGCACTTCATGTCCGCTGACGAGAAGTGTGCGCTCCACCAGATTTTTCAGTTCACGGATGTTACCGGGATAAGGCAGCGTCTTCAGAAAGGTCAAAGCCTCGGGCGACACATCCACAAGAGGAAGAGCGTTGCATTCGCACTGCCGGGCGATGAAATGGCGCACAAGCAAAGGGATGTCCTCGCGCCTTTCACGTAGCGGCGGCAGATGCAATGTGATGAGGTTGATGCGGTAGAACAGGTCTTCGCGGAATGTTTTCTCCCGAACCATCCGGCACAAGTCGGCATTGGTGGCACTGACCACTCTCACATTCACCTTGCGCGGACGGCTGTCGCCCAACACCTCAAAAGTCTGGTCTTGAAGCACGCGCAACAGTTTCACCTGGCAGTTGCGGTCAAGTTCGCCAATCTCGTCAAGGAAGATGGTGCCTCCGTCCGCCAGTTCGAATCTGCCGGTTCTGTCGTTATGCGCATCCGTAAACGCGCCTTTCTTGTGTCCGAACATTTCGCTCTCGAAGAGAGTCTGCGATATACCTCCGAGATTCACTTTGACAAAAGGTTTTCCCTCACGCAGACTGAGCCTGTGCAGAGCTTCCGCCACCAGTTCCTTGCCGGTGCCGCTCTCTCCCGTAATCAGCACCGAAGCGTTTGTACGCGCCACACGCTCCACCGTGGCAAGCACATCCCTCAGAGCCGCACTGCAACCGATAATCTCCGGAAACTTCGCGAAGTTCTGTGTCCTGTCGTCAGTCCGTACAGCCGGTGCCCTCTCTCTGTTTCCCGAAGAGATTTCAAGCGCAGTCTCTATTCTCTGCATCAGCACACTATTGTTCCACGGCTTAGCAATAAAGTCGAAAGCACCGGCGCGCATTCCTTCCACAGCCAAGTCGATACTTCCCCATGCCGTAATCAGTATGACCGGCACTTCGGGACGGAACAGCTTCATCTGTTTAAGCAAAGTCAATCCTTCCTCGCCGTCAGTAGATAGCGAAAAGTTCATGTCCATCAGCACAAGTTGCGGAGCCACGTTCCTGACAATGCGCATAGCCTCGTCAGGACTTTCCACCGCTTTTACCTCATAACCGTTCCTCTCCAGAATATATGTCAGCGACACACGTATCGCCTTGTCATCATCAATTACTAATATCATATCTTCCATGTTACAATCATGTCAATAGCAGAACCAGCCATCAACCTGTCCGGCAAAGTTAAACTTTTACTGCCACGCAGCCAAAGTAATCTTTCATCATATTACTTCTTTATTACTTCACTATCTCTACAAAATCCGCGTCAATGCCTGTGTCGGCAGCAAAGTCCCAGAGCGTAAGGCTGCGCAACTGGTAGTAATATCGCCAATAACTATAAAGTTCGCTGACACGCTTGCGCCTCGCCTCGTCTTTTGCAGTCTGTGCATCATTGAGGTCAAGCGTACTGATTTTCCCAATCATGAATGTCTCCACATTGGTTTCATATCTTTTGCGTGCTATCGCATCCGCCTCTTCGGCAATGCGCAGTTGGCGCAGCTGGTTGTTGAACTGTTCTGTCAGGATAAACAAGTTCTGGTTGAAGTTCATTGACTCCTGCCGCAAACGGCTTTCCGTAACACGGCGATTGCTCTGAGCCACCTTCACCCGCCCTCTGCGTTTGCCCCAGTCAAGAATAGGAATACGAAGACCCACCTCAACCACCTGATTGTCTTTCAGTGTGGAATAAGCCCCATGAATGTCGCGGTCTGTCCCCGTGTAGCCAATCTGTGCATAAAGAGTCATCTCTCTCAAATTGCCCTTCGCACGAGCCACCGCATAATCGGCTTCCAACTGCCGGCGACGTATGTTATGGGCAAAGGCATTGTTCTCCAATGCCTTCGACAGCACATCTTCATAATTCATAAGTACGGAAGGAACAGAATCCGGCACGACAAGCTCCATCTCCTCATTTTCGTCAAGAGCCAGAAAAGAGCGGAGAGCAAACACGGCACTTTTCAGAGAACTTTCATTTTCAGTGAGCGCAGACTGTGCATTAAGCATGTTCAAACGCAACTGCAACACATCGTTCTCGCTGATTTGCCCCATGCTACGTTTCGCTTGCGCCACCTCATACAGTTTTTCCGCATTCCGGAGATTCTGCCCCGAGATACCCACATTCTCCTCTGCCAGAAGCAAGTTGAAGAAATAAGTGATTGCCGACAGCGCGACATCCTCCGTCGAAGAAAGGAAAGAGGCTTTCGCCTCCTTGTATCGAAGAGGTTCTATACGGCGGTCCCATTTGAACGTGTTTGCAGCAAACACAGGCTGACTCAATGTCAGCACCACAGGCACACTCATATACTGATTCTCATTTCCCCGACCTATATTACGTGTGAAGTCAAGGGAAGACCGCAACGAAAGCGACCCTCCGGTAAACCACAGGTTCTGTGTCAGAGACAAGTTTCCGTCAATCCCGATATTGTCGTTTCTCACAAAGGAATAGCTTCCGTCTTCACGCTGGTATGAGCTGTAACGTTTATTGTACGAAGGAATATTCGCCCCAAGACTCACCTCCGGCAACAGATTGGCACGATAAGTGCGGTATTCCCAGTATGCCGACTTCAGCTCGCCAAGCGCCACTTCCGCCTCCACACTTTGTTTTCTTGCCAACAGGATAGCGTCATCAAGGGTCAGCCTACGCTGCGCCGATGAAGTTGCGACACCTGCAAATCCGCAATACAACAAAGCCAACAGACACAGCCACCTTCTCCGGACGAATCCCGGACGATACAAATGTCCGGACTTCAAGCTCAACGTAACATCCATAATCACTCTATCTGTCGTCCATCGAGGAATCTCAGGGTGCGGTCTGTCTGTTTCGCCTGAGCCTCATTATGAGTAACCATGACAATTGTGCGTCCGTCCTCACGGTTCAGTCTGTGAAGCAGTTCCATAATCTCGGCACCCATCTTGGAATCAAGATTACCGGTAGGCTCATCGGCAAGTATGATTTCCGGATTACCTATTATGGCACGTGCAATGGCCACACGCTGGCACTGGCCACCGGAGAGCTGCACCGGAGTATGTTTCATGCGGTGACTCAGACCGACCCTTTCCAAAACTTCTTTAGCACGGCGGGTACGTTCCGATGCGCCCACACCACGATAGAGCAACGGCAGTTCCACATTGTCAAGCACATTGAGCGAACTGATAAGATGGAAAGACTGGAACACAAAGCCCAGAGTCTTGTTGCGGAATCCGGCAAGAGCCTTGTCGCTCATCTTGGGATTAATGACGGTGCCGCACAGCTCTATAGTCCCGCTTGTCGGATTGTCAAGCAATCCGATAATATTGAGCAAGGTGGATTTTCCACATCCCGAAGGGCCCATAATGCTCAAGAACTCTCCCTTACCGACTGTCATGTTTACATTTTCCAGAGCCTGTGTCTCAATTTCGTCTGTACGGTAAATCTTATTAATACCTGCAAGTTTAATTGTTGTCTCCATAATATCTCTTTTTATTACTTATATCTTTATTTATTAATCAAATATTCATCAGCAATCATTCTACTATTCGTCGCTTCGCAAAGCATCTACCGGAGTCACACGACTTATTCCGCGTGCCGGAATATAAATGCCTATGCCGACCACAATGAGCATTATCAGATAGACGATAACCGACACCACCAAGAAGTGTATGCCAAAGTCACCGACCCAGTCCGTCCTCGGATTAATCAAATCGCGACCCAAGTACAGGCTTTCGTTCCACACATATTGCAGATATGCCAGACACCCCACTATCACGGCCGCTGTCGTCAATAAGAAACCTTCCGTCATGATCTGCATGACAATCCTCCGCCCTGTGGCACCGAAAGAGCGCATGATTCCCACTTCTTCATACCTCTGCTTGGTCTGAAGCCAGAACGTACAAACCACTCCTATGCACAGATTAAACAGGAAGAACACGGCAAAGGCTGTATTCATGTGTACCGTATTGGTATAGCCGTTATATCCGTTCAGCTTTTCCGCCGCATCCTCATACGCAATCACATTCTTTACATGCAAATTATCTGTCCGCAGCTCCTTCACCGCCCACTCATAGATTTCTTCGCTGAAACGCTGCGGCACAACACCCGGCTTCAGGCGCACAAGCAGTCTGAAAGTCGAATGATACTGAGACTGCCTGTCAATCATCACATCAGCATTGACACTGCTACTACGCATTCGAATATCGGATACTACGGCTGCAATCGTATAAGAGGAAACCTTTCTACCGGCTGCCTGCTCCGTTCCACAAAAGCGACGCGCCAGACTTGCGGTCACTACTATACCGTCTTCCGGACAATTCCCATTCTCTATATCTTCAAGAGTAAGATTTCCCGACACGACACGGACTCCATACATCTGCAGTGTAGGTTCTCCTTTCATAATCACAAAACGAGAATGAGTGGCTTGTTCAGAAATTGCGCCTGATGAACCATTATTTTGTTGGTTATCCGGATAATTACTGGTAAGCAAACAAACATTCTCCACATCGTCAAGCTGCTTCAGCTTGGTTTTGAAAAGTTCCAATGCCCCACGCTTCTCTTCTTCAAATGCCTCACGAGTAGTTTCTGTACGGAATTGGAACTCAGAGAAGTTTATCAGACACAGACGTTCCACATCGTATCCCAACGGGACATGCTTGTCATGAAGAGACACGATTACGGGATCGAGAACTATCCACGACACCACAGTCACAACCACCAGTTCCACAAACAGCCATACATTATTCTTTCTACGGCTCCAAAGTTGTTTCATTATTAACTTGAACATAATATCTCCTTTCTTTATCTTTTCATATTCATTGAATTTACAATAGGCTTTCTGAGTGACAACCATGCCGGAACAAGAGCCGACAGAAGATTAAGCACCAAGCAGAACAGAAGCACACAAATGAACAAGGCCGGCGAGAAGAACATTTCCCACGACAGCATGTTCCGCTGTCCGGCATCCACAAAGCCCATATTATAATTAAAACTGAAGCTGTCATCTACCAGTCCAAATATCCACGTGTGGAAAGCATAAAACACTACCCATGCCAACAATAGCCCGAGCACACCGCCCAACAACGTGAACAGAAGATTTTCATTCACGATTTGCCGGAGCAACCTGCCGCGAGTAGCACCAAAAGCCTTGCGTACTCCCATTTCAGCCATACGAATTTCCATGCGACGCGCAATCATGCCACTGAGATTAAGTGCCGGAACTACTAACAGCACAACCAGTATCAACATATATTTCTTGATGAAATCAACAATGGGATTCGTCTCCCCATCATAACAAAAGTAATCCTTTTTGAATAATGCGTCCTACACATGACTGACCGGCTGTCCGTTGAGTTTCAACCGCCATTCCCCATTCTGCAAATTATGTCTTCTCACCACATCCTCAATCTCTTCTCTCAATGCCTGTTCGCCATTCGCATCGGGCAAGACCATTGTTATAGACAAATTTCCCGCATACAGTCGTCCCATTTGCGGCCAGTACATCCATAAAGAATAAGGAGTATAGACTTGTGCATAAGAACGGTAAGTATATGGACTTGCAGATTCGACAACTCCGACGATACGCATGGTGTCTGCATTGAGAAACAGCGTTCTACCCACAATCCCCTTGTCACTACCATAGGTCTTACGTGCCTGTTCATCCGAAATGACAGCCACGTGAGCAGCTCCGTCAAACTCTTCTTGCGTGAACGGACGTCCTTCCTTGAAACGGAAAGGATAGACCTTAAAGAAGTTCACGTCTGTATAAATCTGCTTGACAAGATAGTCATGAATATCCCCTTCGGTTCTTATCATTCCCATATTCCCCACACTTCCGCTCACAACCTCCGCATTCTTCAGGTGGTAGCCCCATTCGTTCAACGCATCAGGCGAGAAACCGGAACCCGAAGAACCGAAATGAACTGTATCTACATATACGGCAGTACCAAGATACATCGTGCGCATCCTGTTCGTCTCCGGATATACAGGTGCAATCTTCACATAATAGGCAATGACCATCACCATCGTAAAAGCTATTGCCACGGCTGTTCCCACAATATAAACAGCGGAAAACAGTTTGTTTTCGCGTATCATCGCGAACACTTGTCTGAAAAAACTCTTCATATCACTTTTTTTATATTATTTCCATATAGTCGGACAAAGAATGGAAGGAGAAAAGAGTCCGGAACAACAACCACAATTCTAAAAGCTCTTATCGTTTAACTTAACAAATACATTTTTACCTTTCTCTCTCTCCATCCATCATTCCTATTAAAAAAATTATTCTTCAATTATTTGAATCTACAGCTTCTGCCTCATCGTTTCACTTTCACACTCTCCAGACCATTGAACCTGCCCATATCGCTGACCACCACACGGTCGCCCTCCTCAAGACCAGAGACAACTTCCACCATGTCGAAATTGCTCTCTCCCAATTTCACATTGCGCAAGACAAGTTCGTCGGCACCATTGAACACATACATGCGATAGTCCCCGTCACCCGTATAGAACGAGGCATTGCGGATTCTGAGCACATCATCTTTTATCGACGTAATGACATAGACATCGGCACGAAGTCCGGAGCGCAAGCGCGGATGGTCGTCCCGGCTGAGCTGCACGGTGAACGTAATCAGTCCGTTGCGGCTGAGCGGAGTGACTGTACCGACAACACCCTCAATCTGCTCCTTGCCCACTTTCACAACCACCTTGCCACCCACGCACACACGGTCGCCGTAGGCATCGGATATTTCACAGTCAATCTTAAAATGACTGAGGTCAGAAATGACAGCAAGTTTCGTACCTGCCCCGATTAGCCCTCCTATCTCATTATATATATAGGTCAGCGTGGCCCTGCGAGGCGAGCATATCCCTGCATCTTCGAGAGTGCGCTCCGTCTCCTTCAGACTCTTCTCGAAAATATTGATTTCAAGCTGCTTCACTTTCACATCCGCCTCCTTCACCCGCCTCTCGTCTTCAAGCTGCTGACGCAACTGCTGTAGTTCCAGTTTTCCGGTGTGGTAGGCAAGCTCCGCCTGACGCACACGGTCGGTGGTGCCGGAACCCAGACTGTCCAGATAAAGCTCATTCCTCAGTTCCGCTTCCATGCGCCCGAGTTTCATTTCCGACACTCTTATCTGCATTTCAAGGTTACTGAACCGCGTCTGATTGTTCACCTTCAGCTGTTCAAGCTGGTGACGCTTCATCTGCAACTCGTCGAGTTTGTTCTGATAATCCGTCTGCGTGCTCTGCAAGTCAAGTTTCAACAGCGGAGTACCCACATCCACACTGTCGCCGCCCGACTTATATACTTCCACCACGCGCGCCGTGATAGGCGACACGATGACTTCCTCAAACGCGGGAACAACCCTGCCGCTTGCCGTCACGCTCACTTCTATGGTTCCTCTATCCACACCGCTCACACTCAGACTCTTCTCACTGACGCTTGAGCGGAAAAAGCGACTGATACCGAATCCTATCGCCACCAGTCCAACCGCTATCGCCCCATAGCGCAGCCAAGCCATACGCTTGCGCACCGCCCTCACTGAGCGAGGAATCTCGCGATCCATGCTATTTACACTTTTTTTCATTGTCTTCTGCACGTTTTTATCTTGCCTGTATATAAGCAAAAACCGTGCCACAGACGTAACACGCTGAATATCAATACTTCAATCAAAACGTACTGTGTCCAAAAACGGACAGTGCGTCCACTTCCGAACAAGATTTAATGTTTTCATACAGCTATAAGGGAGTTTTTTCACAGACTACTCACACAACTGTAATGAATAATTTTGTACAGACGAAAAAAAAACAGACGACAAGACCAACAAATCAGCCCTCTACAAAAAAACGTGCCAACAAAGAAAAATAGAGAAGAGACAAAAGCCAAAAAGTCGGCAATAAAGCTCAAATAAATACATTTGTCAACCAAAACAGACGTTTATCTGTCTTTTTGATTTCGTCAAATGTTAAAATTCCAAGCCCTCTGGCACGCGTCAAAATGAAGCGCACCGAACTTTTCCCGGAGATCGGGCATTCTACGCGCATTTTCTGAGAGCTTCATGAATTGTGAAATAGTGTTTCGATTTCGGGCTGCCTGTTCACATTTGTTATATTTTGACAAAGTCTTTCTGAATTTTCACCGCAGTGTTTTTAAA
>JAJPZU010000030.1 GCA_021204165.1 Prevotellaceae bacterium
AAAACGGCACTGCTGATTATGTAAACGGCACTGCTGATTATAAAAACGGCACTGCTGATTAAAGTTTTCAGCGTACTGTTTTTAGTTTTTCTCTGCACATACAAGATGTTTTCAGCGCATTGTCCGTATATAGTTAATACTATTTGTTATCAATATATTACGCTGTAACCACTCAGCCCTTTTTTTTAGGGAAGAATAGTCCCATACCTTATATTTTGCATTTTAGAGGGGATTGAGTAGTTACAATAAGTGTTTCAAATGTTAATTTCCGCCTGAGGACGGATTTTAAAGTATCGGATTTACGAAAATGACGGAAACTTGTTTTTGGTGGCAGTAAAGTAGTGATGAACTTTTTTATCTCAGCATTTAAACCAATATTTATTGTAATAGAATTTTGTTTTTTTTTCGGGAAAGTCTAACTTTGTAACGTGTTTAGATTTACAGTTCAAAGCCTGTGCTTGTCTGTTTTTTATATGGCAGAGAGGAAATGCCGTATGGTTTAGACATTTATCGAGTTTTAGCAAACAAAACAATAATATTATTAAACAGTAGTTTTATGGAAAAGAGTCCATTGCAGATTGCAAGAGCCGCTTATCAGCCGAAGTTGCCAAAGGCACTTCAGGGTCCGGTAAAGGCTAAGGAAGGCGAACCGACACAGTCTGTCGGCAATCAGGAAGAAATAAAGAAATTGTTCCCTAACACTTACGGAATGCCTGTCATCGAGTTTGAAAGCGGTGAGGCACAGGAACTTCCTCCTTATAATGTAGGTGTGATACTTTCCGGTGGACAGGCTCCGGGAGGACACAATGTGATTTCAGGTTTGTTCGACGGTATCAAGAGCTTGAATCCAGCAAGCAAACTTTATGGATTCATTCTTGGCCCGGGCGGTCTCGTTGACCATAAATATATGGAGATTACATCCGACCTCATTGATGAATACCGCAACACAGGTGGTTTTGACATCATCGGTTCCGGACGTACAAAGCTTGAGGAAGTATGGCAGTTTGAAAAAGGTATCTCCATAATCCGTGAACTTGGCATCAAGGCACTCGTAATCATTGGTGGAGACGATTCAAACACTAATGCTTGCGTTCTTGCTGAATACTATGCTGCTAAGGAATATGGTGTGCAGGTGATAGGTTGCCCTAAGACTATCGACGGCGACTTGAAGAATGCACAGATTGAGACTTCTTTCGGATTTGATACTGCATGTAAGACATATTCTGAGTTGATTGGAAATATCCAGCGCGACTGTAATTCAGCACGTAAGTACTGGCATTTCATCAAACTTATGGGACGCTCTGCAAGCCATATCGCTCTTGAGTGTGCTCTTCAGTGCCAGCCAAACATCTGTCTTATCAGTGAAGAGGTTGAGGCTAAGGGAATGTCTCTCGATGACGTGGTAACTTACATTGCAAATGTGGTGGCTGCACGTGCTGCCGATGGCAACAACTTCGGTACAGTGCTCATTCCGGAAGGACTTATCGAGTTCATCCCTGCCATCAAGAAGCTTATAGCAGAACTCAATGATGTGCTTGCAACTCCAGAAGCTAAGGATGTGGCTCGCAACAAGCAGATAGACTTTGTGAAGGAGCATATCTCAGAAGAGAACTTGAAGGTGTTCAACTCACTTCCTACGGATGTGGCTTCACAGCTTGCTCTTGACCGCGACCCTCATGGAAACGTACAGGTGTCTCTCATCGAAACAGAGAAGCTGCTTTCTCACATGGTGGCTAATAAGCTTGACAAGATGAAGAAGGCCGGCAAGTATGAAGGCAAGTTTGCTGCACAGCACCACTTCTTCGGTTATGAAGGACGTTGCGCTGCTCCGTCTAACTATGATGCAGACTACTGCTACAGTCTCGGATTCAACGCTTCACGTCTTATTGCAAACGGAAAGACCGGCTACATGTCTATCATCAAGAACACAACAGCTCCGGCAGCAGAGTGGATTGCCGGTGGTGTGCCTATCACGATGATGATGAACCTTGAAAAGCGTAACGGTAAGATGAAGCCGGTTATTCGCAAGGCTCTTGTTGAGCTTGACGGTGCTCCATATAAGTACTTCGTGTCTAAGCGTGATGTATGGGCACGTTATACAAGCTACATCTATCCGGGTCCGATTCAGTATTTTGGTCCGACTGAAGTTTGCGATCAGCCTACTGCTACTCTCAAACTTGAACAGGCTTAAATGTAGTTTTTGATATATCGGGAAATTAGGAATCGGCAGTTGAAACTGTCTGCTTGCCTTATGGACACAGGGTATCTTTGTCGGCAAGCTGTGATATAGTTTCAGGGAGTCGATTCCTAATTTCTGCTTTTTCAAGCGTCTAAGGGAAGGAAGGATGGCATGACATGCTGCTTCTGTGGCCTCCCTCTTTACCAATATAAAAAAACGGAAGGAAATATGCAGACAAACAAGAAACGAAATTCCAAGGCAAGCAAGCGTGGAAGCGGACATGGCAAGAAGAGAAAACCCTTGAACAATCTCTTTCGCCGTATTCCCTCTTATTTGATGTGGACATTGATTTCTGTGATTGTTGTCGTATATATCTTCTTTTTCTACCGCACTTTTGTCAGACCTTATTCTTTCAGATGGAAAGCCCTCTATGGGGATGTGACTTATCCCGACGGCAAGATAAGGGGCATAGACATTTCTCATTATCAGGACGAGATTGACTGGGAGAAGCTGAGGAATGCGGACATACAAGGTTCGGCTGTCAGTTTCGTGTTCATAAAGGCTACGGAAGAAAAGGATATGCTCGATGAAAATTTCAATCGGAATTTCTTCAATGCACATAAACATGGCATTCTGCGGGGGGGCGTACCATTTCTTCAGTACTAAAAGTTCCGGCAGGGAACAGGCGGACTTTTTTTGCAGGATGGTGCAGCTGGATGAAGGCGACTTGCCTCCCGTGCTTGATGTGGAGAACATTGGCGAACTCACTCCTAAGCAGTTGCGTAAAGAAGTCTTGAACTGGATGGAGATTGTGGAGAAGCGTTATTCCGTGAAGCCTATTCTTTACACGTCGTATAAGTTCAAGACATTGTATCTTAATACTCCCGAGTTTGATTCCTATCCTTATTGGATTGCTCATTATTATGTCAATTCGTTGCAGTATGAAGGCGAATGGAAGTTTTGGCAGCATACGGATGTCGGACATGTAGATGGCATCCGGCATTATGTCGATGTAAATCTTTTTAACGGTACTTATGAGGAACTTCAAGATATGACCATAGAGCCGGACTTGTAGGTGCTTTTCTTTTCGTGTTCAATATTAAAAAGGCTTAAATGAATATTTGACAGGCTTGGACATAAATACCTTCTGATGCGAATTGATTATATTTGCAGAAAACAATAAACAGACCAAGGAGAATTTGGTCATGTATTTGTGTCACTGAAAAAATGTTATTATGGATTATCTGATAGCTCATTTCAATATAGATCCTGCGGTTGATGATGCTCGTGATGTGCTCGCCGCCCTGTTGTGTGATGTGGGTTTTGAGACATTTGAACCTACGGAACACGGTATTGATGCTTTTGTTCAGAAGGAGAACTTCTGTAAAGAGGCCACTGACGATGTGGCTGAGAATTTCTTCATGCCGGGCATATCTGTTGGCTACGAGATTGAGCCGGCGGATAATCGTGACTGGAATGAAGAATGGGAAAAGAACAGTTTCAAACCGATTGTGGTGGATGACTTGTGTGTGATTCATGGTACGGCGCATGAAAATCTTCCCGCATTGCCATACGATATTGTCATTAATCCGAGGATGGCATTTGGTTCCGGTACGCATGACACTACGCGGATGCTTGTACGTTTGCTGCTTCTGTCGGACTTTTCGGGACAGACGGTGCTCGATATGGGCTGCGGCACCTGCATTCTGGGCATAGCCATGTCCATGCGCCATGCCGATTCGGTTGTGGCTATTGACATTGACAATGCAAGTGTGGAAAATGCCAAGGACAATTGCCGCATTAACGGTATAGAGAACATACAGGTGGTGCATGGCGATGCTTCCGCTATTACTGATGATATGCGTTTTGATACCATTGTGGCGAATATACACCGCAATATTCTTATTCGTGATTTTCCTCGCTATGCCGCAGCCATGAATGATGGGGGCACTCTGTATATGAGCGGATTCTATACGGCTGATGTTCCGGATATAGTCTCGGCGGCAGAATCTTATGGGTTCGTCCTTTCCGATAAGGTGACAAGCAATGACTGGTGCGTATTGAAGTTTCGCAAGGAAAAATGATTCTTCCCGTTTCTCCTTAGTCTTTTTTTACAACAATATAATCTAATATTAGAATGATGAAAATTCGTTTATTCCTGCTTGGGGCTGCTTTTGTTGTGTCCCACTTTTTTGCTTTTGCGCAGAACACCGATGAAGTGAAGCGTCGTCCCCGACACCGTTTCGATGCACAGTGTCCCGATGTGCATGACCCCGTAATGGCGTTTGAAGATGGAAAGTATTATATCTTTGCCACGGGAAACGGCATCAGTGTCATGTCTTCTTCTGACATGCAGACATGGAAAGAAGAAAAGCCGGTGTTTGCCAAGGCTCCTCAGTGGGCGGTCAACGCTGTTCCGGGCTATAGAGGACACACATGGGCACCGGACATCTATTATTCAGACGGACTTTGGTATCTCTTTTATTCTTGTTCCGCATTTGGAAAGAACACCTCTGCCATAGGTGTGGCTGTCAACAAGACACTCAATCCCGAATCGCCTGAGTTTTTGTGGGAGGATAAGGGAATGGTTGTGCAGTCTGTGCCCGGAAAAGACAATTGGAATGCCATAGACCCGAATCTTGTGGTTGACAAGAAAGGTACTCCGTGGTTGTGTTTCGGCTCTTTCTGGGATGGAATACAGATGATAAAGCTCGGCAACGATATGCTGTCGCCGGCTAAGAAATCCAAATTCATGACAGTGTCGCGCCGGAAGTACAGCAGTGCCAAGGATGTAAAAGAACTGTCCGGCGAAGCAAACGACAATGCAGTGGAGGCTCCGTTTATAGTGCGTAACGGGGATTACTATTACTTGTTTGTATCTTTCGACTACTGTTGTCGTGGTCTTAAAAGTACATATAAAACAGCTGTCGGACGTTCTAAAAAGATTACAGGCCCTTATGTCGATAGAAACGGCAAAAAGATGGGCGAGGGTGGAGGTACGGTGCTTCTTGAGGCGGATGATGATTATGCCGGCATCGGACACTGCTCTGTCTATGAGTTCGGCGGTCAATGGTATATTGTGGCTCATGCCTACTCAAAAGCACACAATGGTGCTTCAAAGCTTTTTATACGTAAGATGAAATTTGACGCAGAAGGATGGCCTGTGCTGGAGTAAGTCTGAAGATTGGTTTATGGAGTCGCTAAATGATTTTTTTATTCAATACGGCTACTGGGGCATGGCGATTGCCTCTTTTCTTGCCGGCACATTCATTCCGTTCAGTAGCGAGGCGGTGATGGGAGCCTTGCTTGCAACAAGTTCGATGGATCCCATGCTCACAGTGCTGAGCGGCACAGCCGGTAATGTGGCGGGGTCGATGGTGAACTATTATGTTGGCTCGCTTGGGGATGTGAACAGAATCTCCAAATGGTTCAAAATTAAGGAGCGGCGGCTGAAACAGGCGCAGACGTATGTAGAGAAGCATGGTTCATGGATGGGCTTCTTTGCCTTTCTGCCGATATTGGGAACGGCGATATCCATTTCGCTCGGTATGTTGCGTGCCAATGTGATGGGTGTTTTCCTTTCCACTCTTGCCGGAAAGTTTCTCCGCTATCTGATTGTGGCATATTCTGTAGTTGCTTTCAAGTAAGTTTCTTTTCAAAAGTTTACGGGAGGAATCCCGTGTCTCTTGAAAAGCGCATAGCGCGCATTTGTTTTTTGTATGATTTTTGTAAAACTTATTTTCATGATATGAAAAAAAAACAGTTCAGTGTGATGACTGTGGTGTTGTGCGCCACACTTTTGTCCTCTTGCGGGAACTCTAATTCTGCCAACGATAAGGCTGTTTCAGACGCAGACAGTGTAAGTGTTCCTAAAAAAGTCATGACCCATGTGAAGGTGGCGGGTGATTTCTACCAGATTACTAACATCGGCAGTGTGGATGTGGTATTTTCCGAAGGCGATTATAAGATTGATGTGGAATGCGATTCCTCCCTCTTGCCGTATGTTTCCACCACCTTTGATTCCGGTACACTTACGGTTTTTATGAGAAGGGAAGAGAAGGGAGAAGTTGAATGGGCAGGCAAATCGAATGCGACACTCTACGTTTCATGTCCGCTTATTAAGTATATTGCAGTCTGCGGGGGCGGTTCTTTTAAGTCCGTCGGCACCATTCATTCGACGGATATGCAGATTGGAAATCTTGGTACAGGGAATATAGAACTTGATTCTGTAGTGTGTGAAACATTTGAACACGAACACCGCACAGATGCTAATGCGGTTTTCAAGCATGTTACTTGCGAAAGGGCGAAACTTCTTTCATACGGAAGCGGAACGATACAGTCGGATATTGATGCCGGAAGCATTTATGCCGTAATTGGGGGAGAAGGGGACATGGAATGTAATTTCCGTTCCGATGATGTGGAAATATCTTCATTCTCAAGCGGGGATGCTGCTTTTAATCTTGACTGCAAACAGCTGAATGTCTCTCATCAGGGAACCGGAAAGATTGTCCTCAACGGACATTCCGAACAGAAACTTTTGAAGGCAGGAAGAAAAGCTGTGATGGAAGACAATCTAAGATAGGGCGTGAATCCTGCCATTCGCCCATATATCTCTTTTTTCTGATAAAAACAAGCTGCCGGACTCCATTCCACGGAATCCGGCAGCTTGTTTTTTATTTGGAATCTTAGAATTTGATTCTTTTAGAATCTGAATCCGAATGTACACATCAGCTGACTGCGGTCATTGTTGATTTCCGTCGGCTTCAAGTCTATGTCGTCAAAAGCATAGAAATCGCCCTTCTGAGCGGAGTACTGGTAAGCCAAGTCGATATAACCTCCTTTATAGCGGTAGCCCATACCGATGGTGATGCGCTGTGTGTCTTTCCAGTTTGTGAAGTCTGTTTCTGTGAACGGACTGTCGTATGCGATAGTTCTGAACGCATCGTTCTTATATGGTGAAGATACATAGTTATATCCGAACCGTACACTGAACTCGTCTATAGGCTTGTATTCAATACCCAGTTTCAGCGTGTGCTGTGCTTTCATCATGTTTTGGGTGAAGCTGTTTATGTTTCTGAAATAAGAATCCTCGTTCCAGTCATTGGTATAATATTTGCATGTGCTGTAGTCCATGTACTCGTATTCCGCGCCGATGGCGAATTGCTTGCCTACGGTATGACCGAGGCTTAGTCCGAGCTTCCAAGGTGTGCGATAAGAGTAGTCGTATGGTTCACTTGCTTTTTGAGACACGAACTCATCGTTCACAAAGAGCATGGAGCCGTTTGTGTCGTCCATCTTATACCATGTAGGTGTGTGTACGTGGAAACCGATGCGGAACGGTGAGTTCTCGAATGGACGGCAGATAAAGCCCAACTTCACGTCAAAACCATCGCCGTTTGTTTCATACCAGTTGCTCAAGTCGTAGTAATGTCCGTCGCTTCCCATTTCCTCATAATAGCTTTCCCTGTTGTAGTCGATGCTGTACAGACCGAGAGAGATTCCGACAAAGTAGCGTTCCGAGAAATTGAGCGACAAGTTTATGTCTGTCTGCAAATTACTGCCGTATGTAGCGCGCTTGAAGTTGGCTTCGTTAGCTCCGATTCCTGAATATCCGGTCAGATTGCCTGCGTCATCGAACAGTTCTTCGAGGATGCCGTAATGCACAATATTTCCTTCCTTGTCATATTCCGGAGCCGACATGTCGGCAAGCATACCCCAGTTGCCTGTGTTGTAAGCATCATTTGCCATGTCTGCAATCTGATAGGTCTGCGAGAACACCCCGTTAAGATGCTCTACCCCTATATTGTGGTTGCCTAAAAAGTTGTTTCTTTTTGCGATGTTCACTCCGAAATTCACGTATTGCAGCCCCGAACTGCTTCGGTTGTTCTGGTTGGTGGCGATAATCACACCAGCATTGTCTATTGATATGCGTGCCTTGTCGTGTCCGAGTGCTCCTTCATCAGTGAACACTCCGCTCAGTGTGAGAGCTATGTCGCTGCGGCGGAACATTGCCGTACCTGCCGGGTTGTCGCCCATCACCGAGATGTCGCCGCCCAATGCGCCTAATGCTCCTCCCATGCCCACATAGCGGGCTGTACCGTTCAAGTCGCTGCCTGCAAATCTGGCTGCGTCGTAAGTATCTTGTGCGTATGCCGTTCCGCCAATGATGGAAGCGGACAGCAGCATGGTCATTTCTTTTAATTTCATAATCTTATCCTATTATTATATAGTTGATGCCTTTATCTGCGTCCTCCGCGGCCACCGCCTCCGGAGCCTCCCCGGCTTCCTCCGCCGAAGCTTCCGCCTCCGCCAAATCCGCCTCTGCTGCCGGATGACTGGAACGATGAGCCGCTGCTACGGCTTGGTGTGGAACTGCTGCGTGAACCGCTCCGCTCTGAGCTTGACACTGTGTTGTTCGTATTGCCGGTAGAGCGTGAACTGCTTACGCGGTTGTAATTGGATGATCTTCCCGAATTGCTGTTTGAGCGGGTGTACGACGAGTTGGTGCCTCGTGAACGAGTGCCGCGTGTCTGTCCGTTATTTTGATTCTGCACAGCACTTCCGCGTGAGGAGAATGCGCCGGAGGAAGTGCCTCTGTCGCCGATGCTGAAAGAGCCTCTTCCGAGTGCGGATGTTCTGTTTCCTGCGGCACTGCGTATGGAGAAGGAACGGCTTCCGTTAGTGGCCAATGCACTTGTACGTATGCGGTTGCTGTTTCCGTATCTGTTGGAGAATGTGCCGCGGTTATAGCGTGTGAATCCCATAGAAGGGCCGTGGTGTATGCCGCCTCCCCACATAGGGCCGCATCCCCAGTAGTGCCAATGATGAGGGCTGTGCCATCCCCATATCGGGCCGTACCAGCAGCTCCACGGTCCCCAAGACCATCCGTAGCCCCATCCGTATCCCCAGAAGAACGGGTCATATACGTAATAGTCGTTGTAGAGATAGTCGTATGCTCCGTAGTTGTACACCAAATCCCAATATAGCGGGCTGCTGACGGCTATTCCGACACGCGGGCTGCGGAATCGCAGTATGCGGCGGGAATAATAGTAGTCGTCCTCATTGTTTTCGTAGCTTCTGTCGTCGGAGTCTTCGCTTTCCACATCTGCATTTTCAGCAGTCTCCTCGTATGAGTTGCCGTGGTTGAATCTGCGGTTATACTCGTCTTCATTACGGCTGTTCCGGGTGTAACCCTCCACTGTCGGGTCTTCCGCCTCGATGACAAATGTGGTGCGTGGTGTTCTTTTCACAACAGCTTCCTCCTTCTTCTCACTCTTCTTTTCTTTCTTTACAGGAGTGAAATAGAGGTCGTCGTCCTGTGCCATACTCAGAATCGGCATCATGGCAAATGCAATTGCGAACAATATAAATTTCTTCATACAGCTTTGATTTTTTAGTTTATACGTTTTTTATCAATGCAAAGATAAATCATGTCATTCTAATTTTTATCGGATATTCCCTATTTTCTTGTAGGGAATGCCCTATATAAACATTTTTGTAGGGTGGAATGTTGGTTTGAACGGTGATAAGTTGTCCGATGCTTTGTCCAATTAGATGATTTATGCGGTAACATTCAGTGGTCGGCTTCTTGTGCAGCCTATACATATATATAATGTATATAGA
>JAJPZU010000099.1 GCA_021204165.1 Prevotellaceae bacterium
CGTTTCTGAACCCATAAAGACAAGTACGGTTCTAGCTTTTATAGAGGAAAGTTAACAATTCTTGAAGATATGACATTACTTTTATACTTTTAATCTACAGCTGCATATAATTTTTTTAAGTAATTGGTAGCTGTGTGAGTATCTTTGGGCATATCTTCTTTGAATAAATTCCATAGTCCTCCCATGATTGCAGCTCCCCCAAACCCGTAAGACTTAATTTGTGATATATTATGTATGTCTATGCCGCCCAATGCAATGGTTCTGTCATCTATAATTCCTTTTTGCTGTGCATGTATAATATCCTGTTCCGAAAAATTTGACATGTATCCTTTTTTGGATATGCTGTTAAAAATAGGACTAAGAAAAACATAGTCGCATCTGTTTTTCCATATCCCCACTTCTTCTATGCTATGACATGAATGACTGATGTGTCCTGTGTAATTGTTTGGTATGTCCGGATTGCGTCGATTTAGATGTATGCCTTTCAGTTGATATTTATCTTTGAGGCAGAAATAGTCATGCACAACAATTCTGTCATACCATTGTTTGTCAATTTTTGTAAGTAATTGTTCGCATTGACTTTTATTTGAATTAGGTTTTCTAAAGTGAAGTATGTCCAGACCTGCATCAAATAGAGAATTGATTATCGCTGCTTCTTCCGGGAAAAACGAAGGGTGGGTAATTAATACGAGTTTCATTGTTATTCTAATTAAATCCGGCAAACTCATAAAGAGCTTGCCGGATTCAAATGATTTTAAGTATAGACTTGTTTATCAAATAATTGTTTATTGATTCCGCTAAATAACGCAGAGCCTGTTGTCAATTATTCTTCTTTTTTAGCAGAAGCTTTCTTTGTAGTTCTCTTTTTTGCCGGAGATTTAACCTTTGCTTCGCCTTCATCAGATGTCGAATTTAGTTTCTCCAATTTCTTCTGAAGCTTTTCAATCTCTTTGTCTTTAATTTCAATCTCTTCACCCTGATTCTTTATTGTGGTAAGGAGTGAATTAAGCTCTTCATTATCCATATCAACAGGATACAGGCTATTAACGCGAGAAACAAAGTCACCGAGTATGTTCATGTAGTTGGTGAAAGCATCGTAAGGACTGTCATAGATTCCTCGGTTTATGTTTACACTGCTCTGTTTTGTTGTCATGAAACGAAAATTGTTAGATGCCTGAAGATAATCCCAATCCTGTTTGATACGGCGGTCTGTACATATACGTACACGGTCTGCTACACTGTACAACTTCTCAAAAGCTTCACGCTGCATGATGTTTCCGAGCCAGCAGCTTGTATCACGTTCCTCGTCAACCCATGATACATTATAAGGAATCTCCAGACTTCCTACAGACTTGCCCTTGGTGCAAAGTTCTGATGGAGTAGAGAATGTTATTCCGCGTTCTTTTGCACATTTTGGCAATGCACGCAAGAACTCGAGGATATTTGAACTTAATGGCTGGAATATTCCAAGAGCACACAACTCCATGAAGATGTTTACAACCTGCTCTTCTTCCGGCAGACCGGCAATCCAGTTCATGTAAGTGTCTGCGAACAGAGGATATTCATTCCAATCAGAGTTGTTGAATCTCAAGCTTATATCATCTGAAAGCTTATAGTCGCGAAGAAGAAGTTTCAAATCAGGATTCAATGCACTGTTATAAATGAAATGCGGTGATTTCCATCCGAGTACATGTTTTGCTCCTTCTGTGAGCATTCCTTTGAATCCCATGGCTGCTACCTGTGCACCGATTTCATCTGAATAGATAAGTGATGAGTTACGGAATACTTTAGGCGTCTGCCCGAACATTTCCTTAATTTTTTTCTTCATGCGCATACATTCGTCTTGGAAACTCTCCTCATTAGCCAAAGAGGCAAGACCGTGTGAGTATGGTTCGCAGAGAAATTCAACACATCCTGTGTCGTTGAGTTCTTGCAACAAATCGACTACTTGCGGAGCATGAAATTCCAATTGCTCAAGTCCTACACCTGACAGTGAAAGAGCTACTTTGAAATAGCCTTGGTTTTCTTTTGCCATGTCAATGAGTGTACGAAGAGCCGGTACATAGCTCCGTTCTGCTATATCATTAATAGAACGTTCATTTTCATAGTCGTCATAGTAATAGTGGTCACGACCTATGTCAAAGAAACGATAACGTTTGAGATGTATAATTTGATGAATCTCAAAATAAAGGCATATAGTTTTCATAACCTTGTTCTGCTATTTATTTCATTGGGCGGTATTCATTCATGCGAACTATCTATTCCCAACTGATTTTTTGTTATTATTTATTTGTTGTAGTTCTCTATTGTCTGGTCATAAAGTCTGCGTATGCGTTGTCCGACTTTTTCCCATGTAATTCCGTCAACTTCCTTCTTGCCCTCTTCCTGCAAATATTTGAAAAGCGATGGATTGGTACATATCGAATATATCGCATCTGCCATAGCATGTATATCCCAATAATCTGTTTTTATACATTTGTCCAGAATTTCTGCGCATCCGGATTGTTTTGAGATAATAGACGGGGTTCCGCACTGCATTGCTTCAAGCGGTGCAATACCGAATGGCTCACTTACAGACGGCATGATGAACACATCACTGTTCTTGTAACACTCATACACTTGCTTGCCGCGCATGAAACCCGGGAAGTGGAATCTGTCCGCTATGCCGCGTTCTGCCACAAGTTGAATCATGGCATTCATCATATCTCCGGAGCCAGCCATGCAGAAGCGGATGTTGCGTGTCCTTTTCAGAACAAGGTCGGCAGCTTCAACAAAGTATTCCGGTCCCTTTTGCATAGTGATACGTCCAAGGAATGTGACTATCTTCTCTTTTGAATGGTCCGGACGCGGAATGTCCTGACATTCTTGAGAAAGAGGATATACTGCATTGTGCATGGCAAAAACCTTGGCAGGATTCTGGTGATATTCATTGATGACTGTGCGTCGTGTAAGTTCGGAAACACACATGATGCAGTCTGCATGATCCATACCGTTCTTCTCTATGGAATATACAGTTGGATTCACTTTTCCACGTGAGCGGTCAAAGTCTGTGGCATGTACATGTATGCAGAGTGGTTTACCGCTTACCATCTTTGCGTGTACTCCGGCAGGATAAGTCAACCAGTCATGTGCATGGATGATGTCAAACTGTTCAGTACGTGCCACAACTCCAGCAATAATGGAAAAATTGTTGATTTCGTCATGCAGATTCTGAGGATATCCACCGGCAAATTCCATACATCCCATGTCATTTACATTCATGTATGAGAAATCAGCATATATATGGTCGCGATAACGGTAATAGTCTTCCGGAGTCATGTGAGGAATACGCGACTTTACATAGTTGTAATCTACGTCACGCCATACGATAGGAACTTGATTCATACCAACGATTTTCAGGAAATTCTCTTCCTCTCCACATGGCTTTGGCATGCAGAAAATCGTTTCCATATCATTTTGCAGACTTAATCCTTTGGTTATTCCGTAAGAAGCGACAGCAAGACCTCCATATATTTTTGGCGGGAATTCCCACCCGAACATTAGAACTTTCATATTCTTCTACTTCTTTTTAGTAATTATAGAATTTGCTGAGAATCTTGTTTATACGAAGTATTTCAGCCACATTCATTGCGAATGACAATGCTCCACGTCCGTGGAAAGGAGGGTTGCCATCGAACAATTCCGGCAATGTTCCTATGCAGTGGTAGAACATTTCTTCTTCAAGACCCACAAAATGTCGGTCAACAAATGACAATCCGCTGCGCTTATATATCTTCATGCACGTTTCAAGATAGAAGCCTGAGAGCCACGGCCAAACAGTTCCTTGATGATATGCTGCGTCACGCTGCATTTGTCCTCCTTCATAAACAGGGTTATAACCACCGCTTTTTGGCGACAACGAGCGTATTCCCTTTGGAGTGAGTAGCTCTTTGGTACAAATGTCAAATATACGTTTGCGTTCCTGAATGCTGAGAGGGGTGTTTTCGAGCGATGAGGCTATCAACATGTTAGGACGTACACTCCATGATATGTAACTTCCGTCGATATAGTCGAGAAGATAGCCATGTTCATTGAGGAATGTCTCTTTGAATGATTTTCCTGCAACCTCTGCAAGGTTTGTATATTCGCTTGCTTCCTCGCTGTGTCCCAAGCTTTCAAGTATCTGTGAATTGAACACAAGAGCATTATACCATAGAGCATTGATTTCAACAATATATCCGGAACGCGGAACTACCGGGTAGCCGTTTATTGCAGAGTTCATCCATGTGATGGCCTTCTCACGTCCGTTGGCATACAGCAGTCCGTTGTCGTGCAAGAACAGATTCTGATGTTTTCCGGATTTGATGAAGGCTACAATCTTGTTTACAATGTGTCCGTATTTCTTATGAGCTTCTTCACGAGATACAAGTCGTGCATACTGTTGTATGCACCATACAGCCCAAAGCAATACATCCGGATGTTCCATCTCGTAGATGTTTATATCTGATTTTTCACCTGATATGAAGTTGTTGATGGCTTTTTCCGCTGTAATCATGGCTTTCTCGAAATACTCTACCTCGTCAATGGCAAGAGTAAGTCCCGGAAGCGAGATGAACATATCTCGTGCGCGACATTTGAACCACGGATAGCCTGCAATGATATAGTTCTCATTATTCTTCTCATAATGGAACTGGTGTGCTGCATTTACAAGGCATGAGTGGAAACTGTCGCGTGAAACATGTACATTATATTCTGTGTCGAACAGCTTCTTCAAGGAACGGGTCGAGAGTTCTTCGACACCGGCAGAGAACACGATGCTCTCTCCTTTCTTTATTTCAAACTCAAAATATCCCGGAACATAGAGGTCTTCCGTGAAGTCATACCCTAATTCTTGTTCTTTTGGGTATTCTATTCCTCGGTACCAGTTCGGGCAATAGTGAAACTCTGATTTCTTGTTCAGCTGCATGTAAAGTTCCGGATACCCTTCATACATGCAGGTCTTTATTCCGTTATCAACCAGATGGTAGCTGTAATCGACTGCATTGTTTTCATGCGTACATTGGCATACACTTCTGAATGCAAGGAAAGGACGGAGTCTCAGTGTGGTGACAGAATGTGCATCCAGAAGAGTATAGCGTATCAATATACGATTCTCGAAATGCTGGAATACTTTTTCTTTCTTCAAGATAACACCGCCGACTCTGTATATTGTTGTCGGAAGCTTGTCCCATTCACACTCACGGATGTATTTGTGCCCGTTTGGACTGAACGATCCTCCGGAATACTTGTGAAGACCGAGATTGAACTCTGCCCCATGTTGTATCACTGTCTCGTCAAGCGAAGACAGCAGTACATGGTTGTTGTCATCAAGCTCCGGAACCGGAACAACTAATAAACCGTGATATTTACGCGTATTGCAATCTACTATAGATGAACATGAATACGCACCTGACTTGTTGGTGCGGAGAATTTCTTTAGGAAGAGCCTCCTGCAAGTTTATCATCAGGGTTTTATCAAAACGTAAATAACTCATAGTTGTATTTTAAGGTATTAATTGCATTTCATTAATTGTCAAACATAACTTTTGTTATTATTTAACTCCAAATATACGTATTTTCTGTTTTGTGAGCAATGGAAAAATGATTTTTGTTAAAAAAACATCATTTATTTTCGTCGTTGATGCAAAAAATATGTTTAAAAGCAGAAAAATAGTCTTTCTGTTTTGTGGTTTTTAGCAGATAAGCGTAACTTTGTAGGAGTTTTATAAAAATTTAGAAATGGTAAAAAGAGATTCTTTAGCACTGTCGGAAATAATGTGTCATCTCGATGTCATTGCGCGTTTGCTTACAGACGAGCAAAGAGATGAGCTGCAAAAGAATCTGTCGATACAGAGATTCAAAAAGAATGAGGATATATATAAAGAAGGTGATGTACCTCAGTATTTGTTGTGTCTGATAAGTGGAAAAGTAAAAGTATATAAAGACGGTGTGGGCGGAAGGACTCAGATTATACGCGTGATAAGACCCGTCGAGTTTTTCGGTTACAGAGCTTATTTTGCCAATCAGAACTATGTGACTGCCGCCGCCACATTTGAGTCAACAGTGATTTGCAAGCTTCCGATGAACATTCTGTATAAGTGGATGGAGACGAACATAAAGCTCTCCATGTTTTTTGTAAAGCAGTTGTCCATTGATTTAGGAATATCCGACCAAAGGACGGTGAGCCTTACCCAGAAGCACATACGCGGACGACTTGCTGAGGCTTTACTGTTTCTTGTTGACTGCTATGGCTTGGAGGAAGACGGAGCCACTTTGTCCATATATTTGTCGAGAGAAGATCTTGCCAGCCTTTCGAACATGACGACTTCGAATGCCATACGCACATTGTCTGCGTTTGCCGCAGAAAAACTGATTGCCATTGACGGCAGAAAGATTAAGATTATAGACAATGAGAAGCTGAAGAAGATTAGCAAAATAGGGTAGATGCTTCAGCGGTAATCGTGCCGGATGAAGATTCCCGGCTTCTTATATATATAATGTATATAAGGCAGAAATGTCAGAAAAAGGGAGATACCACAATGGAATAAGATGGTATCTCCCTTTTTCTTGTTTGTGTATGTTTAGTCGTAGAAGTTCCAGCTGAGACCGAAATGCACACCTGCCGGATTCATAGGATAGCGCGGTGCCCAGAAGTACCTTCCGCTTCCCTGATTGGCATGGTAATATTGAATGTAGAATCGGGTGCGTTTCAAGTCGAAGTTGGCATAGACGCTCGCCAGCGGATAGTTCCCGATTTTCACCTTGTTGTTCGGGTTCTGCAAACAAAACTGTCCGATTACAGGGGAATAGTCCGGCGCATAATACTCGGTGAAGTATTTTACGTCTGCTCCAAGTTCGCAGCTCAGCACCTTGGCAATCTTGAATGTGATGTACAGATTGTGATAAAGTGAGAGAGTGGGGAGCGGCAGGACATCCTTGTTGCTGCAGGTCTGGAATGTCACATCATTGTCGAGGTGGAAAATTCCCAGTTTGAAGTTCTGCAACAGATTTGCGCTTATCACTTGTATGTTCTCGCCGCATTGCATCGGAGTTACATTGTTTGAATATTTCGTAACACCGTCTTCCACATACGGAGTTCCGTTGTTGCCAAAATAGGTATAGTTCTTGATGTTTTCTATCCCGACTTTCACTCGCGTATGGGTTTGCGGAATTGTCAGTTCTCCTTCGATGCGTGTCCTTGTCTCCTGTGCCACCTCTGTGTCCCACCATGCGTGTTTTGAGTGGAATGTGCCGTAGTAGTAACCCGGTGTGACATTCTTCAGATAAGCATTGACCGCCAGCTGTACCGTGTCCTTCAATAGCGGAATGTTCAGTTCTCCGTGTCCGTTCAATGTGAAGTCGCCTGCATCGGCTCCTGCCACCACAAATTCTGCATCCACATTATAGTGCAGACTTTTACCTTGTGCTTTCGACAGTCTGCCTCCCACGAGCAGGTTCGTTTCCGTCTCTTTCAACTGTGTCTGCCTGCCTTTTGTCAGTGTGCCGAATCCGGCATCCGGAATGGTGTCGGGAAGAGTGAAGCGGT
The DNA here is from genome assembly GCA_021204165.1 of Prevotellaceae bacterium. Classification (GTDB taxonomy): domain Bacteria; phylum Bacteroidota; class Bacteroidia; order Bacteroidales; family Bacteroidaceae; genus RGIG8745. The sequence continues at coordinate 7,564 of JAJPZU010000099.1, forward strand.
TATATTCTACTCCTGCGTATGCGTCCAGTCCTGCGGCAGCCCATTTGTTGAAACCCTCGCATAAGGACAGACCGGCAATGGTCTTCACCGAAAAGTTTCTTGTACGGTCATCGGCCGAGTCGCCGGGCAGATACATGTATGAATGGTAATGCTCCGGGGTCTCGTATGCGGTGTATCTGCGAGCATATTTCTGAATCTTCAGACTGTGGAAAATGCTTGTGACGGGAACAAACACCTCGTACATGTTCGTAGAGTCGCCTTCCGTGCGCGTAAAACCAATGTTGTATTTGTGGTTCAGGAATATTATGTCGTGTTCTTGCCTGTTCCATGTCTGACTGAGCATGGTCGGTATGTCATTGGTGGCATAGCTCTGCGACAAGTCTTCCGGACGGGTGATATACATTTCGTCTTCTATTCCGCCGTTTTCCGCCATCTTTATATAATTGTGCATATAGTAGAAATGCAGATTATATTTGTCTCCTGTATATGAGGCAAAAGCTGTGGCATTCATCAACGAGGTCGATTGGTTGGCATAGTAGCCCTGTCCGTACATATAGTCGAAGATACCTCCGAAATTGAAGTACTTGTTTACATTGTTCGTGTATATGGCCTTGAAATGGTCGTCTCCTGTCTCCTTAGAACCGCAGAAGTTGTATGCGAGATTCATGAAAGGCGACTTGGTGTTGTAGAAGCGAAAGTCTCCTGTCGGTTTCAAGAACTGGTCTAAAGGATACGTGAAGATGAACTGCGGTTGCTCGTCGCGCTCCATGAAAATGCGTGACAGACGAGGAGAACCGAGATTGCCCAAGTGGTTGTAATGTCCGTTCAACCCTTCTGTCAGGTCGTTGTTCTGGTATTGGTGGTGAAGCGTATCTACGTCCACGGGTGTCCTGTCGCCGAATATCTCGTCAATAGTCCATGCACGGACATCGACAGGCACAGTCTTCTTTTTCTTCTTTCCATTGCTGTCAAGGTCTGTCGTGTCGTTGCCGAACATCATGTCGCCGTCGCTGTTGCTTTCGAGTTCGCCGATGATGCGCTGGGCGTGAATGGCAAGCGGACTGAGCAGAGCCAACAGCAGCACTGCCGCCCTTCGTGTTTTATGCTGTTTCTTGTGTGGTGTCATTTGGATATGTGATAAACGTGAGTGCCACATTGCAGGGGTAAATATTATTCTTCTCATTAAAAGTTACGAATCGTATGCAATGAATACGGCTGCGGCCGCATCATCAATTTATGCGATTTTCTCCCGTCGGTCAAGATGCCTGAAGAAAATCGCATAAAGAGGGATGCTCAATATGTGACCTGCCTATGATTCGTAAAAAAAACATGGTTATTACTCTCAGAACATGAATCTTAGACAAAATTCTACAATCTTGAGGAGCATTGCTCCGAAGCCGGTGCAGAAAAACAAGACTCTTTGTTCCGGACATGCAAAATATATGATGACTGCTGCGATGAAGCCTGTCATAAAAAGAATGTTCAATATTTTGCGGGCATTGCGTATGTTCGCAGAGTTGCCCCGTCTTCTGTGTCCCTTTCTGCCTTTTTTCTCTTCCTCCAACGCTTCGGCTATGATTTTGTCAATATCTTCTGTTTTCATTTTGTCACAGATTCTGTAATTTCTTTGAACAGCTCATTGGTGATGTCTATTGTCTTGACACGGAATTTTCCGCTTATGCGCATGAGCTGGCCTTTTTTGTTAATGACCTCTTTGTCTGTAATCCAGTCTTCCGCCGCAATGCGTTCCGGAGTGTCCGTCAGCGAATATTGATAGGATATGTTGGTGACGGTGGCAGTCACCTCGTTGTCCTTAATCTCTACAATCAGGTTGTAGTTCATCCTGCAAAAGTCTTTCGACAGTGTTTTGTTGGAGAACACCACTTCTTCATCGCCTCTGCAAACAATCGTTCCTGTGGCTTCGTCCGCGCTCTTTATTGTGGCATACTCGTAGTTCTTGTAAAAGTCTGCATCGCTCCATTCGCCATGCGACACTTCCGGCTGATAACGCAGGTTCGCCCATTGCATGACGGACTGGTATATATCTTTTTTCGATTTTCCCGGAACTGCAATTGTTCTTTTGAAAACGACCTTGCCGTCTTCTTCTTTCACTGCGCCATACAGATAGGCAGACATGTCTTGTTGGGCTTTTATCTTTTTTCTGGCAAACAAACCCTCACTTTGTGCACTCGCCATAACAGGTAAAATTGCGACCATTACGGCAA
>JAJPZU010000221.1 GCA_021204165.1 Prevotellaceae bacterium
TGCTAGGCCAGGTCGCAGGAGTCTCGAGGAGAACTCTCAAAGACTCTTTGGAATCACTGATAGGAACCTCTGTCACTCCGTTTGGCTTACGATATTTCAGAACAATGAATGCAAAGCCCTGTTCATTATAGAACTGCGCCCAGTCGTAGCCCTCGTGCTCCATAGCAAGGTGTACGTATCCTCCTCCCGGACAACAAACCACAGCTTTCCCGTTGGCATTCTCCTTTGCCGGCAAGAAAACGCGTATGGAAGGTTTGAAATCCCTTTTAGAATCATCATACGGCTGAGTAGTATCTATGCCATTACTGTTCGGCAGTCCATTCTGCCACAAATCAATGTCCAACACCTGTTGTGCATTCGCTGCACCACCGGCAGCAAAGAACATACAGAACAAAGTTTTAATAATCTTTTTCATATATAATATGTATTAGGAAATTACAATATACATTATTAATTTTCGGCAAACTTACAGATTTTATCGTGGAAAACCGATAAAGAATAAAGAAAAATCGTATTTTTGCAACATAGCAACATTATAAACAACAACAAATATCAAATCGTAATATTATGGACGAACAGAAACCTTACGTCATAGGTGTTGACCTTGGCGGAACAAACACCGTTTTCGGAATAGTCAATACACGTGGAGAAATCATCTGCGACAATTCGATACGTACTCAAGAATATGCCACGCCTGAAGCATTTGTCGATGCCGGGTGCGAGTGTCTCCGCCCTCTCATTGAGCATGTCGGAGGAATAGACAACATCAAAGCAATGGGTATCGGAGCACCAAATGCAAACTATTACAGCGGAACAATAGAACATGCGCCGAACCTTCCGTGGAAAGGTATAGTGCCACTGGCAGAAATGTTTTCGAAAGCACTCGGAATACCTGTAGCCATGACAAACGATGCAAATGCAGCTGCAATAGGTGAAATGACCTACGGTGTGGCACGCGGAATGAAAGATTTCATCGTCATTACACTCGGAACCGGTGTCGGCAGCGGAATCGTCATCAACGGACAGCTTGTTTACGGACATGACGGATTTGCCGGCGAGCTGGGACATGTCATTGCGGTCAGAGGAGAAGAAGGACGCTCATGTGGCTGCGGACGCAAAGGGTGTCTTGAGACATACTGTTCAGCCACCGGAGTGGCACGTACAGCGCGTGAAATACTTGAGAAGTCGGACAGACCAAGTCTGCTGCGCGATATTCCGGCAGAGAAAATCACTTCTCTCGACGTGTCCATAGCGGCAGGAAAAGGCGATGAGGCGGCAAAAGAAATATTCGCATTCACAGGCGAAATGTTGGGCAGAGCTTGTGCTGACTTCGCTGCATTCTCCAGCCCGGAGGCTTTCATCTTCTTCGGCGGACTGACCAAAGCCGGTGCCCTCATCATGGATCCGATAAAGAAAGCATTCGACGAGAATGTGCTCAACTTGTTCCAAGGCAAAGCAAAATTCCTCGTATCCGGTCTCATGAGCTCAAACGCAGCCGTGCTTGGTGCGAGTGCTCTCGGATGGGAAATCAAATAAGACATAATATATAAGGTGTACAGCATATACACAGAGAAAAAGATTCGCGCCCGGAAACGCATGACAAGCATTTCCGGGCGCATTTTCTATTTCTCCCACTATACAAACAGAATGCTTAAAATTGTCACAGACACCTATTTATGTCCGTATCAAAAACTTTTTTCACACAATAAATAAGAAAAATAGATTTTTTTTGTAAGTTTGCAGTTATATCCACAAGCAATTCAAGCAATATATGGAGAAGAGCGATAGTATTGTAATCATACCGACATACAACGAGAAAGAAAATATAGAAAAAATCATCAGAGCCGTATTCGGTCTTGATAAATGTTTTCACATACTCGTAATAGATGACGGTTCGCCGGACGGAACGGCATCAATAGTCAAAGGTTTGATGGAGAAAGAGTTTCCGGACCGTTTGTTCATTTTAGAACGAAAAGGGAAGATGGGACTCGGCACTGCTTATATAGCAGGATTCAAATGGAGCATCAATCATGGATATGACTATATTTTTGAAATGGATGCAGACTTTTCCCATGCGCCGACAGACCTTCCGCGCCTCTACTCCGCATGTGCAGACGAAGGATATGACCTTGCCATAGGCTCTCGGTACATTTCCGGTGTGAACGTGGTCAACTGGCCGATTGGCAGAGTACTGATGTCTTATTTTGCATCCATGTACGTAGGAATGATTACGGGATTCAAGATGCATGACACTACAGCCGGCTTTAAATGCTACAAACGGAGAGTACTTGAAACCATAGACCTTGACGCAGTACGCTTCAAAGGGTATGCCTTCCAGATAGAAATGAAATTCACCACATACAAATGTGGATTCCGAATAAAGGAAGTCCCGGTGATTTTTGTCAACAGAGTGGAAGGGGTATCCAAAATGAGCGGAGGCATATTCAGCGAAGCCGTATTCGGTGTCATCCGGCTCAGACTCGACGGATGGTTCAAGAAATACCCGAAAGCAAAGAAATAAGAGAGATTACACACAACAAGAAATGAGAACTATAATAAAGAATGCAACAATTGTAAACGAAGGGAAACAGTTTTTCGGAACAATTGTAATTGAAGACGAGTGGATTGTTGATGTTCTTGAAGATGAAGCGTCTGAATCTTGTGACTATGACAATCTTATCGACGCATCAGGCATGTACATATTTCCGGGAGTCATTGACGACCATGTACATTTCCGTGAGCCCGGCTTGACGTATAAGGCCGACATTGAAAGTGAAAGCCGCACAGCAGCTGCCGGCGGTGTCACTTCTTACATGGAAATGCCGAATACCGTACCTCAGACTACAACCATAGAACTGCTTGAAGAGAAATTCAAGATGGCTGCGGAAAAAAGCCGTGTAAACTATTCATTTTTCTTTGGAGCCACCAACGACAATGTCCACCTTCTTCCGCTACTTGACTCTTCAAGAGTATGCGGTGTGAAGGTTTTCATGGGAAGCAGTACGGGAAATATGCTCGTGGACAACGAAAGCGCATTGCGTCAGCTGTTCAAAACGTCCCCACTGCTTATCATGGCTCATTGCGAAGACACAAACATCATAAACCGGAACATCGAGATTTTCAAGAAGAAATACAAAGGGCAAAACGACTTTCCGATACGCTACCATTCACGTATCCGCAGTGTAGAGGCATGTTACGAATCGTCGTCACTGGCTGTACGTCTGGCAAAAGAAACAGGAGCAAGACTGCACGTGGCGCATATTTCCACCGCCAAAGAACTTTCTTTGTTCGAGAATAAGCCTATCGAAGAAAAGCAAATTACCGCCGAAGTCTGTATAGCGCATCTTATGTTTACCACAGAAGACTACGATTCTCTCGGCACAAAAATCAAATGCAACCCTGCCATCAAGACAATAGAAGACAGAGAAGCTCTGCGCGAGGCACTGACAGACGGACGCTTAGACATAGTGGCTACAGACCATGCTCCACACCTCTTGAACGAGAAAGTGGGCGGTGCACTGAAAGCCGCATCCGGAATGCCTATGATACAGTTCTCACTTGTCTCGATGCTTGAACTGTCGGACAAAGGGGTGCTACCAGTGGAACGAATACCGGAACTTATGAGTCATAATCCGGCAAAACTGTATCGCATAAATAAAAGAGGATATATCCGCAAAGGCTACTATGCCGACCTTGTGATAGTAGATCCGAATGCAAACTGGCAAGTGATGGAAGGACGCTACTACACAAAATGCGGATGGACTCCGATGGATGAAAGGACATTCAAATGGCGGGTGCGCCGCACAATCGTCAACGGACAAACAGTCTATTGTGACGGCATTGTTGTGGACGGTGTACGCGGCAAAGAACTTGAATTTGCCCGCTAATATCATTTCGAGCAGAACAAAAGCATCAGATTGTTAATACAGAAACTCCAACAGACAAAGTATGAAAGGAAAAGACTACTTGAAAAGTGTCATTCATCATTATCGTATCAGCGATGTAGCTCCATACATCAATTGGATATACTTCTTTCATGCGTGGTCTTTTCCTCTGAAGTATGCGTCTATAGCCCACATACACGGATGCGACGCTTGCCGTGCCTCATGGCTTTCAGGCTTTTCTGAAGCAGAACGTCCGCGTGCTACAGAAGCTATGAAACTGCAAAATGACGCTTCAAGGATGTTGGCAAAACTCGATGCTTATTATGAAATTGGTGCTATATTCCGTCTATTTAACTCTAATGCAGACAACGACGACATTATTGTAGGAAAGACACGGCTGCCCATGCTAAGACAGCAGACACCAAATTCCAACGGTCATTGCTTGTGTCTGAGTGATTTCATCCGTCCATTGGAAACTCAAGAATATGACCAGATAGGAATATTCGCCACAGCGGTAAATGCAAAAATAGAGAATCTATACGCAGAAGACACCTACAACCGTATGCTTGTGCAGACGCTTGCAGACCGCCTCGCCGAAGCGGCTGCAGAATGCCTGCACAGAGAGGTCAGAACCGAGATATGGGGATATGCGCGTGATGAGAAGCTTTCCATAGATGAACTTCACCTTGAAAAGTTCCAAGGAATACGTCCGGCTGTCGGTTATCCGTGCCTGCCGGATTTGTCACTCAACTTTCTGCTTGATGAATTGCTTGACTTCTCACAAATTGGAATAAGGTTGACAGAACACGGAATGATGCGCCCACACGCTTCTGTAAGCGGACTGATGCTATCTCATCCCCAGTCGTGCTATTTTACAGTCGGGACTATTGATGAAATCCAGTTGACAGACTACGCAAGACGCAGGGGAATGAGTCCGACAGAACTTCGCACATATCTCATAAGAAACTTAAACTAATTTATTAACAAGAAAATATTAAGGAGTGTTATATAGGATTATCATATTATTGCTGGTGCTACTTATCCTTCCTGATATATATATTTACTGGATATATGTCAGGAAATGGACAAGACGCTGCTGCTTGCGAGTATTGAGCTTTGCCCCATCTGCAATTCTGCTGACAGCAATGACAGCTATCATGTCTTCAAACGACATGAAGCCGGACAACCAACCATACGTGGGAATGTTCATGACAGTCATGATGCTTATATGCCTCCCGAAGCTTTTGTTTTCCTTTATAGACAGCATCGGCTGCCTGTTTCCTTCACCGCGTATCCGGCGAACATTCAGAATATCGGGCATGTCAATAGCTTTTTTCTCCATACTTATTCTATGCTGCGGGTGTTTCTGGGGACGAAACAGATTTGTCGTTCACAAGCAAACGTTCTATTTTACAGATTTGCCACACGAGTTTGACGGCTACCGCATCGCACAATTCTCCGACATGCACATCGGCACCCTGAGAAAAGGGCACGAAGCTGACGCAAAGAAAATGGTTGACTTAATCAACGACCAACGATGTGACATGATTGCTTTTACCGGAGATCTTGTCAACCATCAAGCATGTGAGCTTGACGGCTTCAAGCATGTGCTATCCCAGTTGTCCGCTCCGGACGGAGTATATGCAGTCATGGGCAACCACGACTACAGCATGTACATAAAATATTCATCAGAAAGCATGAGAAAAGCAGGTGTCAAGGACTTGCAGAGACGTGAGCGTTCATTCGGATGGAATCTGCTCATAAACAATCATGATATTATCCACAGGAAAAAAGACTCCATTGCCATTATCGGTGTAGAAAACGACGGCCGTCCCCCCTTCCCTTCTCTCGGCGACTTGCCCAAGGCAACCAAAGGTATTAGAAAAGGGACATTCTCTATACTCCTCAGCCACGACCCGACTCACTGGAGGCGCGAAGTCCTGCCAAAGACGGACATCCAGCTCACTCTTTCAGGGCACACACATGCCGGACAATTCAAAGTTTTCGGTTGGTCTCCCGTGGCATTTGTCTATGACGAATGGTCCGGAGCCTATAGCGAGGGGAAACAGATTCTCAATGTCAGCGACGGCATAGATGCCGTAATGTTTCCTTTCAGATTCGGAGCATGGCCTGAAGTCAATGTCATCACACTGAAGAAAATAGATTGAAACCAATAAAAAACAACATAATCCAGATTATGAAAATTATTTATAAGATATATTCATTTTGCATTGCACTGCCTTTGTTTATTGTTGCCACCATTATCACAGCCACAGTAGTGGTCATCGCCTCCATGCTCGGAGACTCTGTCTATGTAGGATATTACGCGCCTAAATGGTGGTCACGCATCACATGTATGCTGTTTTTCATACGGATAAAAACAGAGGGAAAGGAGCTTATCGACCCAAAACAATCATACGTATTTCTGGCAAATCACCAAGGTTACTTCGACATATTTCTCATTTATGGATACTTAGGACACAACTTCAAGTGGATGATGAAGGAATATCTCCGCAAGATTCCGTTTGTCGGATATGCATGTGCAAAATCAAAACATATATATGTCGGCGACTCCCTTTCGTCCATCCAGCGCACGGTACTCCAAGCACAGGAGACGCTTCGCGGCGGAATGTCAATGGTGATATTCCCGGAAGGCACACGCACCTATACCGGAGAAATGGGAACTTTCAAGAGAGGAGCATTCATGCTGGCAAACGAAATAGGATTACCCATCGTCCCTCTGACCATCAACGGTTCTTTCGACATTTTCTCGCGTAAAGCCAAATCGGTTTCTCCCGGAACCCTTTCACTGAAAGTACACAAGCCGATTACAGTGGAAGAGCGCAAAGGCAAGCCTACAAAGATATTCATGCAGGAAGTTTTTGACATCATGAACTCAGACATAGAAGAAAAATACAGGAAAGCATAAAAAACGAAATACCACTACGGCAAAGCAGCCGGCACGTTCTGTTTTCGCCGTAAAGAGCGACAAAGGAGGTGAAGTTGCGTAAACGCACATATCCGTTTAAGCACTTCACCTCCTTCTTTCTTTATATCCGGAAACTTATTTGACCTTTACCTCAACAGGATTCTGCAACATCTCCTTCCACGAATCAAGAGACGAAAACCATTCGTGAGCAGAATGGTATCCCTCCTTTTCCTTGTCGGCACAGAATGTCACATAATATTTGAAAGAAGAGCCTCCCGCATTATCTATGACATAGAGATAATTCAGGTCATCTGTAAGCTGACGTCCTATATACTCCGCAGGCACATAGACGGCAAGCCCGACAGCTTCCGGCGGAAACAAATCCTTGTTTCCCATATCCGGATAGTCGCAGCCCCATGATGCCGCAACACCATCTTCGCGAGTCATACCTTCGGACTGTTTTCCCACTTTCTGAACTCCGGTACAAAATATATTCCCTTTGGAAGGAGCATCAAGCACCACGTTCACTTCACATTCACGATGACCGCCATACAGAATATAATACTGTTTCATATTGACCACCTCACCGCCGGAGGTCTCCACACCCATATCCTTCACTTCCACCACGGTGCGCAGAGGTCCGGCCGCCACAATACGCTGTCCTCTCGTCCTCAGATTTTCAAAATCAGCCGGCTTCTCTCCATCCCACAACTTCAAAGTGCCGCACCCCACACTACTACCTGCCCAAAGCACATCATTGCCATATCCGGCCGCCTTCTGTCCGGCAGTAGTATAAAAACAAGTTTCCGCAAGTTCAAGCCGGCGCACACATTTACCATAAAGGTCGATGTTCTGCCGCTTATCAAAGTAAATTCTATAGCCGGTCAGTTCCGACTCGAAAGCAGCTCCGTGGTGATACAAATCACTGTAAATGTAGCTACTCCCGGGAGTCTCAATACAAGTAATAAACGGATGCTTCGCTTTTTTATCATCAAGCATCATATCCGCATATACACGCGCCGCATAATCCTTCTGCCTACCGGATGCAGAAAGTGTCACATCATATTTCAATGTTTCACCCGCTGATATATCTGCAAGGAACACCAGTTCATCTGCATGAGAATCACCGTCCATATCATCAAGCTGACACGGGACTTCCTGTCCATCAAGCCTCACCACGGCGGAACTGACATCAAACTTCAACTTCTTCAGTTCTGAAAACTTCAACACCACAGGCTCATCCGTCTTGGAATGCTTCCACCGGTTGGAAACAGTCACCTCCACAGTTTTCTCCTGTGCACCGGCAATAAGCGAAACAGCCACAGCCGATAAAAATAAAATCTTTTTCATGCAACAAAGTTAGGAAAAAAACGCAAGAATGGAAATTTATCCTTTTGTATGTCAACAATTCTCAATAATTTTGCAGACTGAACTTTTATCAACGGCACTTTCCGCCCCCAATTATCAAACTATCAATGATAGATACAAGTATTCTTCAAGGTAAAAAAGCCGCATTTTTCACCCTCGGCTGCAAACTGAACTTCGCCGAGACATCCACCATCGGACTATTGCTTGCCAATCACGGAGTGACCAAAGCAGAAAAAGGAGAGGCAGCAGACATCTGTGTCATCAACACATGCTCCGTCACCGAAGTTGCCGACCACAAATGTCGTCAAGCCATCCACAGAATAATAAAATCACATCCGGAAGCCTTTGTAGTGGTGACAGGATGCTACGCGCAGCTCAAACCCGTACAGATAGCAGACATACCGGGTGTAGATCTTGTACTTGGAGCAGAACAAAAAGGAGAAATCATACAATATATCATACAAAAAATGACGGAGAAGGAATGTCGCTCGGCTATCACCGTAAAAACAGCCGACATTCGCTCCTTTGCCCCTTCGTGCTCACGCGGAGACCGCACACGCTATTTTCTGAAAGTGCAGGACGGATGCAACTACTACTGTACCTACTGCACCATTCCCATCGCCCGGGGACGCAGTCGCAACGGAAGCATCGCCTCTTTGGTGGAGCAAGCCCGCGGTGTCGCCGCTGAAGGAGGCAAAGAGATTGTCATTACAGGAGTAAACATCGGGGATTTCGGACGCAGCACAGGCGAAACATTCACTGATTTGGTAAAAGCTTTAGACACGGTCGATGGCATTGAAAGATACAGAATCTCATCCATTGAACCTAACCTGCTCACTGATGACATCATCGAATACGTGTCCCGCTCCCGCTCATTCATGCCCCATTTCCATATTCCCCTGCAAAGCGGTTCCGACGACGTACTGAAACTCATGCACCGCCGCTACGACACCAGTCTGTTTGCAGAAAAGATTAAAAAGATCAAGCAGCTCATGCCCCATGCCTTCATCGGAGTAGATGTGATTGTGGGCACACGCGGTGAGAAAGACGAATTCTTTGAGGACGCATACCGTTTTATCGAACAACTTGACATCACCCAACTTCATGTGTTCAGTTATTCAGAGCGTCCCGGAACCAAGGCCCTTGAAATTCCGTATGTGGTCAGTCAGGAGACAAAACATGAACGCAGCCAGCGTCTCCTTGCTTTGTCGGAAAAGAAGACACACGACTTCTATGCGGCGCACATAGGTTCTGTCCGCCCTGTACTTTTTGAGCATACAGCCACCAAGTCGAAGCCTATGCACGGATTCACCGACAACTATATCCGTGTGGAGATACCGAATACTCTCGGTCTCGATAACCGTATCGTCAACATGAGACTTGGCGACTTCAACGACAAGGGTGACGCTCTGAAAGGTGAATTTATCTCTGAGTAATTTGCGGATGTATTAAGAAGCTGTTTTAATGTGTTAGCAGACATATTCGGCAGACTCCTCATGTATATTTAGTAGGTGTGTTCTTGACAGACTCCTCCGTCGCTACCGCGCCACCTCCCCTAACTTAGGGGAGGAGCC
>JAJPZU010000108.1 GCA_021204165.1 Prevotellaceae bacterium
ATTAACACCCAATACGGTAACTTGGCTCCTCCCCTAAGTTAGGGGAGGTGGCGCGTAGCGACGGAGGAGTCTGTCGAATACGTCTGCTAATATACACAAGTCGTACATTAGGAGTCTGTCGAATACATCCACAAATCATCCACACAACATATTAGTAGTCTGTCGAATACCCCCACAAAGCACCCAACACAACATATTAGTAGTCTGTCGAATACCCCCTGCTAAATACACACGAGGAGATGAAAAAAATTATTTCAGATACTTGTCCATGATTTCCTGTGCATTCTCATCACCCAAATCCTTTGCATGTTCCAGATTTTCCTTCGCCGCGGCTTTGTCTCCTTTTTGCAGGTAAGCATAGCCGAGTATGCGGTATGCGTCAGGCATCTGAGGATTCAAGGCGATACATGCTTTCGTCACCTCTATACATTCGTCTATCTGGTTCACACGCAACAGCAGTGCGCTTTTCTCAATGAGATAGAGCGGTTCGCGGGGAGCGGCGGCAATGGCGGAATTGAGGTCGTCGAGAGCCTGCTGATACATGCGGGCTTTTATCTCCACTTGGGAACGGTCGTAATAGAACGCTGCATTCACTTTGTTGTTGCTCAAGTAGCAGAACTTGTCGTAATCTGCTACGGCATTCCGATATTTTCCTGCTTCCTCGTACAATTTTCCGCGGTACAACACATAGTTCGAGGCTTCGGCCGGCAGCGGGTCGGGAAATAGTGCTATGGCGCTGTCGAGCAGGGCTATCTGTATGCTTACAGAATCTCCCTTGCCGGCATGTGCCAGTGCCGAAGCGTAGAAAATGGCCGGTGCGCGATGTTCGCCCTTGCTCAGTTCGTCATATATGGCAATTGCCGAGTCATAGTCCTTCTTCGACATGAGAATCTGGGTCTTCCGAAGCTGACAATCTAAAAGCACGGCAGAGGATGCTCCGCTTCCGTTTGCCGCAATCCGCCCTTTCTCTATTTCTATGGCTTTGTCGATGTAGCCGAGTGCCACGTCAAAGTTCCATTTGTCGTAGGTTACTTCCGGCTGATATACCAGTTTCTGCTGTATGGCTTGCGCCACGTTTGCATTTGCTTGTACCTTGTCTTCGGCAAGTCTCAGGTAATTCTGCAAATCGCTTTCAGCCTCGTCGAAACGCTGCATGTCCGTGAGCGGTGTGGAACGTCGGAGGTAGCCCTCCGCATTGTCCGGATAAGTGGCTATGAATTGGTTGAGCAGGTCGATATACTCTTCGTTGCCGGCAGAGCGCGACTTGAAGTAGAGATATACAAGAGCCTCTTCCATGCTTTCCGGAAGCCCTTTCCGCAGGTGGATGTGGCTCATGGCGAGTGAGGCAGATTTGGAGGTGATTGCCTGTATCTTCAGTTCTTCTGTGAACGTGATGCCGAGTGCATACCCTTTCCCCGCGGATGAGTGCTGCACGATGCCGACCAGTTCGCCCGAGGCATTGAAGAGCGGGCAGCCGATGTGGCTGTCTCCGATTTCGTCCGAGAGCGTGTAATAAGGGTATTTCCCGCTCACGCTGGATGTGTCGCTGACGGTGGTGGTAGGGCATGTGGCAATCTTTCTGTTTGAATAGTTGAATGTCCATACGGTAGAACCTGCCGGCGCCGGTGCAGAGGCTGGGGTTAAGACGGCATTCTTCTTCGTATCTACCTTGAAACGTACCACTCCGTATGTCTCGTCTGCGCCCAGTATGAGTGCCACGTCGCTTTTTGTGCCGCCCATATCTATGGCTGTCGCTTTGTAGGCTTCGTGGAACAGGCTGTAGTCGGCAATGGCCTCTCCCTCGCTACCGATGTAAAATCCTGTGCCGGAATGCAGCAGGTTGCCGTCTTTGTCGTAGGTGAGCAGTGAGAAAACCGCCTTCTGCATCTTTGCCGCCCATTTCGGAGCGGCGGCTTCTTTCACTTGCGCCTCTGTTTTGTTGAGGCAGAGGGAAAACAAGGCTATCAGTGTGAGTGTGATATTTTGTAATGTCTTTTTCATTTCGTTTGGTGTGTTTATGTGGTTAAGCATTTGCGGTGGTGAGCAGTTCGCGCGCATTGTTGATGGCGGCGTCGGTCAGTGTCTCTCCGCTGAGCATGTGGGCGAGTTCCTCTATCCTCTGTTCAAGGGGGAGTTCTGCAATGTGGCTCGTCGTGCCGTCTTCGTCATCACGTTTATATACTTTGTAGTGCGACTTTCCGAGAGCGGCAATCTGCGGCAGGTGTGTGATGCTGATTACTTGGCGGTTCTGTTCGCCCATGTCTTTCATTATCTTTGCCATTTTCTCTGCGATGCTTCCCGATACTCCCGTGTCTATCTCGTCGAAGATGATTGTCGGGAGTTTGACTGCACCGGCGATGAGGGCTTTGAGGGAGAGCATCACGCGGGCGATTTCTCCGCCTGACGCTACTTGCGCCACGTTCTGCATGTTGCCGCTTTTGTTTGCCGAGAAGAGGAAGTTAATCTTGTCTGCTCCGTATGTATTGAAGCCGGTAAGAACCGCATTGTCTGAATCCGTAGAAGAAACGGCTTTCTCCGTATGCGTAACGCTGTCTCGCGGCATTATCTCCACACGGAACCGTACATTGGGCATACCGAGCGGCGCAAGGCTTCTGACCATGTATTCTTCCACTTTCTTTGCTGCTTTCTTTCTTTCTTCTGTCAGTACGGCAGCCGCCTTGATTACTTTCTCCTTGGCATTGTCGCAGCGTTGTTTCAGTTCCTTTATGTAGTCATCGCTGTTCTCTATGGCGGACAGCCGTTCTTCAAGCTCCGTCTGAATGGAAATCAGCTCTGCTACAGTATCTGCATGGTGCTTCTGCTGGAGAGTGTATATCATGCTCAGACGTTCATTGACGAAGTTCAGTCTTTCCGGGTTGTATTCGACAGAGTCTGAAAGACTGTCAATCTCGTCGGCAATATCTTTTATCTCTATGTAGCATGAATCTAATCTGTTGGCAAGTTCTTCAGCCGACACGCATACACCGGCGATTGTCCGCAGCAAGGAAACTCCTTGTTTCAGTTGTTGTACGACATCATCACCGCCTTCATTTACTATGCAGTGGTGTGCTTTGAGTAGGGCTTGCTTTATGTCTTCGGCATGGCTCAACATTTCGGCCTCGTCCTCCAGTTCTTTCTGTTCGCCTTCTTTTAGTTCGGCATCGGCAAGCTGATTGGCTTGGAAACGCAGGTAGTCTTCGTCCTCCCGGCTCTTTTCCGCGTCGGCAATGGCTTGGCGCCACATCTTGTAGCTTTGCTTGTATTCGGAGAAATAAGCCTGATAACGCTGTAGCTTTTCTTTGTTGTCTGCCAGAATATCGAGTATGTTGAGCTGGAAATCCTCTTTGTTGAGAAGGAGATTCTGGTGTTGGGAGTGTACATCTATGAGTTGTTCGCCAAGTTCTTTCAGAAGTGCCAGTTGCACAGGGGTGTCATTGATAAAGGCGCGGCTCTTACCGGAACTTGTCAGTTCGCGCCGGACGATACACTCACCCCCGTCGAAGTCAAGGTCATGCTGCTCAAAAAAATCGTCGAATCCGTATGCGGACAAGTCGAATACGGCTTCAACGACACATCTCTTCGCACCGTGCTTTATGGCTTTGCTGTCGGCTCTTTGTCCGAGAAGCAGCCCGATAGCTCCGAGAATAATGGATTTTCCGGCGCCGGTCTCTCCCGTGATGACGGAGAAGCCGGGGTGCAGCCTTATGTTAAGCTTTTCTATAAGTGCGTAGTTCTCTATGTAAAGCGACTTTATCATGGTGCTATTTCTTTATCTTGGTCCATTCCTGATTTTGTGAAGCGTTCAAGTCTGACACGATGTTGTAAACCTCTTCTTTTTCTTTCGCCGTACCGTGTCCGTTGTATATGCTGACAATCTCGTCACGCTTGAAGTCCGTGAAAATCTGAGGCAACATGCTCAGCGGTTTGTTGCCGTGCGCTTCCTTCAGCATACCCAGAGCTTCGGTGACGGCGGTTCTGCCCCGATCTACATTGTTCGCCATTTCGTCAAGTCCCTCACGGCAATATTTATATTGCATTCTGCGGTAAGGCTCCATCGAACTTTCCATGTAGTCGTTGATGATGGCATGTCTGTTTCTGGTGTCATTGAATGCTTTCCATCCGACTTCGCTCATGGTCTGTGCATTGTTGACGATGGTCTCCACCATGCGGAGAACATCTGTTCCTCCGAGTGGTGCCATCGTGTCAAGATCCAAGCCTATGAAAAGATAGGCATAGTATGCCAGCATGGCGGTGAGGTTGTTGTCCATTGAGTTTTCGTTGAACTCAAGCTGATCGAACTCCTTGTATGTGAAATTGAAGGCAGGGTCTTTCATTGAAAATACAGTGGTGTTGTAGGTGGAGTTGAATACCGGACGAGTCGTCTGGAATAGCAACTCCCCGGTGAAAGTCCCTTCTGCTTCCTTGTATTGCTTGATGGTGATATTGAGTGTACAGTCAATTCTTTCGTCCTTGCTGAATTGCAGCTCTGTCCATGAGCGGTTGTTCATGAACTCATTTATGGCATTCTGTAAAGTCTCGAACACACTTGTGTTGGTTCCTTGAATCTGTGAATGGTTGACGACGACCTTGCAGTTCAGTTCCTGAGCCGATACGGTTCCAATCAGACAAGTCGAGAATACGACCAATAACGATAATAAAAGTTTTTTCATACACTCATTAATGAAAGATTGTCAACTTAGTGAAAGATGAATGACTTTGCGGAAAAAAACAGACGGCAGTATTTCTCTTTTTTATAATATAATCTGTATTTTTCTTTTTATAGTCTGCGCTCCAGTTCGTCAATGATGTCGGAGGCAACTTCCTGTTTGGGCTTCAGAGGGAAAGATGTTTTTGTGAAGCCTTCCATGCCTTCTTCGGACGTCTCTCCGGACGTTTTGGATATGATTGAAATTTTGTTCGTGTCGCATCTGAACCCTGCGCCCTTGTCGTTCAAAGAGTTCAGCACAATGAAGTCGAAGTTTTTTCTTTCCAGTTTGCCCTTCGCATTGCTCTCCTCGTCATTTGTCTCAAGAGCAAATCCCACAAGAGTTTGAGACTCTGTCTTCAAATTGCCGAGAGCCGCGGCAATATCCTTTGTCGGCTTGAGCCTGATTAGCATGTCGTCGCCTTTGCGTTTGATTTTCCGGTCTGCACACACCTCCGGAGTGAAATC
Organism: Prevotellaceae bacterium; assembly: GCA_021204165.1. Taxonomy (GTDB): domain Bacteria; phylum Bacteroidota; class Bacteroidia; order Bacteroidales; family Bacteroidaceae; genus RGIG8745. The sequence continues at coordinate 5,174 of JAJPZU010000108.1, forward strand.
CGCCACAGCCGCGCACAGTATTCCCGCGTCCATGCCGGGAAACAGTCTTACGGCTGCTTCATACATGTCGGCGGCAGATTCTACGTCTGTCCGCACTATGTTCGGATGATGAATGTCCATTTGGGTGGATACGGGACCGCACACCAGTTCTACGTGCGCTCCGCGTTCTGCACATTCACGTGCCAGAGCGAATCCCATCTTTCCCGATGAATAATTGCCGATGAAGCGCACCGGGTCTATCTTCTCGTAGGTAGGTCCGGCTGTAATCAGAATCTTCTTCGAGTGGAGCACGGAAGGGCTTTTCTCCTTGTTGGAGAAGAACTCGTCCAGTTGGCGCACAATCTCTTCCGGTTCTTCCATGCGCCCTTTCCCCACAAGATGACTGGCGAGGAATCCTTCTCCCGGTTCGATGATATGATTGCCGTAAGAGCGCAGAATGTCCATGTTGTGCTGAGTCGAAGGGTGGGCATACATGTCGAGATCCATTGCCGGAGCTATAAAGACGGGAGCTTTCATGGACAGGTAGGTGGTTATGAGCATGTTGTCGGCAATGCCGTTTGCCATCTTGCCGATTGTGGATGCCGTGGCGGGAGCAATCAGCATGGCATCAGCCCACAGTCCTATGTTCACATGGCTGTTCCATGTGCCGTCGCGTTGCGAGAAAAATTCGCTGATGACAGGTTTACTTGTCAGTGCCGACAACGTAATGGGAGTGATAAATTCCTTTCCCGCCGGTGTGATGACCACCTGTACTTCTGCTCCTTGCTTGATGAGCAGTCTGATAATCAGACAGGCTTTGTATGCGGCAATGCTGCCGGTTATCCCTAAGACTATTTTTTTTCCTTTCAACATGTGCTTCTCTACTTATCCGCTATTAATACATTCATTTTCTGGTTTTCTCCAACAGACGGAGCCTTGTCAGCACCTGTTTGGTGTTGAGCGCAAAGTCTCCCTGCATCATCCAGTTGTAATATCCCGGGTCGCGTCGGAGCACCTCGCTGACGCTGTGTCCCTTGTATTTCCCGAAATTGAAGATTTCCTCACCCTTGTCGTTGAAAACAATGCGTCCTGCAAAATCCACGTTCTTGTTCATGGTGGAGAACTCTGAGAGGAATGCCACATCGTTCTTCAGCTCCTCCGGGTATCGGTCGAGCTGCGCTTCCAGCACTTCAAGAGTCGCACGAGTGTCCGCCATTGCGGTATGAGCGTCCTCCAGATTCTTTTCGCAGTAGAACTTATAGGCGGCCACAAGTGTGCGCTGTTCGAGCTTGTGGAAAATATTCTGCACATCCACAAACTTGCGCTTGGAAAGATCTATGTCAACACCTGCACGCAAAAATTCTTCCACAAGCAGCGGAATGTCGAATTTATTGGAGTTGAATCCGGCAAGGTCACAACCCTTAATGGTCTTCTCCAGCTCTGCTGCAATCTCCTTGAATGTCGGACAATCCTTTACGTCGTCGTCCGTGATTCCGTGGATGGCGGTGGAAGCTTCCGGAATATGGAGGGTATTGCCCGACATGTCCGTCGGACGCAAGCGCATGGTCTTCGACTCTTCATTCCCGTTGGGCATTATCTTGATATAGCAAAGTTCCACAATGCGGTCAGTGGTTATGTTGACTCCTGTTGTTTCAAGGTCGAAGAATATAATCGGGTTGCTCAGATTTAGTTTCATTTTCTTGTGTAGATTAAAAATGACATTTTGAAGCATAAGGCAGGATGGATTGTCCGGTCTTATGCTTCAAAACCCTTATAACTTTAGCAATTTTAGTCGTTCAGCATCATCGGCATCAGCAACATGAGCAAGTCTTCTCCCTCTTCCTGTTCTGCCGGTACAATGACACCGGCGCGGCTTGGGTCTGCAAGTTCCAGAATGACATCCTGTCCGCTTATGCCGTTGAGTGTGTCGAGAAGGAATGTACCCTTGAATCCGATGTTCATCGGTGCGCCTTCATATTCGCAGATGATGCGCTCCTCCGCCGAAGTCGAGAAGTCTATGTCCTGAGCGGAGATAGTCAGTGAGTTGGTGTCGAGACACAGCTTGATAAGGGCGTTGCTGACGCTGGCGAATACTGACACTCGGCGCAGGGCACTGATGAGTGCCTGACGGTCAATCGTCACCCTGAAAGGGTTGTTGGTCGGGATTACCGAATTGTAGTTCGGATACCGTCCCTCTATCAGACGACAGCTGAGTTTGTAGCCGGGCATGACGACTTCCGCATTTCTTTCGTCGAACATAATCTGCACGTCTCCTTCCTCTTTCGGAAGAATGTTCTTGAGCATCAGAGCAGGCTTCTTCGGCAATATGAAGGCTGCATTCTCTTCGCCGTGGATGGTGAAATTGCGGTTGCGCACCAGTTTGTGCCCGTCGCTTGCCACGAAAGTCAGGCTCTCTGTGGTGATGTCGAAATACACACCGTTCATCACCGGACGGAGCTCGTCGTCGGCTGTAGCAAACAATGTGCGTGATATTCCGTTGAACAGCGTGTCCGCCGTGATGGTGAGTCGGCGCGCCGATTCTCCAATCTCCGTCGGTGTCGGATATTCTGCTCCGTTCTGTCCGATGAGTTTGTATATTCCGTTCTGATATACGATTTCTATCTCGTTGCTCGAAGTGTTTACTTCAAACGTAATCGGCTGTTCCGATATTTCTTTTAGTGCATCAATAAGTGTCTTTGCATTTATGGCAAACTTACCGTTCATGTCGGCATCGCTCGTCTCGACACTTGTCACAAGAGTGGTGTCGTTGTCTGAGGCCGTAAGCCTTAAAACATTGTCTTCCAACTCAAACAAGATGCAGTCGAGGATGGCTATGGAATTTTTAGAACTGAGAACCCTGCTTATCATTTGCAGACGGCTGCAGAGAGTTGTGCTTGATACATTGAATTTCATTGTGCATTATCTTTTTATATAGTTCACAAAGTTAGGTATTGTTTTGAAATATTGATAAAAAAACAAGATAAAATTAGTTTTCTACGTCTTAAAGTTGTACTTTCGCAGCCGAAAATCAGATTTAATTTATGGAAATAGCAGGAAAAATTATCGCTGTGCTTGAAGCAAGAGGCGGTATTTCAAAGAGCACGGGCAATCCGTGGAAGACACAGGACTATGTTTTGGAGACTCACGAACAATATCCGCGTCGCATGTGTTTCAATGTTTTCGGAGAGGACAAAATCAGCCAGATGAACATTCAGGTGGGCGATGAAGTGAATGTGTTCTTCGATATTAATGCACGTGAATTTCAGGGACGTTGGTATAACGACATACGTGCATGGAAGGTGGATCATGTACAGCCGGGAGCACCGGTTGCTCCTGAACAGCCGCCGTTCCCGGGTGGCTATCAGCAGGCTCCGTCATTTCAGCAGCCGACACAGAACGCTGCTCCGGCTGCTACCGTAGATTTCTCGTCTAACGACTCGGCAGACGATCTTCCGTTCTAAGCTTTTTAGTGTTCGCAATAGAAGCAGACAAGTGGTTTCTTTCTGCAATGGAGAAACGGTTTGTCTGCTTTTTGTATGCCTTCGGATGTGCTGGGATATTTCTATATTTTATTACATTTCCTCCTCTTCTTCTGGATCAAACGTAAATCGTTTGTCGTTCAGCATAAGGCTTGTCTTCAATCCGTTTTTAATCAGGGCGAGACGAAGCTCACTTGAAATGGTCAGTCCGCAAACGGCATCCACCATAAAAAAGTGCAGATTCCGGACTTTAGACATATCAATGACCGGTACAGCCACTGTATAGCTTCCGTCATCATGATAAATCACTTTCGACTTATCAAGCATGATGGCATCCTCGTATTTGAGGAAATGCAGGAAATAGTACTGCCTTTCGCCATACACCTCACTCATAGCCTTTGCGGGAATGAACTCCACCGGATACCCCTCCGGTATAAATTGCTCTACCAACTCCTTAAACTCCTTACTGACCAAATCGCATGCCCCCGGACATCCGTGCATGGGTAAATATATACTTTTTCCATCATTGGGAAGTGTAAGGGTCATATTCTCGAACCCCTCAGCTTCTTGTCCGTCATACATGAATTTTCTGATTTTTTCTGTTGGGAACAGACAGCATACACCCTTGAAATAGCAATTCTGTTCTAAAATGTAAAATCTTTTCTTCCTTGCCATAGTCTATTATTTCTATTTACTTGTTGGCGGAATTAAATCCATGCGTATTTAACTTTGCCAATGGACTTGTATTTAATGTTGTTAATGTATTACGAATTTACACAAAATAAGCAATATGGACAACTTCCTAATTATGCCACTGATGTCTATATTTACAATATCAGTTGCGGGGTTAGGGTATATTGAAATTTCATAATCCCGAAGCCTTAGTTTCCTATCAGTCGTTTTGACTGTGTTTTTACGGTTCTCATTATAATATTTTGTATTAATATTAGCAGTTAACTGTTTTAATACTGGCAAAGATAAACTATTTTATTTAAATAAATATTTGAATTTTATAAAAATATTTATTAAAACTATTTTTTCTTGATGTTTTTGGAAGTCTCCATAAAAAATTTTTTGACATCACTTTTTTGAGGTATGTTTGAT
>JAJPZU010000203.1 GCA_021204165.1 Prevotellaceae bacterium
GTTTCAATCCACGCACCCGCGTAGGGTGCGACGGTTCATTTTGTGAGGACTCCATGCAAGATGACGTTTCAATCCACGCACCCGCGTAGGGTGCGACCGTGGGGAACAGGAGACGTGAAAGAAACCCTGATGTTTCAATCCACGCACCCGCGTAGGGTGCGACAGCATACAAAGTTACATATTATAAATCAATAAAATAGAACTATAAATATGCGAACTTTTATTTTTTGTCGATTTAATGAGAATAAACATCCTATAAACAGAGCTAACACATTGATTATTAAGAGTTGCGAAAATAGTGTATCTTTTGTAACACACCACATTCGCACTCATTATATAATAAGAGGCTCACTAACCTTATAAGCAGTTTCAACACCAATTACTTCAACCCTTCTATTCTCATTCTTACTAAGAATATAAAATCGGATACTATCAAGAGACGTATTGATAATATCTCTAATCCGCTCTTTCAAGAGACAATATTGTACATCTGTCACTTCACACTCAAAGACAGAATTTTGTACCCTCTGTCCATAATCCAAACAAGCCTTAGCCACACACCGCAAACGACGTGCTCCTTCTCTGCTTGTAGTATCCACATCGTATGTCACAAGAATATACATAACAGTAAATCATTTTATTAAAAATACCGGATAATTGTCTATATCCTGCCTAATATATCTCGCCATTAACATAGCTTGCACGTATGGCAAAAGCCCTATCTCTATTTTCTCATTAAGATAAGGATGGATTATCACCTCACGTTTTCGATTCTGCCACGCAGAAAGAAAAGTCTTTTTTCCTTTATCTGTCATAACAACACCTTTATCACCTTGAAACAAAAAGTCCTTAATTGTTATCTGTCTTTTATTAATTAGGGACAATACAAAGCGATCCCCCATATAAGCCCGCAATTCCTCCATCATGTCCAAAGCTAAAGATGTACGTCCGGGACGAAGTGTATGCAAAAAACCTACGTATGGATCAAGTCCGACAGTTTCGAGTGCAGCAGAAACATCATTAGCTATCAAAGTATAGGCAAATGACAGCATGGCATTCACTGCATCCTTGGGAGGACGACGGCTACGACCTTTAAATGGGAAATCATACTTTTGATTGAGAATCAAGACCGGTAGCACTTCAAAATAAGCATTTGAAGCCATACCTTCATAACCTATCAGCGTTGTTTTATCCTGAGCAACCAATGCATCACGTTTGGCATTCTCCAACACACGTACTGCATGATTTACAGCTTCGTCGTCTCCATAGTCACGGATATATCTTCTCAGAATATTACGATAGTTTTGAATCTTACCTCCAATCATCAGCCGAGCCACATTCAATGACCACAAGTCATCGTCCGATAACAGATATTGCTTTTTGCGAAGCAACACATTTCCTTTTGTCGCTCCTTGCACACGGCTGATGAATCTTCCATGTGGAGAAAGAAATGTCAATGATATGCCATTGTCGCTACACAGATTCATCAAACCGGGACTTGCGCCCATATATCCGAATGTAACGATACCCTCTATGTTTATGACCGGAATGCGAAACATCTCCTCTTGTTTGATTGAAACTACAACATTCTGCCCATCTTTGCTCAGATAGGCCTCAGGTGTCGTAACATACAAAGTATTCAATAATTTTCTCATGTGTACAGGTTTTTATTGAGGTAAGTATCTACCGTTGTACAATTTTTAACCATCTTCGGCATACAGATTTCCTTTAATGAACATTTGTCGCAATGTTTTCCATATTCAGCCTTCGGGATAACAGCCTTGCTGAATATATCATGCATGTCCCTTGCACATTGTCTGACAATATCCCGCAATTCGTCCGTTATAGCTACTTCCACTCGATGACGAAGTTCTCCATAGAATAATACTCCGTAGGGTATATGGATTGCATACATTTCTTCAAGACACATTGTCTGTGCCACCAGCTGCACCTCATCCACTTCATTCTTTTTAGGTTTTCCATGCTTATATTCCACAACCACTGGCAACCAACATCCCGGATATCTGGAATGTGAAATAGTATCTACCGAAGATGAAGAAGGAAGCAACTCTATGGCATCAGAAATGCCATAGAGTCCTAATTCACGCGAAGCAATATTCACTGCACGCAATGTTATCTGTTCACCACGCTTTTGTCTATAGAACGGGTCATCCACATGTTTATGTAGGATCTGTCCCTCAATGGTAAGGCGGTTGTCATCCCATTGCTGCTCAATGTGAATCAAAGCCCATTGTCGGGGACAGAACCTGAAGTGTTGAATCCCCGACAACATGAGCATATCGTCTTCGCTATACATATATCTTATTATATAAGTTCTTCAACTGTGATATTCGATGGAACATGCTCCGTATCTATTGTTACTTCATAATCTCTGAATGAGCGAGGTGCCCCATCACACACCTTCTCCACCTTAACCAAGTCAAATAGTTTATTAGCAGGAGCATTACCCAATATGGAATCATGTTTGAAAACAATCAGTTTCTGTGCACTCATCAATCCACGTGCAGCCGAACGGTCCACGTCAAACATGTTCTTTAGTGCTTCCCAGAACAAGGCAAGATCTTCTTCCGAGAAGCCTGTTTGTTGGGCGAGATTGGCAGAAATGAAGCCATGACAGATGTAGAGACCGTAAGGTACGGTTGACTTACGCCCCATTGTACGGTTATCACCACTCTGTTTCTTCGCTTCCTTCTCGGTTGCCACAGCCATACGAGTGATGGAATGTTCAGCTGCTGCAATTGGATCTACAGAACGGGCAAATGTAAACTGAATAGGACCACGGACTTGACCAAAATTGGGTGCAGACTTTAATGAAAGCACAGCACCAAAACTTCTAATATCAAAAAAGGTTTTGCACATCCACTCACGTCCACCTTCTTTTTCACTTTCTGTCGTTTGTTTTGGTTTTGCGTCTTTCAACACCTTGTTAATAAATGTAACAATCATTCTATTCAAACCAGACTCTTTTAACCAAGTTTTAATTGTATCTTTATCTGCGTCTGAGGAAACCACTAAAATATTATTATCTTCTTCATCAGACTCTATAGACAAACCATCTGGAAGTGAAATCTCTGATAAAACGGGAGCAATGTCATTAGACATTTTTGCTTTGGCTTCTTCTCCTAAAGAATATCCCAAAGCATTTGCAGCTTTAATATGGCTTCTGCCTAAAACTGATTTTTCTTTTATATAAATATCATATCCTTTGTCTGTTTGTTTTGCTATCTGGATATAATTACGCACCTTACGTTTAAGGCAAACATCTGTAACAAGCCCCATACCTGTTTCGGCATCCACACGAGGAAGATTACCTGCATCAGGGTCTCCATTCGGGTTACCATCCTGTACATCAAAGATGTAAATGAAATCAATTCTGTTTTTTATTTCTGACATAACTATATATTTTTATTTGTTTGTTATTATTCTTCTGTTTCTTTGTCTTCTCTATGATTTTTCTGATGATAATAACCGAGGAAAAATCGTCCTTGATCATTCAGATCTAATGTGTTTGGAAAATCGTGTATTAAGGCTATAATTTCTTTCTTTTGATTATCAAAAAAATTAGCAAGCCATTTCTTTTCTTTTAATAATTTACTATAATGACTATTTGACAATTTAAGAATTGTTGAGAATACAGCTGATGGAGTTGCAGAAGCAGCGTTCATATAACTTGAACGAATAGTATCTTGTTTATTTGCTGCATATTGGAGATTTTCTAATACAGCAAACAGCCTTCCACAAAGATACCCTTGATTTTGATTTTCTTTGTCTAACATAATATCGAGTTTTTTATTGTTGTTATTATCTTTCAATCTGTTAAGATAAGCCTTTATGATGGCAGCACGCACAATGTTAACGGATTGTTCCACACGTATGCGACGAATGCAAGCCTGAAATAGAGAAGCCGGATACGGCAATCCTTGAAAGATGCTTTTCACTACGGCATCAGGAAGGTTGGGTGCTGCATCGCTTGACTTCCCTCCAAGAGTAACGTTTCCAAGTATGGAATGTAATCCTACATACGGTTTCTTGTCCTTGCGTGTATCTACAATCTCCATATCCGTGAAATGTTTATTGATTAAGCCTGCAAATTCACGCAATGGCAGTTCATTCCAATACACTACAGCAATGCGGGCTGAATTGGGGGCCAGACCTAAAATAAAGAATTTGTCATCTTTGTTGATTAACATTTCTCTGTTGTAGATAGACATGAATGTACGTCGTACCAATTCTATACGTCTATTTGGGTCATCATTATCTTCTTCTGCTCTTCCGAATAAAGCAAACAGACTATCCTCAGACTTCTTAGCAGCTTCACTATTAGAAGATGCCCAGAAAAGAAAAGTCCTAGCTGTTTTATTTTTATGACTTCCTATCACAAATATGTTACGTGACTTTTTTGATATTATTTTTTTTATTACCGTTGAAAAAGCAAATTCCGCTTTCAAAGAAATAGGTGCATTATATCCTTGTTCTTTACCATAAGAATCATAGCCACAATTCTTTTGGAAAGACACAAAGCTTGCAGATGCTTTGCAACCTAAAATTGGAGTAGGGGTTACTTTTCTAACAATGTCTGTTTTATCTCCAGTAATAAGACAAATACCTTTTTCACTGGTATCTTTCCTTAAAAAAGAAATAAGAATTGGTTTACTCGCTACAACAGTTGTTGCACCTTCAATTCTAAAAGTAACATTAACATCTGGATTCTTTTCTATTTGATTCCAAAGAATATCATCATGCAATAATTTGAGTTGATTGTTTTTATAGAAATTTACAACGGCTTTAAAATCTTCGTCATTGGTTTCCGTATATACTTTTTCACATTGTTCTATAAAAGCCAAATGCTTCTCATGCGCTGTTTTAACGCTTTTCTCCCATTGCTTTACTTTTACTTCGTCTTTTCTATCAATATCATTCAAAGGTTCTTTTTCCTTTGAATAGTCTACAGAATACATACACTTATCCCAAAATAAGAATGGAGTAATTGAATTTGTATGCACTCCATAAGGCAATACAAAGTTCGTTCCGTTCCCATTTTTATCACGACAATCTTCCAATCCTACAAATGCCCCAGTTTTTTTATGACAATGATAAAAGAGATACTCGCATTCATCATGCCATATTTAGGTAGTGAATTCGGTTCATTTTTCAATGATCTATTATAATAATCATATAATGCTTTCAGTATCATCTCAACACCTCCTCACTATCTTTATCAGGTACAACAATCACTCCATGTTCCATCTTTGCACGATAGAACATGGCATCCGGTTTTTGGGGATTTCCTTCAAAGTCCATATCGTAAAGCATAATACCAAAATCCCTGTCTTCTGCCAAAGGTGGAGCAAGCTGCTCTGTATCATAAATAGACTTCCAATTTGCAGCAAACTCACGACAGCCGAGATATGGTTGCGTAAAACATTGTCCTTGCAATGCCCTTCGCTCAAACATCTGATAATATTTCATCGGATTTTCATCATCACCCGGCTGATGCTTGGCAAAAGCTTTATCAGAACGGCCTTTTACCGGAATAAACACCAACTTTGCATAAATGCGATAGCGCACATCTTGCAAAAGTAAGGTATTCTTCTGCTGACGTTTATCTTCAATAAAGATTGGAGACTTGCCTGCCACAGCTCCCACTTCATTTCTTCTGATTGTAGCCCACTTTATAGGATTGAGAACTTCAATTTTGGTAACTTGCCAATGAATGGCAGGTTTCCAAAAGATAGCTTCAAATATAGCACGCGCAGCAGATGGTGTAATCACATCATAACTCACACGTTCTACTTTCAATTCAGGACGAGTGAAGCAAGCCCAGTTCCCCCAAACCTCCAAGCAATATTCTTTGTCTGTATATTCCATATCATTCTTTATTATCGTTTACTAAAATCTTCAATTTTCTGAGTTGCTATTTAATCAATAGCTCTTCCATCCAATGGTTGTCAAGACGGAGTCCGATATTTTTGTCGTACTGTGCTCTGTCTGCCATCACATAGATGCCTTCCAACACTTCTTCAATAGCATCATAGCTAACCAACTTGTCAAAATCGGAGCGGTGAATGCCTACAGTAAATTTTGCCAGTCGCTTCATCAGAGAATAGGTACAGCCGGACTCTTTTAGTTTTTCCACCAATTCCATGCTATTTTCCCAATTTACGATGACATTTATGCAATCATCATCAATCAGTCTGAATTTTTTTGATGCCATTTCAAAACACAATTCCTTCGGATTGTAAAGGTAACGATTTATTTCTTCATTGTCAAATGTATTTATCCTACAATCCAATTGATGAAAATACTTTTTCATCACAGAAGGAGAAAACCAATCACTATCTGCAGGCAAACTCTTTCGTGCATCGTTTGCTGCTACCATTGTTCCAAACGGGATGCGTTTCTCTGCTGCTAAGCTGAATACAAAAGTGTTACCAACGGCATTTCTTCCTTCACGATTGCATCGACCAGCAGCCTGCAATACGGAGTCAAGTCCTGCTTCCTGCCGGAATACAACAGGAAAATCTATATCCACACCTGCCTCCACAAGCTGGGTAGCAATCACTCTGATTATCGGTTGAGATTCATCTTTCAACAACGCTTTTATCATCCTTATTGTTTCACTGATATGAGCAGGACACATCATTCTCGACAAATGAAGCTTTATGCCTTCATCAGGTAAACGATTATACAGTTCCTTGGCATCCTTTCGGGTGTTTACAATACATAACACCTTATTATATATAGCAACTTTGGCGGCTATCTCATCGTAGGTCTTTCCTGTATTGTCTATTACTAACTTCACACGACGTAGCTTCTCATGCAGGGAAAACTCTTTCGGTATGATTTCTGTAATACGTTCTATTCCCTCAAAATCTGCCGTAGGATTGGCTCCTTTTATAAGTCCACTAAGTACCGGCTGACTGGCAGTAGTAAAAAGTACTGACACCCCGAATATTTGCTGATATGCTTTCAGTGCATCCACTATAGGCTGTAAAAAGTCAGTCGGCAACGTCTGTACCTCATCCAAAATAATAACAGAATTAACAATATTGTGCAGTTTGCGACAATCAGACGGTTTGTTGCTAAACATTGATTCAAACAACTGCACATTTGTGGTGACGACAATAGGATAATCCCAATTTTCCGTGGCAAGTCTTGCCTTTTCACGCGCCTCTTCATTCTTTATCTCATCAGGATTAAAGTTACTATGATGCTCCAAAACATTTTCTTCACCGAAGATTTCCTTCAGTAGCCCCGCCGTCTGCACAATAATACTAGTGTATGGAATGGCAATGATAATACGGCTCATGGAGTGGCGGACGGCATGTTTCAATGCCCACAATAATGATGAGAGAGTCTTTCCACCTCCTGTTGGCACAGTAAGGCTATAAAAACCTTTTACACCCAAAGAAGTCTTGAAACATTGTTCCTGCACTTTCTTACGAATGCGATTCACATCTGTATCAGGCGCATTCAATTGGAGTTTCTGCAAATAGTCCTCCAGTTTCGACAATACATTTGCAATGGTAGAATGACCTCCTCGTTTCTTCCATGATTCCATGTCCATAAAACGCTCCGTATCGAGTCTGTCAGCATCAACAAGACAAGAAAAAAGCATACGGGAAAGATGATGAAAATGCTTCATTTCTACTTTAAACTTAGAAAAAAGGAGATTCACCAAGTTCTTTTATCAACATAGATTTGTTTATGGATATATCCTCTTTATTTATTTCTCTGGGAAGTTGCTTTTCTTTTAATATATTTTCCAAATCCAGATAATCATGCAATCCTGTATGATGAGAAATTATCTGATTGACAAGAAGATTTAATATACTTTCTCCCATATCTTTTGCCAGCATTCCACCCACAAAGGCATGATGATGCTCTTCATTCGATTTGCCATCAGCCACAGGTAAACCATTCGACTTGCGTATATATTGTTGAAACGCATTTCGCTCCTTACCTTTATCATGAAGTACCCCAAGTGTGTACCCCCCAAGAAAAAAGTCCAAACATTTTTGCAAAAGAAGCCGCCATTTCTGCAACCCCCTTTTGATGTTCTTCATTGGATTGTATAACCCATTGTCCACTCCTCTCGTCTTTATATAAATGGGGTATCAATAGTTTTTTCATCATTATCTATAATCTTTAATTTATACTTTCTTTTCAAATTCCGACATTTCCTGCCTGATTCTTTCTTCAAGCAGCTCCAGACGGTCAGCCGTTTCCACAACAGGAAATCCTCCCCATCCGGTTTCCATAATATTTTTATTGATAACGTTATCATACAGATTATTATATTCCGCATCATCTATTATGGCAAGGTCATGACATCGATGCACCGTGGCAGCAACGCTTATTCCATACATGTTGCGTATGCTGACAAGCTCCTGCAAGGACAGTTTCATGCGTATATGCCCAATGCGCATAAACAAACAGTCTCTCGGAAGCAGCATGGCTGCCGCAAAATAATGACAAATCCTTTCAACCGTAGCTTGTTTCACAGACACTCTGTATGACAAATCCTTATATCTGTCTGTCTCGACCTCACTTTCACTGTCAGGCGATATCTGTATGTTCAAAATGAGATGCGCAAACTCATGGAGCGCAGTAAACCGTTTACGCTCTGTTGTCTTATTAGCCCTGACATTTATAATTATAACAGGGATTGAATTAAAGACAAAAGTGGAAACTCCCAAAATGTTGTCGTCCTCCATATCTATCTCTATGATATGAATGCCATGATTCATAAGCAGCTCATAAACCGAAAATATGGGCTGACAACCTATTTCAAGTTTCTTACGTAATTTTAGGGTGAAATTCTCCACATCATCATAAGTCATTATAATAGTCTTTTTCAACGGTTTGAAATTCGTGTTTCCAAGATTAGTTACATTCTCTGCAGAAAAATATCTCTGTATCTCGGAAACGACCAAAGCACGAATCTGCTCGACCTTTTTTATCGGCATATCTTTTTCAAAACGAAAATCCAGATTCCCGATATTAATATCTCTATCATAGAAATATGACAACGGAACTTTGCAAGCATCAGCTATTGCCTCAAGAGTTTGGAGCGATGGACGCAGTAATCCTCGCTCTATCTTGGAGATAGAATTCTTGCTTATGGCTCTATCCCCCATCCTCTCAACCAAGTCATCCATTGACATCCGTTGAGATTTACGTGCAATCTTTATTCTCAAATTATTTAATGTTTTCATAAATAATCCCCTTCTATATCATAGGTTACAAATATAGATATAATTCTTTATTTTGTAACCCGCAATACTTGATTTTCATACATTTTTAACAATAATTCAACTTCGTAAGAGCATATCAAATTAAAATGCCATGTTTTAGTTTTTAGATTTATCTCTTATGGTTAAAGGGCATATTTAGAGTTTATACGAGGCTATTGAATATATGCCGTTTCTCTATCTTTTTGCCACTTCAAAATTTTAACAGCTGAATTCAAGTAGATAATGCAACAATTTCCCCGTATATATTTAGCAGGGTGCTTTCGACAGACTCCTCATGTATATTTAGCGGGGTGTTCACAGACTCCTCATATATGTTTAGCAGGTGTGTTCACAGACTCCTCCGTCGCTACCGCGCCACCTCCCCTAACACTAAGTTTGCG
>JAJPZU010000155.1 GCA_021204165.1 Prevotellaceae bacterium
CGGTGTGAAAAAAATTACACCGCGGTGTGCAAAAATTTTCACCGCGGTGAAAATTAAAAAACACTGCGCTGAAAATTCAGAAAGACTTTGCCCAAATATAACAAATGTGAACAAGCCGCCCAAAATCGAAACACTATTTCACACTTGACAAGGCTCTCGGAAAATGCGCGTAGAATCCCCGATTTCCGATAAAAGTTCGGCACGCTTCATTTTGACGCGTGCCAGAGGGCTTAGGATTTTAACATTTGATAAAATCAAAAAGACAGTGTTTTGGAACGGAATCCGACAAATGGTAATTCAATTGTTGGAATATGCTTTTATTTTGTCAGAAAATAAATCTGTTAAAAAAGTATATAAAAAATTTTGTTATGGGAGTGTTTTTTATGCAATTGGGAGTTTGTCGCGCACACCCTGCCGGAACCCAAAAAATAAAATAATTATGCGGAATGCAGATTTTCACCTTATTATATGCGGTTGCATTTGCTTTTTTTCTACTTTTGCCCCTCAAATGGGTACAAACTGTTGTACGTGGGGCAAAAATCTTTGTGTGTGGCAGCAGTCCATGTACCGTGTCTTTCCATGATAAAGTAAAAAAAACGAACTACGATATGCAGAAGAATCTGGTGATAGTCGAGTCTCCCGCAAAAGCGAAAACATTGGAGAAGTTTCTCGGCAAGGATTACAAAGTGATGTCCAGCTACGGACATATACGCGACTTGAAGAAGAAGGCATTCAGTATAAACATGGATGATTTCTCGCCGGTGTATGAAATCCCGTCGGACAAGGCTGAACTTGTAAGGACTTTGAAGAGCTGTGCGAAGGATGCGGAGACCGTATGGCTCGCATCCGATGAAGACCGCGAGGGAGAGGCCATCTCATGGCATCTTGCGCAGGTTCTCGGACTTGATGCAGATGTGACCAAGCGAATTGTCTTCCATGAGATAACAAAGTCTGCCATTCTTGAAGCCATCAAGCATCCGCGCACAATCGACCTCAACCTTGTCAATGCACAGCAGGCGCGTCGTGTGCTCGACCGTATTGTCGGATTCAAGCTCTCGCCCGTCCTTTGGAAGAAGCTGAAGCCTTCGCTTTCGGCGGGGCGTGTGCAGTCGGTGGCTGTGCGGCTTATTGTGGAAAGAGAAAGAGAAGTAGAGAATTTTGTGTCTGAATCGAGTTATAAGGTCAGTGCCGCTTTTTTCCTCGACAAGAAAGAAGGTGGCGCGACAGGAACTGCTTCCGGTGTGCTGAAGGCAGACCTCAACGTGCGCTTCAAGACTTGTGAGGAAGCCCGTGCATTCTTGGAGTCATGCCGTGGAAAGAAGTTTGTGATAACAGACATCAGCAAGCGTCCTTTGCGCAAGACACCTGCTGCACCTTTCACCACCTCCACACTACAGCAGGAGGCGGCGCGTAAACTCGGGTTCACCGTGTCGCAGACGATGATGATTGCCCAGAGACTGTATGAGTCCGGACGCATCACTTACATGCGAACCGACTCCGTCAACCTCTCGTCCTTGTGTCTCAATGCCTCCCGGCAGGAGATTGTGGGGCTTTTCGGAGAGAAATATGCCAATACGCGACAGTTCCATACCAAGGCGAAGGGGGCGCAGGAAGCTCATGAAGCCATACGTCCTACTTCCATCAGCGAGCATGAGATTGAAGGTACTTCACAGGAGCGCCGCCTCTATGAACTGATTTGGAAGCGCACGGTAGCCTCCCAGATGGCTGATGCCGAGACCGAGAAGACTACGGTGAAGATAAAGATGGAAGACAAGGGCATGGGCGAAACCGATGCTGAGTTTGTGGCAACCGGTGAGGTGGTCACTTTCGACGGCTTCCTTCGTGTCTATCATGAGTCATTCGATGACGACTCGGAGGCGGACGATTCGGACAGACTGCTTCCGCCGGTGAGCAAAGGACAGCATGTGGAATACAGCGATATTGTGGCTACGGAGCGTTTCACCCAACATCCTCCACGCTATACGGAGGCGAGCCTTGTGCGCAAGCTTGAGGAGCTGGGCATCGGCAGACCTTCAACATACGCGCCTACCATATCTACGATACAGCAGCGCGAATATGTGGAAAAAGGAGACAAGGAAGGCGAGGAGAGGACTTGCATGATTCTTACGCTGAAGAACGACAAGATAGACGAATGCCGGAAAACTGAATTTGTCGGCAATGAAAAGTCCAAGCTTTTGCCTACCGATATAGGAACTGTCGTGAACGATTTCCTTTATCAGTATTTCCCTGCCATCATGGACTATAACTTCACGGCGAAAGTGGAGAAGGAGTTCGATGAGATTGCAGACGGTGATAAGGACTGGAAAGATGTGTTGCAAACCTTCTATGACCAGTTCGAACCTATGGTGGAGAAGACGCTTAACGACAAGACCGAACATAAGGTGGGTGAAAGGATACTCGGCACAGACCCTGTCAGCGGCAAGGAAGTGTCTGTGAAAATCGGACGCTTCGGCCCGGTCGTTCAGATTGGCAGTTCTTCGGACGAAGACAAGCCGCGTTTCGCACAGCTGAAGAAAGGCCAGAGCATTGCAAGCATCACTTTTGAGGAGGCTATGGAGCTTTTCAAGTTGCCGCGCACCTTGGGAGAATACGAAGGCAAGGTTGTCAGTGTGGGTGCAGGACGCTTCGGTCCATACGTGCAGCATGACGGAAAGTACGTGTCGCTGCCAAAAGGGATGGACCCTCTTGACATTGACATCGAAGGATCTGTAGAACTGATTGAAAGCAAACGGAAGACGGAGCAGGAGAGACACCTGAAGCGTTTCGAGGAAGAACCTGAACTTGAAATAATGAACGGACGCTACGGCCCTTACATCTATTACAAGGGTGCGAACTTCAAGCTGCCTAAAACTGTGGCAGACCCTAAGTCGCTGACCGTTCAGGAGTGTCTGGACATCATAAAGGCGCAGGCTGACAAGCCGAAAACAACGAGAAGCAAGAAAAAGAAATAATGAGTGCGGCGAGAGCAAAGACCGGCAGACCGGTCTGTCGCTTTCAGACGTATGACCACTTAAACAGAACATAGATGCAACGTATAATACTTATAGGATATATGGGTGCCGGGAAGACTACGGTCGGAAAGGCACTGGCACATGACTTGGGGCTTGAGTTTTTTGACTTGGATTGGTATATAGAAAACCGGTTCAGGAAGAAGATACCGCAGATATTTGCTGAACGCGGCGAAAACGGTTTCCGTGAGATAGAAAGGAATATGTTGTATGAAGTCGGCGAGTTCGAGAATGTGGTCATATCGTCAGGAGGCGGTACACCGTGTTTCTTCGACAATATAGACTATATGAACCGGCAGGCGGACACGGTCTATCTCAATGCTCCCGTTGACGTGTTGTATGCCCATTTGATGATGGGCAAGTCGCAACGCCCGTTGATAGAAGGAAAAACTCCGGAAGAACTGAAAGCCTATATCAAGGATTCGCTCGCCGGACGTGAACAGTTCTATCGCAAGGCACGCTACATGGTAGATGTAGAGGTTATAAGATATAAAAGCCAGATACAAGCTTTGGTAGATAATATTAAAGAGATAATCGCGACAAAGAACCAAAAAGAAGACTTATTAACTTAAAACAAAACCATTTCAGAAGAAGAAAATGAGAAAATGGCGTATTGAAGATTCTAACGAATTGTACAGCATCACAGGCTGGGGTACTAACTATTTCCACATCAACGAAAAGGGACATGTGGCTGTGACACCAAGGAAAAACGGGGTAGAAGTCGATTTGAAGGAAGTGATGGACGAACTGTTACTCAAAGATGTGTCGGCACCGGTGCTTGTCCGGTTTCCGGATATCATCGACAACCGTATAGAGAAGACCGCCACATGTTTCTCAAAGGCAGCAGAAGAATACGGATACAAGGGGCAGAACTTCATCATTTACCCTATCAAGGTGAATCAGATTAGTCCTGTGGTGGAAGAAGTAATCAGCCATGGACAGAAATTCAACCTCGGTCTTGAAGCCGGTTCAAAGCCGGAGCTTCATGCTGTGCTTGCCGTAAACATGAATTCCGATTCGCTTATTGTCTGCAATGGATACAAAGACCAGAGCTATATAGAGCTTGCTCTTCTGGCGCAGAAGATGGGGCGCAGAATATTCATTGTGGTGGAGAAATTCAATGAGCTTGAGATAATCACAGATATAGCCAAGAAGCTTAATGTCCGCCCTAATATCGGCATAAGAATCAAGCTTGCTGCTTCCGGCAGCGGGAAATGGGAGGAGAGCGGAGGCGATGCCAGCAAGTTCGGACTGACTTCCGGAGAACTTCTCGCCGCGCTTGACTATATTGATAACAACGGCATGAAAGACTGCCTGAAGCTTATACACTTCCATATAGGCAGCCAGATAACCAAGATAAGACGCATACAGAACGCTCTCCGTGAGGCTTCACAGTTCTATGTACAGCTCCGTAAGATGGGCTATGGTGTTGAGTTTGTCGATTGCGGAGGCGGACTGGGAGTCGATTATGACGGCTCGCGCTCTGCCAACAGCGAGAGTTCCGTGAACTACAGCATTCAGGAGTATGTCAACAACTGTGTCTATACTTTCGTGGATGCTGCGGACAACAATGATATTCCTCAGCCAAATCTGATTACGGAAAGCGGACGCTCGCTTGCGGCGCACCATTCTGTGCTGATTTTCGAGGTGCTTGAGACAGCAGAGCTTCCTGCCATGCCGGAAGAATTTGAGGTGAAAGACACAGACCACGAGTTGGCAAAAGATTTGTATGAGATTTGGGACAACCTATCTACTCGCACGATGCTTGAAGGCTGGCACGATGCGCAGCAGATACGCGAGGAAGCTCTCGACCTTTTTGCTCACGGTCTGCTTGACCTCCGTACCCGTGCGGAGATTGAGCGCATGTACTGGGCGGTGGCGCGCGAGATAAATGTTCTGGCGCACAGCATGAAACACGCGCCGGAGGAGTTCCGCACGCTCGACAAGCTGTTGGCGGACAAATATTTCTGCAACTTCTCGCTGTTCCATTCTTTGCCGGATTCTTGGGCGATAGATCAGCTGTTCCCTATTATGCCGATACAGCGTCTGAATGAATATCCGGACCGCAATGCTACGCTGCAAGACATTACGTGCGATTCCGACGGAAAGATTGCGAATTTTGTAATCAACCAGACTGTGTCGCACATTCTGCCTCTCCATTCTCTCGACAGGAAGAAAGGACGCTACTACGTTGGTGTCTTCCTTGTCGGAGCATATCAGGAGATTCTTGGAGACATGCACAATCTGTTCGGCGACACCAACGCAGTGCATATCACAGTTGATAGCGACGGATACAGGATAAATAACATCATTGACGGTGAAACTGTGGCGGATGTGCTTTCTTTTGTCCAGTATGAGCCGAAGAAGATGGTGCGCTCTCTTGAGATATGGGTCAAGCAGTCCATCAAGGAAGGAAGGATTACGCTCGACGAAGGCAAGGAGTTTCTTTCCACTTATCGTTCCGGACTCTATGGATATACTTATTTGGAATAAGTTTTCTGCCGGTTCGGAGATTTCAGAGATGAAAGTATAGAGAATGGCGGCAAGACCGCCGGGAATACACAGGTTTCTCTTTGCGCATGAAAAAAACAATGAAGACGATGGAGCTGATGGGGCTTTCGGACTATTTCATGCGGAGAATGAGAAATCTGTGTATTTTATGTGTGCCGATGTATTCAAGAATATTTATATTTGCAGGATGAGAATCGCGTATGATGCAAAACGGCTGTTCAACAATTATACCGGACTCGGGAATTACAGCCGTACAACGATAGACATACTTGCGGAGCATTATCCCGACAATGAGTATCGGTTGTTTACTCCTAAAGTGAAGAGGAACGACGTCACGGAACCGTTCCTTGCGAATAAGTCGTGCCGTGTTTTCGAACCTCCGAAAGGAGTGCCCGGAAGTGTGTGGCGCACTTTCAGCGAAAGCAATGATGTGGCTCGCGGAAACACGGATCTGTTTCATGGACTCAGCCATGAGATTCCGTTCGGACTGCGCAGCCGCGGTGTCCCTTCCGTGGTGACGATACATGATGTCGCCTTCAAGACATTCAAGAAGATGTACCATTGGCATGACCGTATCATCTATGATGTCAAATTCAGATACTCGTGTCGGAATGCAGACCACATCATCGCCATCAGCGAATGTACAAAGCGCGACGTGATGCGCTTCTATAAGGTGCCGGAAGAGCGCGTCAGCGTGGTGTATCAGCCCGTACAGCGGATGTTCTACACCCCTATGCACAAAGACGAGGCGCGCCGGCAACTTGCTTCCGCACGGTTCTCTTCTTCGACTCTTCCCCGCGATTTCATGCTTTATACAGGTTCCATCAACAGCCGGAAGAACCTGCTCGGCATTGTGAAGGCAATGGAGCTGATGCCGAAAGATGTGCTTCTCCCGCTGGTCATTGTCGGCAATGGTCGTGAATACAAGCGCGAGGTGCAGAATTATATTGCGGCACACGGCATGGAAAAATGGTTTATATGGCCTTTGGAACGCGTGAACGACAAAGAGTTGCAGGCTCTCTACACGTTGGCTAAAGTCTTTGTCTATCCTTCTTTCTATGAAGGTTTCGGGCTTCCCGTCGTTGAAGCCATGCTCTGCGGATGTCCCGTCGTGACCAGCAATGTCTCTTCGCTTCCTGAAGCCGGCGGCCCTTCCTCCCTGCTTGTCAGCCCCGATTCAGCAGAGGAAATCAGTGCCGCACTTTCTTCTGTGGTCTCTGACGATACTTTGTGCGCCTCCATGATTTCCAGAGGGCTTGAATATGCGACACGCATGTTTGCTCCGGCTGTGATAGCGGAACAGTTAATGAATATATATAAAACAACGATAGAGAATTTTTCTTATGGCAAATTATGATATACGTCCCTTGCAGCTGCGTCTTCTCGACATACTGGCTGTAATCCATCGTATGTGTGAAGAGCACGGATTGAGATATTATCTTGTCGATGGCTCACTGATAGGAGCCGTGCGTCACAAAGGATTTATTCCGTGGGACGACGACATGGATATATGTATGCCGCGCGAAGATTATGAATTGCTGATAAAGCACAGCCGGGAATGGCTTCCGAGTCCTTACGAGTTTGTATGTTTCGAGAACGACCCTCACTATCCGCTCCATTTCGGCAAGGTTCAGGATGCGGGGACAACCCTCATCGAGCGTCCTCACCTGTACTATCTCGGAGGAGTGTATGTCGATATATTTCCTATCGATGGCGCGCCGGAAAATCGCCTGTGCCAGCATTTGTACCAATGGAAGTACAAATACCTGACAAAAGCTCTTTATTTCCTTTTCAGAGACCCTTACAGGCACGGTCACGGCCCGTCGTGTTGGATTCCGCTCCTTGTGCGCAAGATATATACTTTGCCGGAGCTTCAGGGAAAGATAAAACGTCACATGATGAAATACGATCTGCGGACCAGTCGTATTGCTGCCGTGAACCACAACGACGGTTTAGGCAGTATGGTTGACAAGGAGAAAGTGCTTGGAGAACCTGCACCCGTTGAGTTCGAGGGCAGAATGGTATGGGGAATGAAAGACAATGATGCTTATCTGACCCAGCTGTTCGGCGACTATATGACCCCGCCGCCACCGGACAAGATTCATCAGCACAATTTCTTCTATATGGATTTGGAGAAGCCTTACAGGGAATATAAAGGGTAGGGGAAGCATACTGTGTGTGAGCATACCGGTTGCCGCACCCCGCATTTTGTTGAGAATGAAATGAATGCCGATAAATGGAACGCGGCATTCATTTCATTTTTTGTATAAGTTCTTTCAGTTCAGACGATGAAATGCCGTCAGTGCGTGGCAGAGTCTTCACCTCGCGCCCGTGCTCTTGGCAGAACGCTATCGCTTTCATGAATCCTTCATGATTCTGGTCCGGACCTTTGGCGAAAATGTCAAAATCCACCTCTTCCACAATCTTATCCACAGAATCATACACCACCACCTCATCTACATAGCGTATGGAACGCACCATGTAGCATCTTTCTTCCGTTGAATACACGAGTTGTGCCTCCGGCTTGAATTTCTTGACGTATGCCGAATCTTGTACGGCTACAATGAGATAGTCTCCCATGGCTTTCGCTTTACGAAACAACTCGATATGCCCGATATGGAGCAGGTCATATACACCAACGGTCAATATTTTCTTCATATTCTTTTAGTCTGAATGTAGTTTTGAGAACCTTCTGTATGCAAAAGTAAATAATTTTAGTGAACTTCCGCACCGGCGAGATAAAGTATTTGCTTTTCTTTGGCGGAAAGGCGGGAAGAAAAATGCAAAGTGGTTGCTAAAAAGTTATCCTCTTTAAGCTTTTGTCCTTATATTTGCAACGTGTATATTATTGTGGAAAAATGATAAAAAACAAAAAGGACATTAAGCATATACTTGTTATACGTTTTCGTCGCGTGGGCGATTCCGTGCTCTCTATGGCTTTGTGCCACAGTCTTCGTCTGACATTCCCGGAGGCCAAGATTGATTTCGTCATCAACAAAGGGATACATACTCTTTACGAGAACCATCCGGATGTGGACCGTGTGATAACCTTCGACGACAAGGAGAATCACAACGTGTGGCAATACATAAGGAAAGTGTGGAAGGTGACGCACTCCACCCACTACGATGTGATTATCGACATGCGCACCACCGTGAAAACACTTTGGTTCAGCCTCTTCTCCCTATCCACACCTTTCCGTATCGGATGCAGGAAGAAATATGGTTGTGGCATCCTTTCACACAGGGTCGATAACCATGCGAAGGGGACGGGAAACCGCATCAACCAGAATCTCATGCTGATGAATCCTCTTGCCGAGGTGGCGGAGCTGAAGAAGAGCACTGAGTTCAGGCTTTATGCCGACGAGGCGAGGAAGCGACACTTCCGTGAATATATGGTGAGCAAGGGCATTGACTTTTCGCGCCCTGTCATCATGGCGACAGTGACAGCCCGACTGGAATATAAGGTGTGGCCAAAAGACCGCATGAAGGCTGTCCTCCGCAAGATAATGGACGCATACAACGCGCAGATTATATTCAATTTTGCCGGAAAGGAGCGTGAGATGGCACTGCAATATCACAAAGAGCTGGACAACGACCCGCGTATATTTACGGATATTGAGGCCAACTCGCTTCCTGACCTCTGCGCCCTGTTGTCGAACTGCCACTTCTTTTTCGGCAACGAGGGCGGGCCGCGCCATATAGCGCAGTCGCTCAATATCCCTTCATACGCTATATTCCCTCCAAACGTCTCGAAGCGTATATGGCTTCCCGACGAAGGGGAACGCTTCGGCGGCATCAGTCCCGATGACTTTGTGCCTCTGGAAAAACAGATTGCAGACAAGATGACTTATTCCGAGCGGATGGAACTCATCACCAGCGATGCCGTGTGGGAGGGGCTTGACAAAATGCTTAAAAAGCATTTGTAAGGTTGTTTTCATGAATTGAAGTGGTGAAGCTGACGGAGTCTTCATGTAGTTTTAGTGGGATGTTCTTGACGAACTCCTTGTGTGTATGTCGTGGGATGTCTTTAATAGACTCCTCATGTGTGATTTGCATGTATTAGCAGACGTATTCGACAGACTCCTCCGTCGCTACGCGCCACCTCCCCTAAC
>JAJPZU010000002.1 GCA_021204165.1 Prevotellaceae bacterium
TCCTCCCCTAAGTTAGGGGAGGTGGCGCGTAGCGACGGAGGAGTCTGTCAAATACACCCACGAATCATCCATATAATACATGAGGAGTCTGTCGAAGACGTTTGCTAATTATCTAAAACAATCAAGAAGATACATAAAGGAGAATCCACCTGCTTACAAGCAGGAAAGATGTGGGCTTAATGGTCATCCGGCACACCCTTATCTCCTCTGTTTGTCCGCCTCTTGCGCAGAGGTGGACAACATGTAGCACTTATGCCTATATAGATGCGAGAACTATTATATATTAACGAAAAGCGAATAAAAACAAGGATGGAGAGGAGGCCATAGACATACAAAACAGAAAGTATATGAATAAAATTGAAATCTCAGCTTTGGGTATATGGAACACTTTCCTGAACGAGAAATTAGTCGTGAAAGATGATGCTTATTTTGAGAAACAACAATCTTAATTTTTAGATTTATAAATTTAAAATTTTAATTATGAACAAAAAGTATTTAAGTGTACTCCTGTTTGGAGCAATGATTGCTACCACGGCAGGTACATTTACGTCCTGTAAAGACTATGATGACGACATCAATGGTCTGAGGACTGAAATCAATGACAATGCGACTGCGGCTGCATCGGAACTGGCTTCAAAGGTTACTGAACTGAAGAACCAGATTTCATCGCTGGAGTCTGCTAAGGACAAATTGAGCACCGAGCTTGCTGCTGCAAAGCAGGAGGCTGCTACTGCTGCCGCTAACGCGCTCTCTGCTGCACAGAAAGCACAGGCTGCTGCCGACGCTGCACAGAAGGGCGGCGACGAGGCTAAGGCTGCTGCCGCTAATGCACAGAAGACTGCCGATCAGGCTACAAAAGACCTTGCAAGCGCAGTGGCACGCGTGGCTACTCTCGAAACAAAGGTGGCTTCTCTCGAATCTGCTGTCGCTGATTTGAAGAAGGCTGACAGCGAGTTCTCAAGCAGACTGACAATCTTGGAGAATACCATCAAGCAGAATCAGGAATCTATCGCTACCAACAAGAACGGTATCGCTGAGAACAAGCAGGCTATCGCTGACGCTAACGCTGCTATTCTGGCTAAGGCTACTGAACTCAATTCTGCCATCAACGACCTTTCTGTAAAGGTGGGCGCACAGATTGACGTTATCAATGCCGAGCTGAACACAATAAAATCAAACTACGCTACAAAGGACGAGCTTAACAGCAAGTATCAGGAGCTGGCTGCTATGGACGCTCAGCTGAAGAACCAGATTGAGACCAATGCCAACTACATAGCTGCTTTGCAGGCTACTGTAAAGGATCTTGCTGCAAAAGACGCTGAACTTGCTTCTAAGATTGAAAGCAACTACAACGCAATCATAGAGAAGCTCAACGCTACAAATACTGAACTGACTGCTGCAAGCAAGAAGATTGAGGCTATAGAGAACACTGTCAGCTCTCTCTCTTCACAGTACAGCGCACTCCAGTCGGCTAAGGCTGACCTCACTTACGTGGACAACATCAACACTCAGTTGACTACGCTTATCAACTCTCTGCAGAGCACACTGAACGACCTCTCTACTTCTAACGCTTCTCAGGACCGCACTATCGGTGAGCTTCTTACAAGCGTGAAGGCTCTTCAGGAGAAGACTCAGGACTTGCAGAATCAGATTGACAAGAACGACGCTGCACAGACTGCCGCTCTCAAGGCTGCTGTGGCTCAGTTGCAGAAGGAAATCGCTGATGCTGTTAAGACTGCACAGGATGAACTGACTGCTGCTGTTGAAGACGTGAAGAATCTTGCTGAAAGCAACAAGAACGAAATCGAAACTATCAAGGCTGACCTTGCAAAGAAGGCTGATAAGGATGATTTGGATAGACTGGCTGAAAAAATGGTTCACGACTATGCAACTGTAGCCGGTGTTAATGCTGATATCCTTGCTGTACAGAGCGACCTTGCTGCACAGAAGTCTGAACTCGAAGGAAAGATTGCTGCTGCTGAGACTGCTGCCAAAGAATACGCAGACGAGATTGTAAGAGAACTTTCAGAAAAAGTTGATCTTAACAAAGATGACATTCAGGCTAACAAGGATGACATCAAGGCTCTTCAGGACTTCATGACTGACTTGACTAACATCAGTGGAGAAGATCTCAGTTCATTCGTTACTGACAACAAGATGAGCACTGCTATTACTGATGCTCTTGAGGAGTTCTATACTGGTATTTCACAGGAGTTCATGGGACAGACTGAATTTACTGAATGGGTTAGAACGGTGCTTCGTGGTGAAATTCTCACTAAGTACGTGACTAAAGACGCGCTTTCTCAGACTCTTGCTGACTATGTAGAAAAGGATGTTTACGACCAGAAGATGGAAGAGCTGGACAAGATTATCAGCAATGATGATGAGGAGAATCCGGGATTTGAGCAGAGAATCAAGAAACTTGAAAGCTATCTTGAAGACCTCGGTCTTGTCAACAAGAGCATCTCAAAGAGATTGACAAGCATCACACTTGTACCGGAGCACTTTATCGACGGTATAGAAGCTATCCAATTCAAAACTCTTGTATATACTCCTAAAATTGGAAACGATAGAAAAGAGTATCGTCTGACTAATGATTCGACAAAGGCTATTTATCGTATGAATCCAAACAGCTTAGACATCGATTGCATAGATAAGGACAAGGTTTCATACATGGTTAACACAGCTACAACAAGAGCTTCTGTTGAAAACTCTCCAATTAAGGTGACAAAGTGCAATGTAAATAAAGACGGCGAGTTTGTTGTAAATATCCAGAAGACGGACGACTACAAGCATGTGAATATTGGCGATAAGGACAGTGATGGTAAAATATTTATAGCAGCACTTCGCGTACCTATCAACAAGGAATTTTGGACTGTTGAAAATGAGGATGCAGTAGTATATTCAGAGTACTCTCGTCTTGACGAAGTAGAATTTACTCCGGAACTTGCTAAATCTACAGATCTTAAACATCATTTGTGGGATTGGGAATCTGCAAAGAAGGAAAATGTTGCTTACAAAGAGTTAGCTTACGATATAGATGGTTATAATCTTATGGAACTTGTAAAGGTTTGTGAGAATAATAATACTCATGATAACTTTGCTGACTATAAGACTTATGGATTGAAGATTAAGTTTGAGGTAGAAGGAACTTACCATTTGGGAGAAAACCAGACGGATGAGCAAAAGTTTGCTTACATGATTAATGATACTCTCATTGCATCTTGTGTATATCAAGAAGACAAACAGTTCTTGAAGAATCCTGCTGCTGTAGGTCGTCAACCAATTGTACATGTGATGTTGCTTGATACTGTTCATGGTAACAATGTTGTGGATCACAAGTACTTCAAGATTAAGTGGACTAAGACAACTCCAATAGACCTTGGAAACATTTCTTCGGATAATAATCCATATTCTTGTGATAAATTCTCTTCTGAACTTGGTGTTCAAGACATGAATCAGAAGATTTATGCTAAAGTTCCTAATAAAGAGGCCGCAGATGGATTTGGAATTGCTTCTGCAACATTCCATCTTATCTATCCGGATGATAATCTTAAGGTGATAAACGATGAAACCGTGAAAAGTGTAGGCGATGTTGAGGTTGTTAAAGATAAGGACATCAATACAGGTGTTGCTTCATACAAACTGGTATGGACAATTTCTCAGCAAGAATTCCATGACGCTGTTTCATCACTCAATGAGGACAAGACGCTTACTGTAAACTGTGTATGGGAAGCTGCTGATGGTCGTGGTGACATCAAGTTTAACATGGCTAAGACAGTTAAGGCTCCTTCATTCAGCGTTGGTCATTACAATTATCAGTGGTTGGATAATTATACACAGTATAAGATGAACCCTATTGTATATGGTACAGACAAACAGAAAGAGGAAGCTACTATCAATTCTGATTTGTTGGATCTCTTCAAGATTAACAACCAGAAGCCTTCTTCAATTTTGGATGTTGTCAGCGGAACTCAATTTAACGGTACAATCTCAGACGCTGAAGTAATATTCGATATTGATGAATGCAAGAAGCAGGCTTCAAACTGGGGTGTTGCTGCTAACCAAGTATCTCTTGACAACGAAGGCAAGACTCTCAGAATTAGCAATGAAGTTGCTGCAAGAATCATAGACAACAACGTTGTTATGGAGGAAGTAGGTACAAGCGGTGTTAATCCAACTTATGGCACTCAGTGGTATGGACAGACTGGTAGTTCATTCCCTACAACTGCAGCTAAGAAGGTTGTAGGCACTAAACTTCCTCTCAAGGTTCTTGTAAATCCTTGTGGTGATGCAAAGGGTTATACTTATACTGCTAAACAGTTCAGTGCAAATGTTCTTGAGCCGTTCAACGTTAAACCTAACTTGACAGACGAAGCGTTTGATGAGACTCAGCTTGGTGGTTCTCGGGTCAGCGTGAAGAATGGTTTGCGTATGGAGGACTGGAATGGCTACCTCGTAGCAAATGTTTCTGATGGAAGTGTTAGCGGTGCTCATAACGACAAGACTCAGACATTGTGGAAATACTACGGTGTGGAGAAAGTAGATTGGGATGTAGAGCATGCTACTACAAACCTTGTGTGGAAGAATGGTGCTCTGACTGTGGGCAACACTACAGGCGGTCCGCTTCCTGATAAGAGTGCTCTCAGCTATGATGCGGCTACAGATGAATTGGTTTACAAGAATAATGGAATCTTGGTTAACCGTGACTTCGTCATCTATTGTCCTGTAACTGTAACTCACAAGTGGGGTGTTACTCCAAAGCAGTCTATTGCTATAACAGTGAAAGCAAAGGTTGTGAACAACTAATCCCCATAGTCAACTATCAGTTAGAATCGTAAGATTATAACGATACAATCTGTGGAGGGGTATTCCTGACATAACGGAATGCCCCTCCTTTATCATCAAATCAAAATTGTTAGGAACAATGAAAAGAAGATTTAGAACTGGTGTGTTTGCAGGCTGTGCAGCGGTGATGGTGTGCCTTGTCATGCTTTCCGTATCTTCCTGCCATTCCAACACATCTTCGCAAGAGGAACCGGAATTTACACAGCAGGACACGGCAGACATACGCAATATTGCTGTAGTTTATATGGATTTGCTGAAGAGCGGCGATTATGAGAGTGCTGCCCGTATGCTTCTGAAAGAACAGGAGGACAGCAGTTTGTCTGTTCTTACAGAGGACGAAATAAGAAGTGAGGTGGCGCGCTCGGAAATGTTTCCGTGTCTGAACTACACAATCGACACATTGATGCTGAATGCCGACGGGGGCAGCGTGGTCAAGTGTATCGTGGAATTTTTCGAGAAAGATCCAGACGACCCGCGTCCGAACACCATCGGGTTCACGCTCTGTCCGGTAAAGGACGAGAACGGAGAGTGGAAGCTCGTGAAGGCAGACAAAATATGAAAGCCCGGACAATAAATACCAATACATATATAAAATTTATACGGCTATGACAGTTAAGAAATTCTCTCTCCTCGCATTGCTGGCGGCATTTCAAGTTTCCGCATCGGCACAGGAGGCAAACGAAGAAGTGGTTAAGTTTCATCCGCACTGGTACTTGCAGGCACAGGGCGGTGCAAGTTACACCCGCGGAGAGACACGCTTCGGCGACCTTGTGTCTCCGGCAGGACAGGTGGCAGTAGGCTACAGGTTTGACAAGGTGCTCGGTGTGCGTCTCCACGGAGAAATCACGGAGGGCAAAGGCGGCATGGTGTCTCCCGACGCGAAGTACAGTTTCTACAGTGCCGGTGCAGGTCTTGACCTTCATGCAGACCTCAGTGCCCTCGTGTGCGGATATAATCCGAAGCGTGTGTTCAATGTAGGCGCGTTCCTCGGAGGTGGCGCGAACATCGCTTGGAGCAACGGCAGAGCAAACCGCCTTGCAAACATGGGCTATGAGCTGCTGTACGTGTGGGACGGTACGAAGGTGCGTCCTTTCGGACGTGCAGGTGTGGATGTGAACTTCCGCATCAGCGACCGCGTGAGCCTCGGACTGGAAGGCAATGCGAGCATCATTTCAGACAAGTTCAACTCTAAGAACGGAGAGAATGCCGACTGGTACTTCAATGTGCTTGCCGGAGTGAAGGTGGCTCTCGGCAAGACACATACAAAGACGCTTCGTGAGCCGATGCCGGTAGTTGTGACTCCGGTGGAGGAACCGCGCAAAGAAGAGGTGAAGAAAGATGAACCGAAAACAGAAACGGTGAAGGTGGTGGAAGAGACAAGAACTGACATCTTCTTCAAGATTTCTTCTTCATACATCAGCGACTCTGAGCAAATCAAGATGCTGGAGCTGGTGAGATTCCTGAAGGACAATGCGGATGCCAAGGTGACACTGACCGGATATGCAGACTCGGGAACGGGAAATCCTCGTGTCAACATGAAATATGCAGAAGACAGAGTTGCGGCAGTGAAGTCATTTCTTGTCAATGCCGGCATATCTTCCGACAGGGTTTCGACAGTGGCAAAAGGCGATACGGAGCAGCCGTTTACGGAGAATGCGAAGAACCGTGTCTGCATTTGTGTGGCGAAGTAGTTTAGTTTGATATATATTCCGGCAGGATACAGCTTTTTATGGTTCGTGAGAATAGTAGCGTGAAGGTTTCATTTTTCATCCCCCTTTGATAATTACACAAATAATTGCCTTTCAACTGTATCCTGCTGTTTCTCGACAAAAGTACAGCTTATTCATAAATATATAATTCCTAATCTTATGTTTATATCCCCTTGGACATAAGAAAATTACAGTAAAGAGTAGGCAGGATGGAGCCTGTGCGGCAAGCGTGCTGCAAGGCTCTGTCCGTTTTTTTTGAAACATGTATAACCATTAAAAATAATAGAAAATGAAACGTAATCTTGATTTTATGCTTTTATTGGTATTCCTGCTATTGGCAGGTACCGGTTTCGTGTCCTGCTCGTCCGATGATGACGAGTCTGGTACAGAGATAGAACATCCTGAAGATAATCTGCCGAATGAAGCAAAAGCATTCGTGGGATATTGGAGTACCTCAGAAAATGCTCCTGACTTCGTCTTCTTCGGAGACGGTGTATGCTGGAGGCTTGATGAATATGCGAAATGTCAGGAAAAGGGTTATTGGACGTATGATGCCACCACCAAGATATTGGCGACGACTACAAGTGGCTGGCAGTGGCAGGTGACTCTTTCCAATAGAGACAGTTGGGCCGGTCTTTCTTTGAACAAAAGCAAAACCATGTCATACAATAAGAAAACAAGAATGTATGATTATCTTAATATGATATTGGAAGAGGCATCGACATGGGAAGAAATGTCTGACAGTACAATTTGTCTTGGAGAAAAATCATTGGGCTGGTATGCCAATAGGCATCCTTCACAACAAGGAAGGGTTTGGTATTTCACTTCCACAATATCGACAATCCGTAATCTAATCCGTAATCTATATTCTGAAGATAACTGCTTAGGCTTGTACATAATGGAAGAGGATGAAAATGAAGCGGATAATGTACTTCGATACAAAATATATCCTTGCGGAAGTTATAGATATTATGGCACATATACATATTATTATTCTAACGTTCCAAAAGGTGAAGGCACCATTGAGTTGAAGAATCCTACAAGCTCTACGAATCAGATTCTTGTCTTTGACGGAATAATAAAAGGAACTTTCAAGAAATCTAAATAGAAATCTCCGCAGACTTTTTCCTGTTTTGCAGACTCTTTCCGGTGTTTCTGTGGCAGTGCCGCTCAGACACCGGAAAGAGTCTGCTGTCTGCATATATGAAAGCCTCCGAAATATCCCGCGCGATTATTCCGCATTAAAAATATACGAAATCTCTGCAAAAGTGTTTACCTTTGCAGAGATTTATTGTAGAGTAAAAAGAATGTAAGAAGATTATGTATTACGTGTCAAAGCAGATGGAGATTGCC
Organism: Prevotellaceae bacterium; assembly: GCA_021204165.1. Lineage (GTDB taxonomy): Bacteria > Bacteroidota > Bacteroidia > Bacteroidales > Bacteroidaceae > RGIG8745. The sequence goes on from JAJPZU010000002.1 coordinate 7,911, forward strand.
GGATGTCACAGACTTGACCTTCCGTATGAGAGCAAATGCTGTAACATGCACGGTCACAACTGGATTGTGACGGTACATTGCAAAGCAAGGGAACTCAATGCAGAAGGAATGGTGGTTGACTTCAAGCATGTGAAGGACAAAATCCATTCTTATCTCGACCATGGAAATTTCAATGAACTGCTGCCGTTCAATCCCACCGCAGAGAACATTGCACGCTGGATTTGCGAACAGGTGCCTCACTGCTATCGTGTAGATGTGGAAGAGAGCAAGGCAAATGTGGCTACTTATGTAAAGGATGACGAGGCATGAAAGTGAACGAAATCTTCTATTCCTTGCAGGGCGAAGGACGGTATGTCGGCACTCCCGCCATATTTATCCGCTTCTCCGGATGTAATCAGCGTTGCAGCTTTTGCGACACGGAGCATGAGCATGGCGAAGAATTGACAGAGGAGGACATACTGCAACGCATCAAGGACTTTCCGGCGAGACACGTGGTCATCACCGGCGGCGAACCGACTTTGCAGCTCACCGCCTCGTTTGTCGGCAAGCTTCATTCCGCCGGCAAGTTCGTACAGATAGAGACAAACGGTTCCGTCGCTTTGCCGGATGGGTGCGAAGTCGATTGGATTACCTGTTCGCCGAAAGGGCTTCCGGTGATGCTCCGCAGGATAGACGAACTGAAAGTAGTCTATAGAGGGCAGGACATGTCGCCGTATGACCGGTTCGAGGCAAAGGAATATTATCTTCAGCCTTGTGATGTCAAGGATGAGGAGAAGAATGAACGCTATACATCAGAAACTATTAATTATATAAAAAGCAATCCAAAATGGAAACTGTCGCTCCAAACGCAGAAGATATTAAAAGTGCGATAAGAACACTGCTGCTGGCGATAGGCGAGAACCCCGAGCGTGAGGGGCTTGCCGAGACGCCGGACCGCATCTTGCGGATGTGGAAAGAGATATTCCGGGGATATGACGAGAGCCGTAAACCGACGATAACCACCTTCGAGAACGAGGAAGGCATGTCAGACCTCATTTTCGACAGCGGTGATTTCTATTCCATGTGCGAACACCATGTCCTTCCGTTTTTCGGACGCTATTACTTTGCCTATATTCCTTCGCCCGGAGGACGCATCCTCGGCATATCGAAGGTGGCGCGCGTGGTGGGCTACTGTTCCGCCCGCCTGCAACTTCAGGAGCGTCTGGCGCGCGATGTCGTGGATATGCTGTCCGAGGCTCTGGAGGGCAAGGCACTGGGGTTTGCCATTGTGATGAAAGGAAAGCATCTGTGCAAGGCGATGCGCGGAGTGCGCAACGAAGGCAACATGTGCGTGGCACATTTCACAGGTGTGTTCAAGCAACAGGCGGAACTCCGGAATGAGTTCTACAGGTTGGTGGAAATGCAGAACGACAGGCAGTAGGAATGCTTTTTAAGTGAATTTATTCGACGGATGCCTGATGCTATTTATATGCTTGTTCTCAACAGATTTCTCATGTGTGACTTGCATATATTTGTGGGTGTATTCGACAGACTCCTAATATATTATATGGATGTTTTCGACAGACTCCTCCGTCGCTACGCGCCACCTCCCCTAACTTAGGGGAGGAGCCAAGTTACTTTGCTCGCTGTCAGTGCTATATGTCCGCTTCATAGTCTTTTCAGCGATAGGTATATAGGCTCCTCCCCTAAGTTAGG
>JAJPZU010000036.1 GCA_021204165.1 Prevotellaceae bacterium
TAATCTGATATTCTATATATGTATGAATGCTTTCTGTGTTTCGTTGATTTTATATAACTTTGCGCTCCCGATGTGGCGAGGCGAAAGAATGTGGATGACGCTTCTATGGACTTGCCGGCAAACAAAGAATGAATTATGCAGAAGATTATAGAAATCAAAGACGGAGTGGCTCGTCATCCGCTTTATAGAATGAAGACACCCGTTAATCTGGAGATATTGGCGGGTGAGCAGATTGCCATTGTGGGGAACAACGGTTCCGGCAAGAGTATGCTTGTAGATATGATAACGGAGAAACATCCGCTGCTCATCACTCATGTGAATTATGATTTTTCGCCAAGACGGTCGAGAATGGTGAGCGACAACATCAAGTATATTACTTTCCGTGACAGCTATGGCACGAATGACGGACAGTATTATTATCAGCAGCGATGGAACCAGCATGACATGGAAGGCATTCCGCTTGCCGGAGAACTTCTTGACGAGTCTTTCCGGATTGCAGAGCACAGTGTGGCTACGGATGTGGGACTGGACGACTCGGAACGGAAAGCTCTGTTGGATGAGCGCAGGGCTTTGCGGAAAAGACTCTATGACATGTTTTCTCTCGACAGGCTTGTCGATAAACATATTGTTATGCTCAGTAGCGGAGAACTTCGTAAGTTTCAGATAACCAAGACTCTGCTTTCCAATCCTCGTGTGCTCATCATGGACAATCCCTTCATTGGGCTTGATGTGCAGGCGCGGCAGCAGCTGCATGAGCTTCTTGCCATGCTGTCGGAAGAGACTGAAATGACTTTGATTCTTGTGCTCTCCAAGACGGACGACATTCCTTCTTTTGTGACTCATGTGATACCTGTGAGCGATATGGATATGTTGCCTAAAGTCACTTTGGAGGAATATAAAAAGCAAGCGGATGAGTTGCCTGTGAGGGTGCTTGATGTGGCAAAGGAAGATGCCATTCTTGACTTGCCGTATGCGGAGGGAGAAGATTGTGAGGCGGAGAAAGGGACGGAGCATGTGATTGATTTTAAAGACGTGTGTATCAAGTATGGGAGTCATGTCATACTTGACAAACTGAACTTCACGGTGATGAACGGCGAGAGGTGGGCTTTGAGCGGTGAGAACGGAGCGGGGAAATCGACCTTGCTGAGCCTTGTTTGTGCCGACAACTTGCAGGCATACGCCAATCACATCGTGCTGTTCGGGCAGCGTCGTGGAAGTGGTGAGACTATATGGGACATAAAGAAACATATCGGATATATCAGTCCTGAAATGCACCGCGCCTATCTGAAAGATTTGCCTGCTGTGGAAATTGTGGCATCCGGACTTAGCGATTCTGTCGGGCTTTACAAGCGTCCTAAGCCTGAACAGATGGGGGTATGCGAGTTTTGGATGGACATTTTCGGTATAAAGAAATATCGTGACACTACATTCCTGAAACTTTCGAGCGGTGAGCAGAGGCTTGTACTGCTGGCACGTGCTTTTGTCAAAGACCCTTCGCTGCTTATCCTCGACGAGCCTTTGCATGGACTTGACATGTATAACAGGAGAATGGTGAAGGACGTGATAGAAACTTTCTGCCGGCGCAAGAACAAGACATTGATTATGGTTACGCATTATGCGGAGGAACTTCCTGCATGTATTGATCACAGCATCTTCTTGAAGAGGGCAGTATTATAATGTATTCCTCCGGGAGGAGTGGTTGTGATTCGACAGACTTCTCCGTCGCTAACGCGCCACACCCTCATTCCATAAAAAAACTTAATATTAAGGAGGAACACAACCATCATACCAAATAGCTTAATGCAGTTTTTAATAAAAGTAATATTAAAAACTGCATTTGATGTATAAATACTTTCTATATAAACAGTTAGAAGTAGTTGCTTGTGGAATATTTAACTTTTTTTATTCCTTTTGTTTCTTGTGATAATGTTTGTATTTTATCTATATTTGCCAAGTAATAATTATTAACACTAATAAATAGAGGGATTAATAAACCTTATTTCTAACTAAATTTTTAATCAAAATGAAGTACAATTTACTTTTATCTCTTGCAATGCTGTCGGGAGGTTTCGCATCAGTTTCTGCACAGACTGCTGAAGAAATCCTTGCCGATAACACAGCAAAGGTGGCAGGTGCGACAGAAGACAATCCTGTCCTCACAGACTTCGTTGTCAATGGTACATTTGATTCGACCAAAGACCCTTGGGTGACAACTACCGGCGCACAAAACAGTGCTTTGGCTTCCAATCAGCAAGGTGCATTTACCGGAAAGTTCTGGGAAAACTGGAATCCAAGCAACTATACAGGAAAGATGTATCAAGTGATAGAGAACATTCCTAACGGTATTTATGAACTTTCTATCTGTGCATTTGCCAATGTTTTTAGTGAGGGTGCTCACTATGTTTATGCTAATTTGGACAAGACATATCTCACGGAGGGTGCTCCTACTGCCTATACGGTTCGTACTGTTGTGGCAGGAAATAAGATTGAAATCGGTTTGGATCAAACAGCAGCTGTGAACAACTGGATGGGTATTGACAACGTTTCACTTACTTACTATGGTGACATTGCTCTTGAAGAGTATCAGCAAATATATGCTACAACCAAGGCTACGGCAGAAGGACTTCTCAAAGAAGCTATGTCTCTTGAAGCAGAGGGTATGCTTAACGCTGCGCTTGAACTTAGTGTTGACAATGAAGATGTTGCCTCATTGGCAGCTGCTATTTCGGCTTTGAACGATGCCGTCGCATCAGCGCAGACATCTGTTGTGCATTATGCTTCCAATAAAGCTGCCATTGATGCAAGATATGCACTTTTGAATTCTACAAATGTCTATACAACTGAGGCTTACGACACATTCAAGGCTGCTGCTGACGACTACTTGGCAAAGTGGGAAGCAGGAGAACTTACAGAAACAGTGGTAAATCCTAATTCTCTTCAGGTATGGCGTGCTGCTAACGACTATGATGACTTCTTGCTTTCTGCATGGGGTACGAAGGACTTCGATACAAATTTGTATATCAACACATGGTCAACGGAAGGTGAAAATGACGGTTCAGACTTTAAGGTTCCGTTCTTTGAATACTGGACTGGAGATGGCAATTCTTTGGATGTAACTACAAAGACTGCTACCGTTGTCGGACTTGAAGCTGACAAAATGTATTCTGTATCTGCACTGGTACGTGTACGTATCAAGAATGGTGTGACAGAGGCTCCTGCCGGAATCACGCTTACTGCCGGAGACGGTACACCGGTTGATGTAACCAAAGGTGAACAGATTGGAACGTCACAGATGTATCTGATGAAAGCTGTGGCTAACGGCAAGACAGATGCTGAAGGCAATTTGGCAATCAGCTTCAATGTGGAGGAAGGCAACAACATCAGTTGGCTTGCATTCAAGAATGTCAACTATGCAGAGTATCATATTTCTTCTAATCTTGACTTTGCCGAGGGTGCTCCTGTTGATAACGGTATCTGTACTTATGCGAAGGATATGGCTGGTAACAATACCACTTACAGCCAGTTGCTTGATGTGGAGGGATGGGCTATCAGTGAAAACGGTGATGCTCGTGCCGGCGGTCTCTTTGCATACGGTTCAGAACAATGGTTGGGTGGTACAGGTTACAATGTGCCTGCAACTAATCCGGAAGGTGAAGCAACCGGCAATGCACTGGGTGTGATTGGTGTATGGAGTGCATCTGCTCAATATACGCAGAAGGTGACTCTCCCTGCCGGAAACTATGTGCTGACTATTCCTGTATATAATGTAGGAGGAACTTCTGCAACAGTAAAGAATCTTATCGGTTTCATTGCAGAAGACGGAACTGAATATTTGGCTCCGAACAAGGTATATGCTGTAGGCAAGTGGACCAATGAGATTGTTCAGTTCACACTTACAGAACAGACAAGTGGTGTGCTGTCTCTTGGATTCGCAGCTCCGGGTGCCGGCTCTGGTGCCTGCCAGCACCTTTTCTTCGACAAGGTGGATATAAAGGCTGTGAGCAATGCAGAGTTGTTGCTTATCCAGCTCAAGGCAAATATAGAGGCTGCAAACAAAGTGGTTGAAGCAAAGGTGAATGTGGGCGATGCTCTCTTCATGATTCCGACTTCCGCTCTTGACACTTATGCAGCTGCAGTAGCTGAGGCTCAGACTGTGGCAGACAATGCAGAAGCAACTGAAGAAGAAGTTTCCGCTGCCATTGAAGCTCTTAATGCTGCCACTGAAGTGTATGCCGCTACACCGGCAACTGCTCCTAAGGCTGATGCTGAATATACTATCAAGCAGAACGCTTCCGGTAATTATCTGACTCTTAATGGAGGTGTGACGATTGAGGCTGAGGCTGCGCCGCTTAAATTTGAAGCTGTGGGTGACGGTACTTATTACATTGCTGATGCTGACGGTGAATATGTCGGTTATGCAGGAACAAACAAGTGGACTATGTCTGCAACAGCTGAAAACAAGGCTGCATGGACAATTGCATCTATTGGTGACGGTTTGTACACAATCAAGGGTATGAATGGTGCTATCGCTTCTGATAATACTGATGCAGGTTCTACTTGTTACGGTGATAAGGCAGCTGACAATGAGAATGCTGCATGGATAATCGAGGAAATCAAGTCTGAAGAAACTCACATGTATGTTATCAATGTGGATGTAGAGCGTGAGGTTAATCTCGGTTATGGAGCACAGACTGCTACTGTTGATATTGCAGACATCTGTGAGAAACTCGGCTTGGAAGCTATTTCTGGCGAGAATGTCCGTGGTGTAAACCCTGACGGTACATACGTGGAGAATGCAATGGCAGTATATGACGGATGGCGCAATGCGGAAGGTGCGTTTGAGAAGTGGGGCGACAATGCTTATGTTTGTGTGAAGTTTGATGCCACTGTTTCTGAAGACAATATTAATATCTGTACATTCCCTAACAATGAGCCGGCTGAAGGTACTGTATATACAGCTGCATGGGCTGTGGTAACAGAAACAGATACTGTGGTTGTCAACACGAACATCACATTTGTGGCTCCTGTCGTAATAGATTATGAGATTGTGAAGACTATTACAGTAAATCATAACGAAGAGGCTGGAACAGCTTATAGCGAAACTACTGCTGAGTTTGATGTGGCTGCTGTGACAGAAGCTCTTGGAATTGAATCTATCAGCGAGGCTGAACAGTACATTGTCAATGTCACTGACGGAAGCTTTGTGAAGAACACTACAGACGGCTGGCGTAATGCAGACGGTGATGCTGCCGGCTGGGGAACTGCAGGTGGAGTGTGTGTCAAGATTCAGGAGCCGGCTTCAGGAACTATCGACTATATCGGATGTTATGACGAGACTCATCAGGCAGGTGAAGTTTATACCGCTAAGTGGGGATTCACCTATGGCAACAAGGCTGTTGTGATTGATGTAGTGATTACGTTTGTGGTTCCTGTAGGCATCGAAGGTGTTGCTGCTGAGAATATTGCAAATGTTCAGTACTACGGTGTGAACGGTGCTGTTCTCGATGCTCCTCAGAAGGGTCTTAATATTGTTAAGGTTACTCTTACTGACGGTAAAGTGGTAACTAAGAAAGTGCTTGTCAAGTAACTTCATGTTTGAAAGTTATTTGAGCATATAAGTAAGGGGCATGTCGATTGACATGCCCCTTTTTGTGAGGATCCGGAAAAGCCGATTTTGTTTTTACGGATATTCCTTTATCGTTCTTGTTGCTTTATTGCTTCCGGTCAGTTGACTTGGTTCTTTGGTTCTCCTTCGATAAATGCTTTTACATTCTCCACACAGATATTGATGAGACGTTGCCGTGCTTCGTATGTGGCCCATGCAATGTGCGGAGTCAGATAGCAGTTCTTGGCAGTCAGCAGCGGATTGTCTGCTTTTGGAGGCTCTTCGGTGAGAACGTCAGCGGCATACGCGGCAATGGTGTGGCTGTTGAGAGCGTCGGCAACATCTTGGTCGCAGACGAGAGGACCGCGTCCGGTATTGATTAGTATGGCGGACGGTTTCATTGTATGTAGGCGCGACGCATTCACCAGATGTCGGGTGCTTTCTGTGAGCGGACAGTGCAGGCTTATGACATCACTGCCGGTGAAAAGTTCTTCCATAGTGACACTGCGCACACCTTCCGGGAGTTCTTCTTCGCTTTTTGATGTGTAGGCAATGACTTCCATGTTGAATGCCAAAGCAATTTTGGCGACAGCCATTCCGATATTTCCGAGTCCGACGATTCCCATTCGCTTTCCTGCCAGTTCCGACAACGTGTGGTCAAGATAACAGAAATCTTCGTTCTTGCTCCAGCGTCCGTTGCGGTTTTCTTGGGCATAATGGTCTGTTCTGCTCACAATGTTGAGCAGATGGGAGAACACCATTTGTGCGACGCTGTCGGTGCTGTAGGACGGAATGTTCGTGACTACGATGCTCTGTCGGCTTGCCACTTCAAGGTCAACCACATTATATCCGGTTGCCAATACACCTATATACATAAGCCGTGGAAGTTGATTGAGCACAGACGAATCGAGCACAACTTTGTTCGTAAGAACTATTTCAGCTCCTTTACAACGCGGTACAATCTGATCTTCGGATGTGCGGTCATACACTTCCACTTCTGCCAATGATTCAAGTGCAGACCATGATAGGTCTCCGGGATTGACGGTGAAGCCGTCAAGGATTACTATTTTCATATTCTTTGGATTTCTGATTTTATATTATGTGATGTGCAAAGTAACACATTTTTATTGATTAGGATGAATAAAACATCCGAAATGTGGAGCTAATGTATTTGACAGTGAACTTTTTTCTTCTTTCTTTCAAATAAAGAACGTAAATTTGCGTTTGTTAAAGTAGCAGATGGAAAACAAGGGTATATACACTGAACTGGAAAATGACACGACATACGACCATGTCATAAAGTACACCGGATTATTTGGTGGTGTACAAGGAATTACGATGCTGATGAGTATTGTGCGCAATAAGATTGCCGCTCTGCTCCTCGGACCTTCCGGCATAGCACTGGTCAGTATATATAATAAGGTGATGAATCTGATTAATCAGTCAACGAATTTTGGCATTTCCTTCAGTGCGGTGCGTCATGTGGCAGAGTTGTTTGATGCGGGAGACGAGAAACAGGTCGTTGATTTTGTGAATACGGTGCGGACATGGAGTCTGCTGACAGCGTTGTTTGGAATGTTCGTGTGTTGTGTTCTTTCACCGTGGATAAGTTTGTGGACATTTAAGAATTATGACTATACACTTACTTTCTGTTTGCTTTCGCCTGTGGTGGCATCTATGGCGCTGACCGGTGGCGAAATTGCCATACTTAAAGGCATGAAGCAGTTGAAGAAAGCGGCTATTATATCTGTGTTTGCTGCTTTTGCCACCCTGCTGGTTTGTTCTCCTGTTTATTTTTTCTTTGGAATACAAGGAATTGTACTGTCGCTTGTGGCGGGAAATATCGCTGTGCTATGTGTCCATTTGAAGTTTTCCACCAAAGTGGTTCCGTGGAAAACCTCGATTCGGTCAATCAGCAATATCGCCAAGGGAGTGCCTATGATAAAGCTGGGTGTGGCATATATCATTGCAGGCTTGTTCGGACAAGGAGCCGATTATGTGATAAGTACTTCCATATTGCGTATCGGGGAGCTTGCAGACGTAGGATTGTACAATACCGGCTATGTAATGGCGGTGAGCTATGCTTCCCTTGTTTTCGTGGCGATTGAAGCGGATTACTTTCCCCGGCTTTCGGCGGCGGAGCACGATTTTGTCAGGATGAACCATACGGTGAACCAGCAGATTGAAGTCTGCGTGCTTTTAATTGCGCCATGTCTGATATTCTTTGTCGTTGCCATGCCTTTGATAATCACAGTTCTTTATTCGGATGACTTCATGGCGGCGGTTCCTATGGCGATAAGCGCATCTTTCTTTATGTTCTTCAAAGCATTGACACTTCCTGCCGCTTATCTTCCGCTTGCCAAGGGAGATTCCAAGATGTATATGCTGACGGAACTTTTATATGATGTGTTTATTGCTGTCGTTGTTCCTTTGGCATTCAGAATGTATGGACTGATAGGTGCCGGATGGGCATTGTCGCTGGGTGGCTTCTTCGATTTTGTCATCATACATGTATTTTATAGATTGAAATACAAGTTCAAGTTTAATCTTGCCCCTTTGAAGTTCTACATCATACAATTCGTCCTTTTTGTTGCGGCTGTGTATGTTGCATTGCAAATGACTGTGCTGCTCAGATGGCTGATAGGGATAACAGTGTTGTCAGTGTCGTTGTTTTTTTCATTCAGGGTGTTGCGTAGGGAGACAACTTTGATACATGAATTGAAAAACAAGTTAGGAAATAAACTGAATTTTAGAAAGGGTAGGAGAGAATGAGTAAGATTACGGTTTTAACAGCGGTATATAATTCGGAGAAATATTTGCGTCAGTGTCTTGACTCCCTTTGTATGCAGACGTTGAGAGACATTCAGATTATCTGCATTGACGATTGCTCGACGGATGGTTCCATGACCATTCTTAAAGAATATGCGGACAGGGACAGCCGGATCTGTCTTTTGCGGACGGAACGGAGCGTAGGGCAGGCTGTGGCGCGCAATTTGGGTTTAGGCTATGCTGATGGTGAATACATAACCATGTTGGACAGTGACGACTGGCTGGCATCTGACGCTCTTGAAAAAGCATACGAGGCTATCCGGACTGTGAAGAATGCCGATTGCGCTGTTTTCAGACTGATGCAGTATTATGAAGACAGCGGAGAGGTAAGGCTGTATGATAATAAGACCGACAAGACTGTTCTTGACGGGGAGGAGGCCTTTCGCCTTAGTCTTGACTGGAGTCTGCATGGGCTGTATGTCGTATCTTCAGAAATCCACAAGGCATATCCTTACGATACGTCCTGCCGTCTGTACAGCGATGACAACACAACGAGGATGCACTACTTGCATTCGAGAAAAGTGGTTATGTGTGATGGCGAATATTATTATCGGCAGCACGCTGCTTCAATGACGAATGCGTGTACCATTTTGAGGTTTGATTACATGGATGCAAATCTCAGCATGAAGAGACAGCTCGAAGAGGAAATGAAGAAGGGTAACTTGCATGATGCGGAATATGTGCTTGACTTCTACGAGAATCACAGGTGGCTGAATATTGTGGGGGCATATTGGCTCTTTTATCAGCACCGGAACAAGTTCACTTCTGCGGAGTGTGAAGAGATTGAAAGGCGGATAGCTATGCACCTGCAAACCGTCGAGAGACGAAGAATCAAGTTCGGATTGAAAAGAAAGTTGGGATATTATCCGTTTAAGTCGTATTCGATGTTCAGATTTGTGGAGAACTTCTATTTCCGCCTCAGGAAGTGCTTGTATTTTATTAAAAGACGACTTTAGAAGCTGTTTTAAGATGATTATAAATTGCTGAATTCAAGTAGATAATTCAACAAACTCCTCGTATATATTTATATTTAGCAGGGTGTTTTCGACAGACTCCTCATGTATGGTTAGTGGGTGTGTTCACAGACTCCTCATGTGTGACTTGTATATATTAGCAGACGTATTCGACAGACTCCTCATGTATAT
>JAJPZU010000135.1 GCA_021204165.1 Prevotellaceae bacterium
CCCCCCCCCCCAGCCCCCCCCCCCCCCCCCCCTCCCCCCCCCGCTCTGGACTCCCCGGCTCGGAGATCCGTCTAACAGCCAGCTTACAAGATTGAAACTTACTGCATTTTCCGAACTTGTAGCATTGCATACGAGATTTCCCTTTCTGTCTGCACTACATACATATTTATATGCAAGGAAGGTATCTTCTCCACATCGAGCTGGCGAAGATTGGGTAATATAAATTTTGTTGTTCTTGATGCTCGCTTTTAGTGGGGCTGTATATTTTGATCCTTTGTTGACAATCGTCAAAATTCCGTTCAGTTTCTTGAACTCCATATACAACTTTATAGGTGTGTTATCGGAAACAGAGACCAAACTGGTTGTGGATTTCCATAGTCCGTCTAATCCGTGCTTATCTTTTACAGCTTTGTCATACTTTAATGTGTCTGCTGGTTCTCCAGCATCAGGACATAAAGCCACCAAACTATCAATTTTTGCTTGCAGTCGCTTTAATTCTTCTGTAATTTCCTCGCATTCGGTAGGAGCATTCTGACCATTTGCTCGCATTACAGCTTTTTTAAGGTTCAGCATCGGACCAATAGAACTTCCTACATTCTTACCTGTTTCTTGCATGAACTTCACAGCTTGCTCTAAGGTAATATTCCTATCAATACTCTTCATCAATGCGACTGCACCTGTAACAATAGGAGCAGCCATACTAGAACCTTGCATGTTTGCGTATTTTCCATGAGGTGCTGCACTGAAGATTTCCACACCGGGTGCTGAAATTGTGGAATATATTCTGTTCAGATTAGGGTAAATACCATAATTGCTGAATTTTGCCTTTGTTAGCTCTGTGTTTACAGCGGAAACTCGGATAGATTCATTACTGCGTTTCTTGGGATTGATACCAGAAATAACATTGTCGTTACCAGCAGCAAAGACAATAATACAATTACGTTGTTTAGCTTTCTCGAAGATCTTTGCCCACATAAGTTCTTCTTGTTTCATGGAGCTGCTTATGTAGTTTAATTGTTGACCTTCAGACATTCCCTTTACCGCATCGGGGGTGTACATTCCTAATGATACGTTGACAACGTCTGCTCCCTGATTTATTGCATATAGAACACCTTCCATGATAGCTTGATTACTCATGCTCCCCTCTGGGTTGTCATTTCCGACCTGAATTGGCATAAGCTTACATTTGGGAGCTATACCCATAAGGCCTTGACCATTATTGCAATTACCAACGGCAGTTGCGGCAACGTGAGTTCCATGTGCATTTTCTCCCTCTTTTGTTAAGATTGGACGAAGATTAGCGTCTTGGGTTAATACATTAAATGGGCGAATAATCTTGCCTTGAAATTCCGGGTGTGTTGTGTCAAAACCATTGTCAACGACTGCCACGATAACATCGGGATCTCCTAATGTAAGATTCCAAGCATCTATGGCTCCAATGGCATTTAGATACCATGCGTGTGCTTGGTTAGACAGTTCAGGATCGTTGAACGAGACTGCCTCTGTCTTAAAAACCGTTTCGTCGAACACATCAAATGAGAATCCACTTAGTTTTTGTTTTATCTCCTTCTTTATCTGTTCGCGTTCTGCCGATGGAACTTTGATCTGAAGATTATAGAATTCTTCATTATAGTAGAAGATTTCGTAATCTTCGCTACTGTATTCCTTCTTAAAGGCTTTTGCCCATTCTAACATGGTGTTATCATTCTCTTTTTCAAGTATTATGTTCAAACGGTCTGTTGCAATCTGTGTCATTCCGTCTGCACTCATTCCTACAGCACCACTTTCAATAGGTAGAATCCTTGGATTTTCTGGCAAAGGATTATAGAAAGGATTGATTTGAGAAATCGGACCTTGACAACCTTTGCAGAAGAAGAGGACTGCCAAAAGTAACAATAGCAACAGCAAAAGCCACCAGATCTTACGGAAGAAGAACTTTAATCCTTGCCATAATCCACCAAAGAATGACTTCCAATTATATTCGTCCTCTTTTTTAGTGTCTTTAGCATTTTTGCCAGCATCTTTGTTGTCAGAATTTTCTTTATCCTTTATAGATGCCTCAGGCTTCTTAGGATTTTCTTTCTTTTCTTCTTCCTTTTTCTCCGTTGGTGTTGGAATCCCAACCTTTTCAGTCTGTACAACAGGTGGAGATTTCACAATCTGTGGAGATACTGGTTGAACAGTTTTCTTTGGGGCGTTTTCGACAGGAATTTCATGTTCAACAACAGGAATATCTTCAGTTACAGGAGATGAGGCAGAAATAGGAGGGACAGAAATAACAGGCTCCACGTTTACTTCAGGTTCATCGCCCCTTGGTTCTTCCTTGATGTTCGGTTTTTCAAGAACCTGTGGCACTGGTTGGAATTTTCCCCAATTGCCAACAAGCTTTCCACTACGATAGATGCTACCTGAACCAAGATCTGGTCTTCTTGGAATAAGTCCCCAGTTGACAACTACGATGTTGCCGTCACCACAATATACAGAACGTTCGTCAATATAAGAAATAGCTTTTGAGAGAAGTTCGCTTAATGCTACACCTCCGTCTTCTGTTTTTAATGACTCAATAATTGCCTCAATTGCATTTATTCGTTCCTTAAGGACATAAGAATACCTGTCTTTGAGCTCTCCTTTGATGTCGCATAGCAATGATGGACGGCTGGAGAAAACGTCTGTTGCCCAAATAATCTCAGTTTGGGTACGCATCCTTGGATTTGCCAGAAAGTCATCGTATGGAAAATCTCCTCTGGATGCCAACATACCTTGTATTCCCTCATAGTAGTCTATCACAATGACAGACTTTACTTTTGGCATTACAAAGTCTTTTATTGACGAACGATGTATATCCATAATATCAAGCAAGTTCTTTATATGAATTGAGCAGAATTCCCAACTGCCGATTTGCTTCTATATCATAGTTGGCACATTGTATGAAGCGATGAATGAAATCAGAAGCAAATCAATCCACTTGTTGTAGTTGATAAACGATGGTAGAGATGTGAGCATCGTGTTCTCTTCTGTTGGTCGTATGTCATCGAACAAGTCTGAAAGCTCTTCATTTGACATTGGAACTTTATCTGCCATACCATAATCAAATGATAGGTGGAGATTATTTTTCTCGTTGATAAGTTTAAGATCTGCAATCTTCTCAGGAGAGTAGTAGTTGTAACCAAATGTAACAACGAACTCATTGATAATCTCTGCCGTAGTATCGGCGATCATATCCAGAATTTGGTGAGGAGCGTTGATTGCGTCAACAAATGGACTTATGGTCTTTGCAATAATACCTGTGAGGTTTGTTGTATCAACAACAGCCTTTATATTTTCAATCATGTCAAGGACTGTGAGAGTGTTACAACCTTCAGCTTCATAAAACTTCAGGTTTTTCTGGGCTTTTACATCTTCAATCCACTTAGCAATGATACCTTCTGCCAACTGCTCTGAATTGCTCTTCTGCTTAAAGTTGCATTCAAACAATTTTTCAAGAGAGATACCCTTGACATTCTCAAAGAACTCCTTACAATCCAAAACAGTTGGATAGTGGTATTCTTGTCGGAGTATTTCAAGATTATCCTCGTATGAATTTGATGCAGATATTCTTCCATGGCAACGTGAAAGAATCAAGTCATACTCTTTCATATCACGTTCAACTATCATCTTGGTGTTGTTCAACTGATTATAATAGAAGTCGAATACGTAGTTCTCACTTACTTGAAGGTTCTGAATCATTCTTCCGAAGAAATAGTTGTCTTTACCACAGACAACGTCAAACTCTGCAACGATAGCCCCACTGCGTGAAATTGCTTTTTGGAGAACATTTTCATCATTTTCGTCATGATAGTATTCCACCATGAGTTGCAATGTCTGCGCATGAAGTCCTTTAACCTCTGAAATGTATTTATACAGACGACTTTCCTTTGCATTGGCAGCAACGATTCCAAGATTCTCGATGATTCGTGTAGCACCATCGTTGTTCATTGTAGCTGCAGCATCCCATGCAAGTTCAGGATCCTCGAAGAATGTATTTACGTATGGACTTGTAACAAAACTCTGGCGAAGTTGCTGATGGAATGTGGTGTCAATCTCTGTTGTCTCGATCCCACTTGTTTCAAAGCCTTCAAAAAGTCGATTACCATTGATTCCAGACCATTTGTAGTCACGCAGGAGATAGGTGTTCTTGAAACCGCCTCGTTCTGTCCAATTCTTGAACCAACTTAGACTGTCTGCCTGAAGAACCTGTTCGTAAAGAACTTTTTGGTATCTATCTTCCCAACGCTTCTCAATCTGATCGTCACCGCCACTCTGTACAGAATGGCTCATATCCATATTGAACTTTGTGGCAATCATAAAGAGTGGTGATACGATACTCTTGTCAAGGAAGGCAGTGCGCTCACGAACGGACGCACCCATATTCTGTTTTATCCATTGCTCTACGAGTCCGGGCATTACGGTAGGTCCATTCTGCATGTGGTCATGGCAAAGCATCAAAACGTTGATAAGTCTTTCATCACTATATTTATTAAATAGGTAACGAACCTTGCCACGAAGCATCATTTTATTGTTGAGTTCAATCTTAATCTGTTCTTCCTGAAGTTCAAGGGCTGCACGAGCACCAGGAAAGTCGAAGATGTCAACAGTGTTCAGGAATTCCTTGCTAACCTTCTTATTCCACCCTTTAGACAAGAGTCTTTGGCGGTTCCCGTCATCAAGGATGCCTTCTGTATTATAGATAAGTTCCTCCGCAATAGTTTCCTTTGGAATCTGGAATACAACTTCTGCTGCAATTGAAGAGAGTACGCTCTTTGAGAATCCTTCTACAATCTTTTGGTCTTCTGTAAAAAGGTCTGTACCCATATTGGGATCCACATTACCGGTTGTAGGTGATGAAACATCCAGTTTCTGAAGACAGAGAGAACTCATCAAAGTTGTAGTGGTGTTCAAGAGCGCAGAGATAGGAATATATACTTTCTTTGAGAATCCAAGAGTTTCGTAGCCTTGAAGCATTCTTATAAACAAACTTGTAATGTCGGAATTATCGTACCAAAGCTTTGACATCAATTGTGGCCATTCGCGTGGCTGTACATGTGGAATAATACGAGCAAGAACATCAAAATAACGAGAATCAAGAAGTTCCTTAGCCTTTGTAATACCAATATGATCCTCTACATATTCACGAACATTCATAATGTCATCTTCGTCAAGAACATCCTGTACATTAGGTGAACCTTTGTAACGACGTTCCTGAGCAATCATGAACTCATCTATGTCTTCACGGTCGATAACAGAATGTGACTTAACATCATTATATGCAGTGTCACAAAGAATCTGAAGCATGTCCGCAATAGAAAGAACCTTCACCATAATAGGGAAGCTGTCATTTGGCACCTCGTATACTTTTGTAAAACGAGTTGCCACACCTGTTGCCTCTGTATCACGTGTAATAGGGTTGAGTTGTTCTACAAAGTTGTATGTCTCACCTGTTTTAGGGTCGTTGACCATGAACTGCTGCCCCTTACGGGCAAGCAGTGAACTGATTACATAACTCTTACCCTTCTGGCTCTCACCAAACGCCGCAATAGCAGGATTGCTTTCAAGAGAGAACCGAAGTCTCTTTAACTGCCTACGAACATTCACCAACTTCTTAAATGTTTCTTCACGGCGGCTTTGCTGCAGATGGTTATCTGCCCAACTTATGAAGTTGTTGATGGAACTAATCTGGCTTGTTACGTTCTGTATCAGTTCCTGATTTTTTGTTTCGATTATATCGTTCATCGTTATAGTTCTTATATTATCCGTTAATACTCAAAACAAACTCACCCTTGTCGAGCCAGTAAGCACTATCGCTTGCAAGACTCTGAACTCCGAATCTGAGTTTCTGAACAGAGAATGGTTTTCCCATGGAATCTACAGCAGAAACAATCTTGAGAACTTCTTTCTCTTGAGAATAGTTTCTGACGACAGAGATCTTGAGAGGAAGTGATACAGTGTGTAGGTCAACGTCTTCCGCCAAATCAAGAGCGAACAAAGGACGTGCCTGATAGAACTGTGATACAAGTTGTTTACAACCAATGAAGAGTGGAAATCCGTGAACTTCAAATGTTGCAGTATTCTGATCTGGTGTAAGCATTGCTTCTGCCACCTTCTGATTTACGGTATTGTACAGCCCCATGTAATTAGCCGTTGATACCATGTTTTTTTTCAAGTGGGTCATATCCATGTGGAAACCATTGATGCCACCGTTAGAAGACATGTAACCAATCATTGCACCGATAGCAACCAATGACTTTTGATCCTTAAAGCAGCCCAAGCCGTCAGCGAAAGGATACCACTCGCCAACTCGATAGTCGTTCAGGCGAATGAGACGGTTTGGTGATGTAGGATAGTACTTCAAGAACAAATCGGTAATTGCTGTAAGTGATGTTGGCTTGCCTGCAAGAAGAACTATGTCACAGTTGTATGTATTGAGCACAATAGCAAGTTGCTTCATCAGTGGTTCTATCTTTGCAATGACAATCTTGGAAAGTGCTTCTGTATCGAAGTTCCAGATAATTTTCTTGAAATCGAAATCCACGTATGTCTTATCATTAGCAACAAGGCTGAAATGCTTAGCAAAGTGTTCAAGGATGAAGCTTGCTGGTTGTAGTTCATTGAAGAAGTCTTCGTACTTCAAACGCATAGACTTTCTTCCAAGTCTCAACATGTCAAGCATCTTCAGTCCCATAGGTACAGATACCTGAACGTTGAAGTCCTGACGCATAATCCTGTCCTTGTAATCCATCAAAGCCTTATCCTTGCCAAAGAAGTTGTGAATACGTTCGGATGTCTCGCGCGATGCATACATATATTTAATATCGCTCTTCTCTGCATCAGAGAGGTTGTGAAGGCCAACTTTGCCTTTTAAGTTAAGGGCTTCTACAAAATCTTCATCAGACAATGCCATGTAGTTTGAGCAAATGGCGTTAAAAATAGGACCTTCATAAACTTGTCCTATGCCCTTGTTTTGACCTTCGATGATAACAGCACGAACGATTTCTTCAAGCAAATCATCACCGGCATAGTAGAAACTATCCCAGAAAAGAGGCTTCGGAGTTAGTTTGCATACGCCCTTATCATCATACATGTATGAGCAAATCATAAGGTCGGTTGTACCTGCACCAATATCGATAGAGCCGATTGTCAATGTTTTTCGGTTATAACCATCGTTAACAAAATCCTTACGAACATGACCATACAAGTTGAAGAAATCCTCACAGTGGTTTAGGTAACGTTGAGCTACTTCTGCATACAAGTAAACCAACTGACAGCATGTTGCTTCGTCATATCCCCATTCAGTTTTGATACGCTGAGTTGCAGGATTGTTTGGATTGACAGACAAGTCTTTAACTGAAGGAATAATCTGAATTTTGTCCTTCCATTCTTCTGGGTCATATGGTTGGTAATACAAGTCAGGATCCTTGCAACGCAATAGTGAGATGTATGCATCCTCTGCACACTGACGGAGAATAATCTGTTCCTCCTTTGGCATTGCGGTAGGACAAGTGATGATGATGCTTCTCAGTTTTCGAGGTATGTTTACGTCACCACGCTTTTCACGGAACTGTGAGCTATTGATTTGGCAATTTGCTTGTTGGAAAATTTCAATCATGACAAATGTCATCAACGAACGACGTGAAAAAGAACTGAAGATACCACCGTTTTTGTTCCTGCGAAGTGTTCCATCACTATCAAACTGCTCTGAAAGCCCCTTGATGTTGATATAGTGATTCAAAGATGAATTATCATCTTCTTCTGTGGTAAGGAAGCCCCATTGTCCATCGAATTGCTTATTGTCCCACAAATAGCGCTTTGGACTTGAATAGTTCGTAGTTCTTTGTGCTACGCCATTTGCTGGGCGTGACTTGTAAATCAGTTTGATGGCTTCGTCACCAACTCGCAGGAAACTCTGCCAAGAGAACTGATCAGGAACATCCATCTCACCGAATTTGCAGTGGTGGAATGCAAGACGCATATCGAAAGGCTTCTTGTAAACCTTCCACGGTTCTGACAAATCCTGAAGTTGAAGCATGTCAACCTTTGTAAAGTCAGCATTCTCAAACAACACACCACATGTACGAGAATTACCAATATCAAGAACAAGGTCAACAGGCTTTGACTCTTCTTCATCTGAATAGAGTATTACATTAGGAGTCAACCCCATCTTCTGGAGATATGATACAATAGTAATATAATAAGCAATATATTTGAAATGTGATGCCTCTCCCTCTGCTGATACCAATTCGGTATTTTCCTTGTTGCCATGAATAAGAGAAGCAATATATTCGTCAACCCACTCGCAATCGTATGGTTTTGGTGAGAAGAAGTTGAAGAGGAGAGAAATGTCATTACTGATAGAGTATTGCTTTTCTCCTTCACCATCATAAAAGAATGGTTTCACGCCAGACATATCGTTCTTAACAGATGTAGTGTCAAATGCCCAAACAATATGATAACGTCTGATATTCTTTATCCTGGAAACAGGAACGAGTTTCATTCTACACCATCCTGTAGGACCAAATACGCTATTACCCATGGTGTCTTTTTCAAACATTGGCATTGGCAACCACTGATTCTCGATAGCATCCAAGGGACATTCGCCTTTAGCGAGACGCTCTGTTATAGAACCTGCAAAACAATAGTCACTATAGCAGTCTTTTTCATCAAGAACATCAAGAGTACTAAAGTCTATCTTACTTTCGTCAACAATACACTCGTTGCCAGCTGGATTTGTATAAACATAAGGTATAGGCTTATGTTTCCTCAACTCATCGAGTCTCACGATTTGTCCTCCAGAGAAGCTTACAGCCATCTCTAAAGTCCAAACGTCATCCATGATGTTATAGCTCTCATGGAACACCAAAGGCATATCAAAATCATTCTCATCCTTGATAGAAAGAGGACTGATGAAATTGCCATCTTTATCCACAAAACTTTCTTCTGCCTTAATTTCAAAGTCTGAAGTCTGAAATTGAATGCCAGTGTTTGCAATTAGTGATATAGTCATAATTTTATAAATTTATTATCAGTAGTATGATTTGAATGGTTAAAAACAAAGGAACACAAATCTGAAATTTCTTGTGCTGTGTTTTATGTCTAAAACCATGCATTGCTATATAAGCTCCTAATGCACCTCCAAAGAACGAGAAGGAAAGTAGTGTAATCTCTGCAACACGCCAGTTTCCTTTGCGAGCGCATTGTTTGTCGTGCCAGTAAAGTACAAAAGTAATGATGTTCATTATAGTTAAGATACTTACCAACATTCCTGTTCTTTTGGATGTTTATGATAATTATTAGGAGATATAATCATCAATTTATGTATTTTCTTCGTTCTTCTCTAAAAATGCTGTTGGTATATATGCTGTTGCAACCGTAAACAGTCCATCAATGATGACTGCTACGCGCTGCTGACCTTGATAACGTGCAACCTTTCCTACAACTCCCTTAAATGCGCCGTCAATGATACGTACAGTCTGGCCTTGCTCGAATTTGCGGACATTAGACAATTCGAGGATAATGTCTTCAGCTTCGGAAGCACAGATGATTTTGAGACTCTCAATCTGATAATCCGGGACAATGAGAGGCTCTCTGGTAACTCGTGCTCCTTCGTGGAAGTGACGATAGTAAAAACGGAGGTAGGGGAGGTTTACATTATCGTAAACAAATGACTTTATCTCTTCTTCCGTTCCGCGTGCAAAGAATATATTTGGAAGACGAGATTCTTCTACGGATTTTCGTTTGCCGTCAACTTCTTTGACGGTCTTGATTGTTGGATAGTATGCCTCTACATGCTTTCCAATCAAATAATCGTATGCTCTCTTTTCGCGACCGTATGTAACACGGAGAGCATACCAATGGGGAACGTCTTTCGGTTTTCGCTTGATGATTTTATTGGGTATTACATTTACTCCATCACTCGCTGCTTCCTCAGTTCCCGACAGTGCATTTCTGGTGGACACCCCTGTTTGTGAGTTCTCTGCCAAAACCGGCTTTTGAACTTCGGGGAGGGCATCGGGGGTAAGCCCGGTGCAGGGAGGTCTTTCACCGCCTCCATGGGTGTCTATATCACCAGATGTATGCTCATTTACATTCATATCGATGACCTAACTTCATTCTAGACAGAACTCCGTTATGGACATAAAAAGAAGCGTGAGATCGTCCTGTTGTCTATCCCACTTCCTGAGGCTCTAGCAATTGCCTATTTTGGTTGAACAGACAACGTCAGAGCCCACGCCGATATGAATAATCAATTACCGTTAAGAGACCTGTATAAACAATTCTTTTGTACCAGAAAGGATACAATCCGTGCTTACAAGGTCTCCACGGAGGTGATACAATCACACCCGGGACATCTACCGTTGCTACGTTCAAGACCAAAATTCTGTGATTTGCTAGATTACAGGAAGTCTCAAACACAGCGTCGAATAAACGCCTTCATTATGTCTGGACTATTTTTCCCACCCAACGCCCGCTTCGTATTGCTTTGTCATGTTATGACTCCGCCACACTCAGCCCGGCGTAGGCCTCCTTACCCTTATGTCATGAAAGAACTCGTCTGACTGCGACAAATCGGATTTAAGGCAATATAGTCCGAGTGCAAAGTTACAGAGAAAATTTCACATAAATGAAAGCAACTGCAAATAAAAGTGTATATAAACTTTAATTTTTACACCATTTAACTATAATGATTGCCGTATTCCAGATTTTTGTATAGCGCAAATAGCAAAATTGCATCCATTATACTTCGGGAAAGACACTTCAGACATACATTATCAGGAGAAATTATATGCAATATAGAAGAATATACTTCGATGACAATATCAGCAGTACCAGCATTGACTTAGATGTGCAGATAAATAGTAAAGTATGTGCTAATACTTGTCCTGATATTAGCACATACATACTCAAACTGAACCTATGGATATTATAGCAATATGCCTCGATTTTCAACAAATATCAAATCGAGGCACTCTCCTTAATATAACAATGTGTATCAAAGAGCCTATGGAGAAAAGAGCAAATGGTACTCAACCCATCGCCTTTTGCGTATGGAAGATACGGTCTTCCCATTCCATTTGCAAAAGCTAAGATATAGAGGAAGAATATCGCGGTCTCCACGTTCCAGTCGGGTGAGTAAAATCGATTTGGTATATTTCCCTTGCCCAAGCAGTTTTGACGGTCCAATCTGATACGATAGAGCCGTAAGCAACAAGGCATCCTTACCATAACGTGTATAGAGGCGATAGTGCCGCATAAGGTCACTTCGTAAAAGAGAATCAGCTTGTTGGCGAGTCAGAGCATTAGGGAAATGTTCTCCTCGTTGTATCTTGTGCCCATAACCAACATGTCCGGGAGTTGTACGCTGGGTATGCCATCCCTCAAAATATTTGGTAGATGCGACTAGGCGGTTGAAAAGTTTCTTGTCAGGCAGTTGGCTGTGACAGGGTATAGAGCAGATGAAAAGTATGCCCAACTGAATAATTATAAAGAGTCGTGTCATGCTGCTAATTGGCTGTTCCTTTATGTTTTCGTATCTCACATAATTGTCTTGAATTGCTGTATTTCCTTTATCATTGCTTTCACATCTTCGCCCACCTGTACGAAGTTTTTGTAGAGGATTCTCTCACGCTCTTCCTTTGACTTGAACTTGTAAAACTTGGGGAGAGAAACATACTCTGACTCTTCCTTCTTAATCTCACTCATATCGAAGTCTGTCTTGCAGTAGAACTTGGAGGTCTTGAATTCCTCGCTCTCCTGTATGTTCATAGTTCCGTTCATGCCGGTCTTAGTGGCGACAAAGTCTCTGGCAGTCTGTCCGCATATCCAACCGGTAGGCATATCAGAGATTTTGGAGGCAGGTACCAGGCTGTCCATATTTTCATTGAGGTTGATAGAAGTCTTGTCCCGGTCAATGGTTACACCCTTTTTGAGTTGCACAACCTTGCCGAAGATGTCAGACGAGAGCCATTCAAGGGTTTCCTTGGCACGAGCCGAACCACTCACCACGTTGCCCACAGTAGTGATTATTTTCTGCATACCCACCTTGCCGTAGTCCGCTTCAAGCTGTGGCAGTTCCTGAAACCCCAAAGCCACACTAACCTTATTGCTTCGGGCTGTGCCGATAAGACGGTCAATCTTATGAAAGTAAAGTGTCGGCAGCTCATCGACAATGATAGACACCGGTATGTTCTTGCCCTGTCCTGTATTCACTCTTGTTACAAGACGGTTGAGGATAAGAGCATTTAGCGCGCCTATAATACTTTCCATTTCCGGGTCATTGGCGATGAGCAGGTAACTGGGATTATTCGGGTCGCTGACTTTCAGGTCAAAATCATCACCGTCCTTGTGAAATATCCAGTAACTCTCCTTGGTGGCAAGACGTGAGGTATATACACGGAGCGTACCTATCATACCCTCCAACTGCTCCATCGCTTTGTTGGCAAATGCTGTCTGGAACGGACCAAGCAACGGTGCCACCTCATTGTCGGTCTGAAGAACCTCGAAGATAGTTTGGTAACTCTCATTGAGAAAAGAAAGGATGTGGGGCATGTCGCTGTATTTTCCCAACCAATAGGCCGGTTGTACCTCCGCTTCCGAATGGTCAAACACCCGTCCCGTCTGTATCACCCGTTTTGTCTTAGGGTCTTCTCTTTTCTCTGCAATCAGCATCTTGCCATCCTTATCGAATGGCTCCTTGCCATAGTTGCAGAAGAAATAGATACAGGCTGCAAGGAAATTGACTGCTGAAGTTTGGAAGAACTGGTCTGAGCCACCGCCCCCTTCCTTCTTACCCTTTTGCAGGGATTCAAGCAATGTCTCGGCAGTCTCGCTGGCTGCGGCAAGGTTGTTGATGTATTTCAACTGAATGGGATTTACTCTTCGGCTGTACTCTACATCGACAAAATTTATGATGTTGAATTTCATTCCCTTGGGCATCTTGCTGTCTTTGACGTTCTTGTTCTTCAGATAGTGATAATATAGTTTGGTGGCGAGGGTCGGGAACTTGTAATCATACACCACCATGGCAAAGCCCTTCTCGCTGTGCTGACGGATGAACGGCTCGATGATGGAGAATGTCTTACCAGAACCAGGAGTACCAACCACCCATGTGCCACGGAACGGATTGATGATGTTCACCCAGCCCTTGCGGAACTTGCCTTTGTAGTAATAGCGCATCGGTATGTTCACGCTGTACTTGTTCTCCTGCAATTCCCTACATTGCTCAAAACTCTCATTCTCGAAGTTAAAGCGATCTTTCAGCAGTCCCTCTTTCAGGAACTTTGAAATGTTGTCGAGGGCGATATGTACCAACACGACACCGACAATGGAGGTGAGCATATAGAGCCAGATATTCAAACAGAGGGAATATAGACGGGGCTGCATCGTATGACCGAACAACCACACGGATACAGTTATCAACAGCACTCCCGACACCAGCGGATAGAGCACCTGCCTCCGGGCGTCAAACTCCAGATGCTTCTTATTTCTCGTTCCCACACAGGTAATACAAATCAGTAGAAACGTTGCCACCTTGCTGTACACGAGATTGCCGTCATGGTAAATCATCCACCGCTTGATGCGTGAATGGATGTCCGTGATAACTCCTCCGAGGAAATCAAGCTGCTCCGGCTCCAATGCGTAGGCGAAGAATTCCATCAGGATGGAGATATAGATGACCGCCCTGAATATCTTGTAAAACCCTTGTAACTCTTTACTTTCTTCCATTACTTTACAATATTAGTCAGAAAAGAAGCCACACCGCCATTGCAGCATGGCTTCTCAATAAAAGGTTATCACTCTGTAGGAACGAGTGCCTCTTCACTGCTGTTCACCCACGGCTTGATACTGCTGGAGAGGATATTGAATGACTCCTTGTTGCAGACCACGTTATAAGTGTAGGTATATCCGGCATCCCATCTTGTATGAGAACATTCATTGGCAATGACCGATGTTATGGAAATACCCGTGTCGGTCACTAACTGAAACTCTATGTTGTTTGTACTCTGAGGCGGAAGTATCAGTTCAAAAGTAATACAGTGGGCAACTCCTGCTGTACTGTTGCTGGTACCGGTCAAATGGAATGTCGTAAAGGAAGTGCCTGGAGTTGCAACGCCAGACCGGGTGTTGAACGAACCGTTACCGACGGCCCATAGGGTGAAGTCACCTGTGATAAGTTCCGAAGATGCCTTACCGCCATTCTGTGTTCCCGTAAAGCCGTCCCCAGCTATGATGTTGAAAATTACTCTCGTCATCTGGTGCTGAAATACAAGATTTGGCACAGTTGCCCATCTTGTGCTTGTAGTGGCATACATGAAATCCACTTCTTTCTGCTTTTGTGGAATAGCCGTGGAGGAGCAGGTGAATGCAATTTCTGGATTGCTGGAGGTCACAGAGGCATTGTAAGGATAGTATGCCTTCACGTTGCAGGTCTCCTAATCCTGGTAGTAGTAAGGAATTTCACTCACAAACTGCGAGGAGTTGTCCTTTCTCACAAACTTGGCATTTGTGAACCAACTGCTGCCGGACGCATAGTCGGCATAGACACCGACGGCGTCCCCGTTCTCCCATGCGTCATTGACGGCGCGTGTGAGGCTGCCGCTTGGAGCGATGGAGGTGTTGATGCTCAGGTAAGAAGTCCTGGTACTGTCGGCTACGGTCACAGAGCCGCCGCTGCCGGGCAGGTAAATCTCATTCGTGATGTCTTGGTCACAGGACGTGAGGAGCATGGCTCCGAGTCCCAACATAAAAAACAAATTCTTTTTCATACTTTTACTTTTTAATTGTTGTACTTTGATGATGATAAGGGTGATACTCGATGTCTATATGGAGTTAATCCATAACCGTGATAATGGGTCTCGCTTTATGCGCCTGCCACTTGGGAGTTTCCTGCATGGCACCGCTGCCGAGGGAGTAAAGCCATGATTTGGCAGTCGCCTGTCCCTTTACTTCCGTGGAAGTCCAATACCAACAGTCATCATCCTCGTCGGGAATGGGCGTGCCGCCACATTTCAGTATATAGGGATTGATGATGTCCTTGGCATGGTAGAGCAGACGCATCTGCGCAACACTGGGGATATAGGCACTCTGACCGTACCTCCATAGGTCGAAAACCCGCTCTGCCAACGGAGACTTCACGTCTGTCGTGCCATACAGTGCAAAGGTGTTGGTATTGCCGTCGTAGGCGGCGAGGTCGGCAGACGTTCCCTGTTCCACACCGAGACTGTCGGCAAAGGCTTCAGGAGCGATGTCCCACAGATAGACGGCATAACCGTTTCCTTCTATATCTTCCCTTTGGTTGATGTGGAACACCACGGCAATGGCTTGCTTGCCGGACTGCCCGTAGGTGTCGTATGGCATCACCTTGCCGTCAGTGGTAAGAATATGTGTAACTTTCATTGCCGTATCGGGAAAGTCCTGATGGTCGTCACAGGCAGACAACATTATTGTTGCCATTACAACTAAAATTGAAAATATCTTCTTCATACGTCTTTTATTTTACAGGGAGTTTTACACCGAGGACAACACCTGTACGGAACAGGTCTTCGCCCTTTATCATCACGTCCGTCTTCACCTGCCAGAAGAGTTTCCAGCCATGCCTGAGGGTATAGTTATGCTCATAGCCGAGATGCATGCCGCCCAGGAACCTGTCGGTGTCGCTTCCGGCAGAAGCACCGATGCGCATATTGCCGTGATGGTTACGTCCCCGTGCCACACAGGGCTTGTAGGCAAAGCCGAAACCATAGCTCCGATAGTTGTTCCAGAAACTTTCGGGACAGACATGACCACATGACGGACAATCGTCCCATTTGATATAGCCATTGACAAAATATTCCCACGCATTGTGGTACTTTGTCTCATGCTCGTAGGAGAGTGTAACATCCAACCCTCGCTCATACAGGCAGCCGAAGCCCAAAGATATGCGGTCGCTGTTCTGCTGTGCATGACTGCACAATGTCATTGCGGTCATTGCCATAGATAAAAGTATTCGTCTCATGCCTATTCCTCCTGTAACAGTATATGGTTGAACGAATCGGCTGACAGCACATCCTCATAGTCGATGCTGAGTGATATGTTACGTCCGGAAATCTGCTTCTCCGACAACTCAATGGTCAGCACCTTGTCATTGGGGAATGTCATCTTCTTTACCACAACCACATTACGGTAGCCGACCCTGAAGGCCTTGGCTTCATCCAACACCAAAGCCGGAGTCAGCTCCACTATCTGTGCATTGGTGGCCTTGCTCTGTTTCTTGTCGGACAACTTTATCCTCAGCTCGTCAATGTCGAAGCGGATATTGGTTTTGTTCTCCACAGAGAAATCAATGAAGAAGTATTCTCCCACACTATAGATATTGTTCAGGCGCATCACCATGCGGTGCATCTTTGTAGCCACATTGCGGTACTTGGCAGGCGAAGACCAAATCTGACGGGCATACCTGGTCATGTCGGCAGTGGAGAGACTGACGGCAGGATTGTTATAGGCATTACGCTCGCAGAATTGTATCTCCTTGTCTGTCACAGCCTCCTGCATCTTTGTTGTATAGAGCAGCGCATACTGCGTGCGGTAACGTTCTGTCACAATGATAACAATCGCCAGTACCTCACCGTCGGCATACACGTTGTCCTTGGGCTTCAAGCGGATGGTATTGCTGATAGGCTGGTCACCCACCACCTTGTCCGTGGATATATCGACAAAGCGGATAGGCTCGGAGGCGGTGATGACCGTAGTCACTTGGTCGTTGACCGTCAGTTGCTCCATTTCCATGTAGGTAGTCTGTGCCTTGGCAGACAGCACGCTCAGCGACAGCAGCGCACAGACATTAATTTTTTGAAAACAATTCATGTTCGTTGATTTTTATGATGTTACTTATTTCTTCTTCTCTTTACCGTTGACGAGGTAAACAAACGTACCATATTTCAGCTTCACCTTGTTTTTCTTGATAGCCTTGCCGATGGCATTGCTCGTCTTCTGATAGGCATTGGTCACGGCCTGCATACCCCATTGTGAGAAACTGTTGTTGGCTCCGCTCTGGTCTATGTTCATGTTGCCCTGCATCGCACCGCTCGCCACGTCCTTGGTAGTCTCGCGGAACTGGCTGCCGGGGACATACAACCCCTCCAGTCCGTCAGTATCATAGAGTGACAGCGACACCTTAATCAGCTCGTCATCCACCAGAATGGAACTGATGTTTCCTTTCACACGCTGTGATCCGAAGCCGCTCATGGTGGCATAGAGGTACGCCCCTTTGCGTACCATCGTCTCACCAATCTCAATGTCATCCAACAGGCGCAGCCGTACTCTTGAACCGTCCGTTGCCTTGATGTCCTCGTCGATGATGGCTTTGATTAGCTTCGGCTCATGCTCGTTTTGCGTGAGGGTATTGAAATAGTCGGAAGTTACCTTCACCTTCTTTACCACCTCCTGTGGCTTCTCGTCCTCGTTCAATGCCTTCACCGCCTTGCTGTCCTCGGCAATCTGACCTTTTACCTCAATTGATTCTTTGGGTTGCTCATTCTTTATGGTATCTTCTGCAACCGGAGCAACAGCTGTCTGTCCTCTCAATCTCGCCTCTGCAAGCGCCTTGTTGAGTGCTTCGAGTGCTTCCGCCTCTCTCGCCTTGGCATCGGCAACTTCTGCGGCATCATCCTTCTCTTCCGCCTGACGGACAAGTTCCGCAAGGTCTTCTTCTGTGTACTGGGATTCATACGCTTCTTTCTCTTCTTCGTTGTCACGCTCGATATTGTCCACTGCCGAATAGTCGGCTATGCGGCCATACGACTTCGCCATGTTCTCATATTTGCCTCCGATACCGTCGCCGTTCTTAATCTGCGCTCCGAGCAGAGTGGGGTTAAGGAACTCGGTGGTCTGCAGGTTATTGTCCTGCGTCTCCGCAACCTCCGTGTTGAACATGTCAAAGACAAAGTAACCTGTGGCAAGCAGCGGAATGTACACGATGGCCGGCAGCATGTACTTCGGCTGGCGAAAATTTATTCTGTCTGTAATTCTCATTGTCGGTTATCTCCTTTCATGATTTGATGATGTCTCGCTTTCAACACACTGTCCTGTATCTCCGTTGCGGTTCTTGCCGTCTGTTGATGACTGTAATACCTCGCCATCCTGTAGATATTGAATCCGAAACAGACCGCGACAAAACCGAAGACGATGACAAGAAACAGTGTCTTGTGGGCATTGGCAAGACCCTGTACCTTGGCTGCTGCCAAGTCTATCCTTGTAGTCCTGGCAAACTTGCGTCCTGCCGCCACCTCTCTCTCGTACCTTTCCTTGTATTTGGGGTCATCCTTGTCGGGCATATCCTCGCCCACAAGCATCCGTCTGATACCTTTTACACTCATATTGCTGCAATATTAGAAGTTAGACTTGGACTTTTGCTCAATGTCCTTGTTGAGAAGGGTGCGCCAGTTGATGATAAGCAGTCCGTGAGGGTTATTCTCGGTTCTCGGCACCCGTTTTAGCTGTCCGGCTGTCACCAGCTCACGCATAAGGATGTTGCTCCTTCGCTCGATGCGCTGACGGCCGTAGTAGGTAAACTCCATCTTGTCCTTGTTGAAGTTGATGCTGTCACAGAATATCGAGAACACCGCCGAGGTGCCCATGATATTGTTGTAGAATCCTTTTTTCCTTCAGCGTATTGTACTGCGCCAAGCCTGTCTCATCGACCAGATACATGGCTTTCTCCATGGAATACCTGATGTATTTGTCGTCGGGAGCCAGCGTGAAGAAGTAATGGTGGAACATTTCGATATGGGATTTTGCCTCCACATCGAGTGTCTCTTCCATTGTCGTGCGGTTCACCAGTATGGGAACATTGCCGTCCAGAACATACACTTTCTGCTGCGCGTCAGTAACCATGCACCGTGCCGTCCAGATGCTTGACACCGAAATGATGATGCAGCCTATCAGGAAGGCGGAACAGACAATTCCCACCAGCTTGATTTTGTTTTCTAAATTCTTGATTACCATATTATACTGTTTTGAATATTATTATCTCATCACTGTTGCCATAGCACCGGTAGCTGTCATCTTAGCCTGCTGTGCCACTCCTTCACCGAAGTTTCGCGTGCTGAATGCAGTGTCTCCTTCGGGAATCATCCATGCGGCAAGGTCAGGAACAAGGTTCAGACACTTGAGTGCAACGATACTTGCCGCCATCAGATAGCCAGCCGAGAAGAAAGAGTTTTGCAGATAGGCTGCCATCGTCTGCTCACTGGCGGTTATCGCCGTCAGGTTCTCAACCTGTATGCAAAGCACGATGTCGAAAAGCAACAGAACGTAAAATCCGACGAAGTACAACATGGCTCCGTAGAAATGCACGGTCAGATAACGTGTAAGCCACTTCGCCCAACTGCTTTCCCATTTAGGCAAAAGAGAGAAAGCCCACTGTATCGGGCCGAATATCGTAAGCATACCAAGCAGGATTTGCTGACAATAGATAGTGGCCCACCAGCCTATACGAAACACAATAAGTGCTATCAGCATCACTATCTTGTCGATACCTACCACAGCTCCCGCAGTCAGCGAAGTGAACCACAGTTTGCTTGCATCCTTCTCCATGCTGGTCACCTCATCCACTCCGGTCTGTTCCATCGTCGCCTCTATCAGGTTGGGATCTGATGTACCGCTATGCGCTATGTCTGCCTGGGCCTGGAGGTTTGTGTACATGGTATCCCTGACATATACAAGCTGCTGCACTTCCTCAAACTTGTCGGAAATCTGCGTGGCCTCCGCCTCGTAGAGGTCATGGGTGTAGCTGCCGATACAGTTAGGTATATAGGAAAGAAAGTCCAGCACACACCAGCTGCTGCCGCTGTTGGTCATGCCTGTGTCAGCAGGAGGATACCACCAGCAGAGAATGATGCTTATCACAAGCGGCTTGAACAGTTTCATCACGTCTAAAGGCTCGTTCTTCACCATCATCTTGTACGCCATGCTTGCAGCCACGATGATGGAGAACAATGCTGCAAGTGCCATGCACATCTGCAAGATCCACCAGAACGGTCCCTGTGAGCCGGTGAACGTTGCATCGGTAAGGAACTCGTTGGTCTGAAAAATCACATCATCTATCTCCTCTTCGAGGATGTTGATGCCGAAATCACTTAGAATATTGTCTGCCATCAGTATTTTGTCCTATTGTTAATAATGTCCTTGATAAACGCTACGCCTTGCGGTGTCCATGCGAGATAGAAGCGGTAGAAGCAACGCATCCTGCCTGTGACATACACGGCAAGTCCTTTGTCCTGAAGATCCTCACGCAGTTTCCACATCCCATATTCCTTAGTGATGACACCCTCTTCCTTGAGTATTCTCACTATCTTGCCGTAGTAACTTCCAACATGCCTGTGAAGATTTGACATTGATACTACCTGCAAATCAGACGGCATATAATGTTCGTCAACGACAGGAACCTAGCCTATGAGACCTATCTTCTCCGGCATCCGCGCCATTTCCCGTTGCCACTTGCCATTCTTTCTTTTTGCGGCATAAAGACGCGACTGTATCTTTGATATTGATTCCATGACTATCTCGTATTGATGGTTGTACGTTCTATTACAGGGACGACTCCCGCACTCTTCAGCCTCTCATAGAGGAAACGGCGGCCTTTTTGCGTCCACTTGGTGTTCATCCTCACATCCTCAGTTCCGTCCTTGTGCTTGATGAGGTAGGTCTCACTGGTAACATAGCCGCAGTCCTTGTAGCCGGCATATAGAATCCATTGCCTGCCGCGCTGGTACTGTATGTTCATGTCCTTCAGCCGCCGGTTGAACCGGATGGATGACTCGCCATAGTCCTGCGCTATCTGTGTGACCAAGACGCTGCTTTTTGTGGCGAGGATGATGTCGAGGTAAGTCACTTTGTCCTTCATCTCCGTCACCTCGTTTTGCAGATTGTCCACCTTCGAACCCAACTCAACGATGCGTGTCCTTTGGCATTCGCACTCCTGTTCGGCAAGCAGACGCTTCTGTCGCTCTTCCTTCAGATTGCCTGCCAGCTGTATCAGGAAGTCAGGCTCAGCCAATGCTTTCTCGATGGCCTGCCGTGTCATGTAGGCACCATGCTTGCGGATAGTGGGGAGCACCTCTGATGTCACCCATTTGCGGAAGCGTTTGGCTTCGGGCTTACGACTGTCAAGGATGACATCATATAGTCCATCCTCATTGATAAAGTTTGTAACCTGCTCTCTTCCAAGACTATCTGAGATGGGGTACTTTGAAAGTACATCATCTGTAAGGCGTTGTACCAATTTGCTTGTCCTAAGTCCAAGAACTCTTGCTACATCTGCCAAACAGAACAGGGGTTGCTCAGGTGTGCCTGCAGTTCGGATTTCTCCAAACTCTTCGTTGTTGAAAATCTGAATATCACTCATGTCTTGAATCTCCTATATATATTTTCTTCCCTCAGTTTTATCTGTTTACGCTTTCTTCTCCGTCACCGTTGTCACCATCCTCGTCTTCTGCACCTGCTGTACCCCGGACACCCTTCATGTTCTCCTGCCACCGGCTCTTGGCATCGCTGATGATATTACCTTTATGCACCACACGGTCATTGGTTGCAGCCAACAGGTTGGCGGTTTGGTTTTTGGTGTTGAGCTGCACAAGGTATTTGAGAAGTGTCTCGTTCTGCGCCGTCAGGTCTGCATAGATACGGAGGTATTCCTTCTTGCGCTGTGCATTGGGCATATAGGCATCCTTGGTGGCTTTCACGGCACACCGGTACATATTGTACAGCT
This sequence comes from Prevotellaceae bacterium, assembly GCA_021204165.1. Taxonomy (GTDB): domain Bacteria; phylum Bacteroidota; class Bacteroidia; order Bacteroidales; family Bacteroidaceae; genus RGIG8745. The sequence goes on from JAJPZU010000135.1 coordinate 21,776, forward strand.
CCTCCCAGCGACGCTTGTCGTTAATTGTGCCGCCTGTGGGGACGATATGGCCGATGTTTGCCTTCATTTTTTCCAACTGCCCGTTAATCTTGCTGCTCTCTGCAAGCCAGGCGAGGTCTATCTGACGGTCGGCGACATTCAGGGCTTCTATCTCCGTACGCTTGGTCAAGGCAGAGTCTATCTTCTCCGCATCGTCCACCTGATTATACAGATTGATACCGGCAAGTGTGCGGAAGCCCAGCTTGTTCTTTTCCGCCGCAGACTTCCTGTAGCTGTTGTGCAACATCCAATAATAGAACTCCGGAGTGAGGGAACCGCCGCCGGTCTCCATCACCGTTATCTGGTTCTGCTTCGACGAGTCGTGGTTGTAGGTCACGCTTTGCGCAAAGGCTGTTGCGGTGGCCATTGCCGCCATGCTGAGTATCGTTATCTTCTTCATATCCTTTCTTCTTTTCATTGCAAGTATCGTCAGTAATCAAGTTTTCCTGCTACTTTCCATCGGCCGAAGGCATCTTCGAGTATCTCAGCCTTAGTTTTGGTGCGATAGACTTTCTCTTTCCAATAGCCCATGCGGAGCTGCACATACCTCCATGTCTGGAAATAGGCTTGGTTCAGATACTTCTCTATCAGATCCAAAGAGTTGTTGATATTGTCCAGTACCATCAGCAGGTCGGAGGTGGAACAGGCTGCCGCGCCTGTGGCATAGAGCACGAGGTCATTCACACTGTGATAGAGCTGCTGTCCCTCGTAGGCGATGTGCTCTATGGCCTTTTTGTTGATGGAGACAAGCATCGTGTCCGCCAGCTCAATGTGTTTCCGTTTGATAACCTTTTCGTTAAAGTCCTCTATCAGGCTCTTATAATCACCGATACGGTCACTCACCGTCTGATATGTGCTTCTCACATTCAGCACGGTACGCAATGACTGGTACATTACGTCAATGACATCGAAGGCACGGGTGTACTTGTCCAAATCAACGTTAAGTTCCTTATACTTGCCCATCTCCTTGCTGCTGTATTCATGCAACAGTTGGTTGCTGTACTCCAGCGTGCTGCGTGCCAGCAACAAGCTGCGCTGCTTCTTGTGGTCGTTGATGTAGGCTTCCACAGACACCACGTCGAATCCCCATTGAGCCAAGGCAGTCTTAGGGAAAAGGGCGAGCAGTATGATGGCTATGATGATTGAATGTCTCATGCTTCTTCCTCTCAATTATTGTTTTCGTTGTTTTCTTCGTTCCGTTTGTTTCCTCTCTTCGGGTCTGCATTGTCCCTCCATCGCTCATAGCACTCCTCCATGAGTGTGCGGCGATGGCCCTGGTTGTCGTCCAAAGTGGGCAGGACATCCTTCAGCACGTCAATGATGCTGCGCTTGTAATGCATCATCTTCTCCAATGATACAAGGTCCGAATATATCTTGGTGATACGGCTGTCCACCTCACGGGCTATCTCCAACCGGTCGCTCGACCAGAGCAGATGTATCACATCATCATTGTCAGCGGTCTGTGTCGCCTCGCTCCTGGCATACTCCGTGGTGATGCTGCACGACGGGAACTCCTGCGCTATCTCCGAGATGCGGTTGTTCACCTGCCTTGTCTTCTCCTCGTCGGAGGCATTCGGGTCGAGGGTCAGCACGTCCACCACCTGCGTGTCTGTGTATTCCGAGGTCAGTTCCCATGAGATCTGCAATATCGCACGGTGTATCTTGATGCCCAAGAAATACTTCGGCTTTCTCGCTATCGAGAGGGTCGCCTTGAAGGTAATGACACCGTTGATGTTTGGCATGGTGGCTGTGCGGACATAGGTATATCCGTTCCACGAGCCTGCACCTTGCCAAGTGAGGTTATAGGCAGACTTCACATCCTGCATGATGGCAGGAATACGGTAATAGTCATCAGTGGCAACGGCGTTGTCATTGGCTGCCTCGCTTTTGGCACTCTGTATGTCTGCCAGCTGTTGCTGCCAGCCGGCAAGTTCATTCTTCAGGCTGTCTATCCGTGTCTTGTTTGCATTGTACTGCTGTCTCAGAGCCGGGGCATCCTCCACGGAAGCGTTGGCTATCCGGGTGAGCAGGCTTTTGTTCTCCTTTTCCAACCGGCTTATCTGTGCCTGAAGCGTGGTTATCCTGGAATTCGCCTCACGTTCCTTCTCGTCCAGCTCGGAGAGGTCAAGCTCATTCTCTGACACGGAGGTTTTCATGGCGCACTCCTTGCTGTGGGCATTGAGCGAGCCGCCGCACTGACGGCATTTATACTGCGTGCTGCCCTGTCCGAGTGTGACACCGTCGGAACAGGTGACGCTGATGGTCACGCTCTCCACACCTTTCAGCTTGGCGGCATCGGTGGCCTGATAATATCTGCGTGTGTCACTGCCGATATAATAGACATAGCCCTCCTCATTGTCGTTATACTCGGAGAGGCATGCCTGCAGCTGACGCTTGAAGGTGTTAAGGTCCATGCTGTAGGAATCGAAGACATCCTCATAGATTTCCTCTACATTGTTCCAGCTCTTGGTGACGTGTATCTCGTAGGCGTATGCCTTCTTGGTCTGCTTGTTCTTCCTGCTGATTATGTAGCTTGACATCCAATAGCTGATACTGTAGGTGAAGCCGTCATTCTGCGCATTGAGCTGCTGTACCCGGCTGCGTGACCATCCGGCATGGTTCTCTGAGTTGACAAGCACCTGCTCCCGCTGTGTGCCGTTGGGATAGAAGTTCGCGTCGGAAGTGTTGAAGCGTGTCCAGTGGTCGCCGTTGATGATGCTGTTGTCGTCCGTCGGAGGATAGTAGTCACAGAGACTGACGCTACCCTGGTCACGCCGGGCGATATACCAACGCTGGGTGTAGTAGTTGCCCTGTGTTTCACTCAGATAGTCGGTCATCCACGAGGTGATGTTGTAGTTGGAGAGATTGAATAGTCCGGCCACGTTGTCCTTGCCGCCCACTAAAGAAATGAGGGCATTGCCGATTCCGCTTTCCGCCTGTTCGTAGATGTTGTGGTAGTTGTCGTAGATGTCGATAATCTTACTCACCTTGCCGTTGAACTGTTCGTTGAAGGCACTTTTCTGCAACAGGGCATCGGAGGCGCTTCCGATACCGGCGGTAGCCAAGGATGCGCCCATATTGTAAAGGGTGTTGATGTCGGCAGTGAGATTCTCCACGGTGAAGTTGCCGGGCACGCTGGCGATGTCATCCAAGAGTTGCTGCCAGTCCACATTGCCAATCTCCGATAGTTTGAGGATGGCGGCAATCTCCTGGTTGATTTCCAGAAACTGTATGTCGGCAAAGGTCAGGCTGCTGTTGGTCACCACGCTCTCAAACTGCATACACAGCGACTTGGTGTCTGCACAGACTTTCATCAGATAACTGCCCCAATAGAGTGCTGTCTGCGGACTTTTGAGCATCATGCCGGCCACAGTCCATATCTTGGGCATAATCTTGTTTGCCACCATATTGTGGATGCGGCGGTAATAGTAGTTCTCCGTACTGCTGCTCCAGATACCGAGGTCTGTGTATGCCTTGCGTTCCAAGAATTTGGCGGCGAAGATGCCGGCGGTCGCCACCTCTGCGGCATTGTAGTGTTTCAAGACAGCTCCCACCTGCTCGTTATAATAGCTCTCTGCCATGGTTCCCGCACCGAATGCGGCAGCCATGGCGGCAATGGTCTGCTTGTCATAGCTCACGCTATAATACTGCGCATGAACCTTTCCCGTGACAAGTGTCAGACACATACATATTATAATAAGGTGTAGCCGTCTCATTGTTCCACTGTTTTATTGTTCTGCTATTTTGAGTTTTTACTGTCTTACTACTATGAGTGTTTACTATTTACCGGAGAGATTGAGCACATGCCCCGCCTCATTGACCTTCTGAGCGAAAGGAAGTGACTTGCCTATGCCGCTGGCATCCCAGTCACGGCAATACCGCTTGATGGCTTCCTGATGGCTGCACTTTAACTCCCGTTTGTAGAGTTTTAAAGCTTCTTTCTCGGCACGCTCGGTGGTGTAGGTCATATAGCACTCATGCGGCTCCTCCACACCATACACTCCGCTCGTTGAGCCTCTGCGGATAAACACCTCACGGAAGAAGCTGCGCCCTTCCTTGTTCTCCAGTCGGTTCACAGTAAATATCTTCTTGCAGTCCACATCGGTCAGACCCAATATCGCCTTGATTTCATCAAAGCGTTCACGGAACTTGCTCTGGTCGAGAAGCATCACCACATCTGAATTGTTGATGATGGCCTCTTTGACGATGGGGCTGCCGATGATGTCCTGTATCTCCTGAGTAACCACACCCACGGAAGCCCAGAACTTACGGGCTGTCTTGTAGAGGTACTTGATGTACTCTGCCATCAGTGGCGAGGCGATGGCTTTCCATGCCTCTTCGATGACCAGACACTTGCGGTTCTTCTTCAGTCTCATCTTCTGTAGGAACACGTCCATGATGATGAGCGTCACAATGGGGAATAGTTGCTTGTTCTCCTTGATGGCATCCACCTCGAACACGATGAAGGTCTCGTCAAAAAGGGTGCTGTCCACATTCTCGTTGAGAATCTTGTCATACTTGCCGCCACGATAGAAGTTCTGGAGCATATAGGCGAAATTGTCACAGTCGATGGTGGTGATGTTGTTCTCAATGCAAATCTGGTCGAGACGCTCACAGGCAAACTCATAGAACGAGTCGAACGAGAGGGTCTTCACTGCCAATGCCATGCGACGTTCCTCCAGTCCCTTGATGAGCTTCTCCACCTTATCACGTATCTGTGCCAGCTCAGTGCCGCGCCGTTTCTCCATTGTGGAGAGGTTTTTTCTTAAGGTCTCCTTCTGTGATGACGGGTAAGGCTGCACGCCATTGAAGTAGAAGTCGTAGTATTCTGTCACCAGCTGCTCCACTACACGGAACTCCAGTTCGGGAATCTGTGCCTCAGAGCCTTTCCATATCAGCAGGATAAGGTTCTTCAGGAAGTCTATCTTCTCGATGTTCAGCTCCCGTTTGCTGATGTTGAAAGGATTCATGGTGATTGGCTTGTCCTCAGTATAGGCAATATATTTGCCGCCCACATACTCACAGAGTCCCTCATAAGAGTTACCCGTATCCACCATGACAATATCCGTATTCTGCTCCCACAGCTGGCGCACTACGCTGTTCATATGAAACGACTTGCCGCTGCCACTTGGTCCCAAACAGAAAAAATTGGAGTTGTCGGTGAGCTTTTCTTTTCCCTCCTTCCCTGTGATGTCGATGGCTACGGGTACTCCCTGACGATCAGTGTAGTATATCTTCAGCGGAGTGTCCTCGTTATGTACGATGCGTTCCTTGTACATCAGACAGGTGGCTGCATCGCCGAGGGTGAGAAAACGGTCGTAGTCGGCATTCATGCCGTAGCAGTTGCCGGGGAAGGAGTTGACAAACAGCTCCAGCTGGTTGTAAGCCCTCTTGCTGATATGGATGCCCATACGGGAAAAGGAGTTTTCCAGATGGTTGGTACACTTTTGTATGTCTGTGTCGCCGCCCACCGCCACCACAAGGTTGTAGTGGGTATATACGAGTTGCTTGCTCTCTCTTGCTATCACCTCCTGCACACGTTTGATATCCTCCACAGCCATCAGGTTGCTGGGGTTGGGCATGGAGGCATGACGGTTCTTTTTCTTGTCGAGCAGTGCAAGCTCTCGCTTTTGGTTGGGTACGAACACCATCTGGTTGAACACCACACAGTCAGCACCGGGAATGTCGTCAACGACGGATACAAGGTCAACGGGCATGCTGGTGTTGTTCACCTCTATATTGGCGTATGGATGTATCACAGACGGCAGGTTGGCACAATCCACATCCACGAGGCTATAGACCTTGCAGCGGCGGTCGCCCATGCCGATGGTCTCGTCATCGACATTGAAGTTGGTCATTGACACCACACGGTCACGGAAATTCATGGAGAAGAAACGGTCAACATACTCGCTTGCCTCCGCCTTTCCGAGGAAGCGTGACTTCACTCCGGCATCCCTCAGCTGGTCCTGCACCTTGCGTATCTTCACCAGGAAGTCGCGCCACTTCTTGCTGTCGAAAGACATCAGGCGGCTCTTCTTGTTCTCCTGCGTGACGGTGAGGTAGCAGACGCTGTCTGTATAAGGTCTGCCGTTGAAATAGCGGAAGTAGCTCTCACTGAGGTATTCATGATTTCCTCCGTTCTCCTCCCTAAAATGCTTTCTCACAAACACGTCCTGCTTGTGCAGGGCATAGCCTTCACCCAAGGTTTGGGCAAGGGCGGCGAAGAGGTGGGTGAACTCATAGTAAGCCTCGATGTTGGCGGAGTACTTCTGTACGGGATTCTCCATCTTCAGAACGGCAGAGTATTCGCCGGTCTTGGTATAGAGCACACCGATGCCGTCCACCTCCTCGACGGAGAAGTAGATGTCCTGGAAGATGCGCTTGCGCTTGCCTCCGGTGCCGAATGCCTTGACGCTGATTGCCATGCCCACGCAGATGGCTGAGAATATGAGTATGATGTATAGGGTCATTGTTCTTTTAATCATAAAAAGGCAGGCGCACCCTCATGCGTGATGCACCCACCTCCAGTTCAACATTTATACATTACACTTGGACATAATGGATTCTTTGTTACATTTTCTTGGAATAGGCATAGATGAATATGTCGTTTTCACTCTTCTTGCTGTGCAGGCCTCTGCGCTGCTTCATGACGATAAGGACGCCACCGACAGCCACGGCGAGAACAAGCAGCACGAGTCCTGCCACGAAACCGAGGATGCAGTAACCGAGGATAAAGCCGGCAACGGCTCCTCCTGCAGTGGCTGCCGCCCAGTAGATGTAGCGTCCCTGCAGTCCGAAGAGCTCTAACGGACGTTGCAGTCCCTTGAAAAGGGGATAATCAGGGAATCGCTCTTGCTTTGTCTCTGCCATAGCTGTCAGTGTTTTTCGTCCTACACACAAATCCTACGCTGTGCTTAGCCTCCGATGCCGAAGAACAATGGCAGAGCCTGGGCTGCCGCAATGAGGAAGATACATGCGCCGACGACCATCATGATCTTCTTCTTGACGTCCTGCTCCTCGTTGTTCATGGCGATGTAAACGCTTATGGCTCCGACAATTGCAACTACACCTGCAATGGCGTAGCAGAGCTTCACCACGATAGGCACATACTTGGCGATTTCCTCCGTCACCGTGGTCAGCGCGGTCGTGCCTGCCGAGTAGTCACCGGCTGCGTTCTGTGCCATTGCTGCGGTGGTGCCGACAAGCAGCATCAGCGCGAGCGTCTTCATGCGCTGTGAAGAGAAGAGTCCCTTCATTTTCTTGTTAATCCTTTTAAACATTCTCTTTACCTTTTAATTTGTTAAACTTTGAGTTAATTGTATCTCGTATCACCTGTATCTCTAAATCCGATAGCCGAAGAATGCCGGGAATGCGATGGTCGCTCCAATGAGGAAAAGGCAGGCTCCCACCAGCATCATGATGTTCTTCTTGATGCCGTCCTCACCCGTATTCATCTTTATGTATATCTGCAAGGCACTCACTATGACCACTATCCCGGCTATGGCATAGCACAGATAGACCACATAGAGCATCATGGTCACGGCATAGTCATGTGCGCTTGCAAGTGCATCCGCTCCCCAGCTGTAGTCAACGTTGCCGCACTTGGCATGGACCAGAGCCGGGGTTAAAGCGGCATATATCATTAAAACTGCACTTCTTGTTTTGGTCATCATATCTCATCTTTGAGAGTTTCCACCTTTACCTTCCGGCGACCGACGGGGCGCATGCCCCGTGCGATGATGATGCTATTCAAGTCCTCGGCATACACAGGGTCAGAATAGGCCGGAGTCACTTCCTCCATCTTATTTTCCACAGCGGCGTTGATTTTTTCAAGCACATCCGGCTTGTTGTCCTCATTGACGGTGCTGCCGTTTTCCTGTGCGCCGTCAATCTGCTGTTCCTCGTAGGCGGTCTCATACTGGTTGTCGCCTACGCTGAAACCGCCGTCGCTCTCACTGACGGCTATTGACTCTTCCTCTTCTGCCATGTCGCTGACATCAAAGGATTCTGCCTGTGATTTTTCGTCCTTGGGCTTGCCGTACAGATCCTGCACGATGATGACCGTGTAGTAGATGACATAGATTACGGTCACGACAATGGCGAATATTACAAATGACTTCATATTTTCAAGTTTGATTTTTACTGATTGGGCTTATTGCCGATGCAAAGGAACTGCCTTTTCTTCAATTGTGACTGAAAACGATATATGTCAGCGTCAAATCTTAACGCTAATTTTGATTATACTTACAATCATACTCTAAAATCAAACTCAAAAGAGCACAAAAAAGCCCTTCCGGTGTGGAAGAGCTTAAAACATGGTTATGTGAATATATGATGGGCTATATGGTCAGATGTTTGCCGTGGGAGAAATCACTATGCTCGTTGGAGAAGACATATCCCAACTGATTGGATAGACATTGTGTGTCTCCTATCCTTGCATCGATATTGGTATGTGAATGCCCATATATCCAATAGTCAATGCCGCTGGTGGAGATATAGTCCTCCAACTCTACGGTGAATGCTCCGTTTGCCTTGCTGCCTTGAAATTTGGGGTGGAGCATACGGGATGAAGGCACATGGTGAGTGACGACTATCTTATGTGTGGCTTGCGACTGCGTCACAGCCATTTTAATAAATGTCAGACAACGATCATGTTCGGCATTGAAGTCGGCAAATGTCATCAGTTCACCTTTATATAATATACGGCGGAAATCACTGACCGCCTGTTCTGTATAATATGCGTCTTCCAGCGGAATCCTCGACCATAGAGTGGAGAGGATGATGTCCGTGTCATCAAGCCGCACAACACCGTTATAATGACTGAACACATTGGGGCGTATCTCCAAAACATAGCCGTCGGGCAGTGTTGCCACATCATAGTATTTATAGAACTCATGGTTACCCATGCAGCAATGCACCTCCCTGTAGTTTTCCGCCGCCCAGTCCCAGAACGGATGCTTGGAATAGTTGTCATCGCCAAGATAGCCGATATCGCCGGCAAGCAGCAGTATGTCGCCCGCCACCTCTAATGGATGGGCTTTGAGATACCTCCAGTTGTCGGCAAACTCCAGATGCAGGTCGGATGCGTATTGTATTTTCATTGGGATTATTCTTCAATAAACATTCCATCGAGCTGGTCTAACAGCCCATTCACAAAGTCTCCGTCCCGGTCAAGCGATTTTGACAAGGGTTCAGCAAGTGCCGTCCAGTCAGCTCGGATAGAGGCGACAAACTCCTGTACACACGCTACAATGGAAGCCGGTGCCACGACAGTATCCTCTGTCATGATGACCACGTTCTTCAATACATCCGAACGGTGTTTCTTGATGTCCTTGGTGTTCACATGTTTGCCTTCCTGCCTGTCTGAAAGGAGATTGAGATAGGCTCTTGCCTTTAGTGCTATCAAGGCTGCCGAATCGGCATGACGTATGCCGTCTGTCAGTTGGCTATGGGCTATGGTGAAATGATAATAGTCATCGTCCATGATGATGGCACTAAGACTGGAAACATCCTCATCGGTCGGTATCGGTTCAATGACAAATCCCTTGGGGGCTCCAAGCACGTCTGGATGTCGTGACAGTAACTCTATCATCTCCGGATAATCTTCCTTGCCGTCTAGAAAACGGTACATTTCATATTTTGCAGGTTCGTCGGCCTCCTGCTTCCGCTTTTCAGGTCGATAGCCAGCCTCTCGCACAAACTGCCAAAAGCGGTTGGCGAAAGCCTCGGTCATGTTCTCTACAATGACTATCATGTCGATGTCGTGCGTAGCGCGGGGGCGCACCACGGTATTGGTCATGGTGATGTCGCAAGCCGTTCCACCTATCACCACATAGTTGTCTGAGTATTCCGCAAATGCTTCACGGAACTTGTCTAATCCGCCCATTTCTGTTCACTGATTATTCGTTCTACTTCTTTTTCCACTCTCGGATCATCGTCTTCCCTCAATGAGAGGACAAGAGAGAGACGGTCAACCCATTCATTATTATTATCTATGGTGCTGACAATAGGATGTCTCCATACCTCGATTATTATGTTACCATCATAGATGTTGGGATTGTCAATGGCATCAGCCGACTTGGCTGCACGGTATTCCCCACTTGTCATCATCATCATTCGTTCCTTGTCAGGATTGAGCATGGTATAATGAGCCAGGGCATTGATGCCGCACACGGGATAATCGGAATTCAAGTGTATATCATCGCAATATATACGGTTTTCCACAGGTGACTGCAAGACATTTTGCGCTTTGTCCCATAAATCCTTGCCTTTTAACTCAAAATGGATTGCCTTGCTGCGCTGTCCGGTTTGTACCTTCCGGCACAGACCGACATCTTCCAGACAGGTGATGCCCAGCGTGATACTTTCGTAAGAGTAGGGCAAGAGTGGTGTAATCTCCCTTGCCGACATTCCTTCAAGACTGCTTACCTGTAAGTGATAGAGCAGGAGGTATTGACCCACAGGTGTCAGCACTTCAGCTTTCTTCCTATTGGTAGTCTTCTCCATCGCAACAATCATAGGCAGGTGAGCATACTGTTCTGACATTATGAAATAGACGCCCTTGTCCATCAGCCGCTGACGCTCGTATGTGGGACCGGGTGCAAGGATAAACACCGTTGGCAACCCCAAAGCCTCACTTAGCCGCTTGCCGGTGATGCTGCATTCTCTTGGAGTAGGATTGCCTTTTTTAGGTTCCGCGAACAGCAGAGGCATACCCTGATATATGCCGTCATAAAAGCTGTATGACAGTTTTTCGCCGACAGTGGTACCTTTTAGCCGGTCCTTGGCACGAAGTTCCAGCTCGACTTTCCTACCCAATATCCTTATTTCTCTTTTTAATCCCATCTTGCTACATTTTAATAACATGTTAAAACGATGCAAAATTACGGATAATAATTGATAATCAAGAATATTTTGACGAAAAAGTGGTTTTGTATCACTATGTTTCAATGTAGTGAAGCCATTTGTTTCTCCAAATGATGAGATTTCCGCCATTTTTACCTTCTAAAGTTGTTTATATTCGCTTGTCCATCAGGTAATCGTTGATATCCTTATACTCTGCATATCTGAAAGACTCATCAGTCACGCGATATTCATACAATCCCATAATAGTCTCAACAGTCTTACGCCCGGCATGGTCATTGTCGAGGAAGCAATGGATATGGGTGTAGCGTTCAAGATACTGCAACGCCCTTTTGAGATTGGCGACGGAGTTAAGTATCATATAATCGCAGGGACGCTCGATTACGAACCGTCCGTCTTGTCGTTTTACCAGCGTCAGATATGACAGGAAATCCATGAAGCCCTCAAAGACCAGGCAGCCGTCCTGCCACTTATTGAACATGTGGGCCATCATGGTGATGTCCTTATGCCCGATGCAGCCCTTGAAATAAGGATTGCGTACCTCATAACCGTCTGACAGATTGCCGAACGCAATGCCATAGTAGTGCTTCTGCTCAATCTTATAATGTATCTCACGGCAGTACATCATCCCGATAGTGGTATCCACGCGCCGGGTACTGAAATAGGACAGCAGGGCATGGCTTCTCAACGGGAGCAGTCTGACATCATTCATCTTGGTGACCGTGTATTCCTTCGCGGTGATTGCGGATTCCGTTGCCTTGCCGACAGGGGCAATTCCCTGAGACGCAATAACAGCAAGTGCATCTGAGACGGACGGCTTGTTATACATGCGTTTCACCAGTTCCACGAGGTCGCCACCTTCCTGTATGCCATAGTCATACCACAGGTTGTCTTTCCTGCTGACCTTGAACGAGGGTGTGCGCTCATTCCTGAAAGGCGACAGGTACCAGCAGGCATCGCCTCTGGTCTTTGACGGCTTTATACCTTCCTTGTCAAGAAAGTCTATAATGCTCAGTTTTTTTGTTTGTTCAATATTCATATTTTTATTTTCAGTTTTTATCAGAAAAACACTCCATCCATTTATTTTCCTATAGGCACGGACGTAAAGTAAACTAAAAACTGGAGTGATTTCCTTTGGGTTTCTATTTTCTCGGGAAAACAGTTTACTTTACCCCTTCTTCTATATAGGCACGGACGTAAACTAAACCATTTGCTAAACTATCTTTTTGTTTCTTAATCCAAGCTTCAATTCAAGTTTACTTTAGCCTTATTTCTTATATATAGGCACGGGGGTAAACTAAACTGCTTTCCTAAACCATTTCTTAATCATTTTCGTGAAACAGGTCTATCTCTGTCGGGCTATAGCCGAAATAGTAGAGAGTGTCACGCTTGATGATGAGTTTTTTGTCATCAATAAGATACTTCAGCATCTTGACTATGATGCTCCTGCCACGCTTAAAGCCAATGTCGGCATATGCCTGCATAAGCTCTTCCACGACCTTGTTGAACCCTCTTATGGGCTTGTCCTTGAATGCGGCTGTCAATGCCTCGTTGTGCTGTTCGGAGGTCAGGTCCTGGAAAGTGAACCGTGAGGGTTGCCTGTCGTCCGTTTCCTGCCTTGGCGCATTCTCCACTATTTCCGGCAGCCCGTCCCCGTTAACCGTAAAGGCAAACGGCTTGAACTCCTTTTCACGGATATGCATCGCCTTCACCTCGCTGATGTCAGGGGCGGTCGTACTTTTAGTGATGACTAAGACAGTCTCAGCCTTGTTGTTCATTTCCGTTCCTATATGACCGCGCACGTTGTTGTCGCCCTTGTTCTGATGCAAGACACAATGTATATGAAGGTCGTACTTAGATGACCATTCCATCATCTTGTTGATGACCTCCACCGACTCGCCGGCGTTGTTGATGTCCAGCAGCAGGTCGCGTATGCCGTCGATAATCACCAGGCCATACCCTTTGTCCTGGGCAAGGGCGTAGTCTATGACCTCTATCCTGACGGACGGCGTGTACTCTCGAAGACAGATAAAGTCAAGGTTATCGTTGTCGATGCTCGTGGGCAGGCCTGCGAGCTTCAGAATGCGCTCCAGCACGTTATGGCAGTGATAGCGGCTCTGTTCGGTATCGACATACAGGATCTTGCGCTTTCCCTCCGGCAGGCTGGCACGGTAATTCAGCACCTTGCCGTTGGCGAGGGACGCAGCCACTAATGCTGACACGTTGAATGTCTTCTTCGCCTTGGCCTTGCCTGTCGATGCACTGAAGTTGCCCAGCGTGGCAATTGTGGAGTTGTCAACCCAGATAATCTGCGGCGATGTCTTGTATGTGTCCGTTGCCTTTATAAGCGACTCGCTGAGGATATGGGATATGCGTTCCTTCTCCTCCTTGTTTCTGCTGTCAGAGATTGCTCTTTTTCCTTCCATAGCGTTTCTGTCCAAAATACGGTTTCACTTCTTCTTTCTCGTCTGTCTCCACCTTCGTCACCGCCCCGATAGTCGGGACGTTGTTCTGCAGGAGCCATTGGTCAAGTTCTTCCTTGTTGAAGTAGAGCATTTTGCCGCGTGGCTTGTAGTGAGGAACCTCACGGGCTGAGGTCAGCTTGTAGAGAAGGCTCTCCGAGACACCCATGTACAGGCAGGCCTCGCAGAAGGTCAGCACCTTCTTTGTCGTGTAGATGTTGTTTTCCAACATCGCAAGCCGTTCAAGGAGTTCCTCGACCGGCTCCATCTTTTTCAGGACGTTCTCAACGGAGCTTACACGCTCGTTGATTCTTTCCATAAATGTTGTTCTGTTCTGCATGATAATATGTTTTTTATCGTTTGACATGGGAGGCGTCCCTCCGTCAGCACGGTGCTTTCGGTGTGCAAAGTTACAGTCAGAATATCTATCCCGAACAAAAAGCGGGGTGACAACAGGGAAGTATCACCCTTGCTGTCACCCTTTTTGTATTCCTTTAGTGGGTTAATTGTCAGTTACATGCCCTTTTTGCATCTCTCTTATCGCTTTTCGTATGTTCACCTGCGTGGCCGTCGGGGAGGCCTTTGCCCTGTTCAGGGCGGAGTACAGCGTGGAAGACTTTATCGGTTCATTAGACCTGGGAGAGATAAGGAATCCGCCTTTGTCCATTGTGGACTGCCAGTTGTGGTCTATCAGGTTATAGACAAGCAGCTCGTCAAAAAACACTACCATATTGCGGATGTTCCTTACCTTTATGGAAAATCCCGGCTTACATTGAAGCAGTGCCGTTATGGCAATCCTGGTATCTTCCTTGTCCCTTATGGAGAGAATGCAGTTTGTCCAGGCTATGTCCGCAAAGCAGGACATCTGCTCATCCGAGAACTTTCCGCCAAACGTGACGGCATGGCTGTCCTCCGGTGAATGAATCGGCATGATGGTAAGGTAACGGTGTATGAGACTGGAGCAGTCCTTACGCGTGAAAACAGTCTTGTTCAAGTACTCCTTAAGCAAGTCATGGCTTTGCATATACAGGCCTTTCACAATGTCCATGTTCGCTCTGTGGGCATTCCTGCAACACGCTTTGTCGCAGTCTATGAAATGATGGACGCTGCAGAATATTTCTATGAAACACTCAGGTTTCATATTGTGGTTGACGACTTTCTCTATGTAGAGTTTTTTCGCAGAGGACAACAAACCGAACAGTTCGTCCAATACGTCCTCATTGCACTGCACATGCTTATGCGGGCAATACATCTCCCCAAAAAGAGAGATGGCCTTGGGGCCTTTCTTGTTCATTTTATTTTTTATTGAATGTATTATAAAAATAACTCAGGCCACTTACGCACCCCGAGTTGTATGATGTTTTTCTTATGATTGTATAGTGTGTACATAGCTGTTTTAGTCAAAAAGTCCGTTTACCAGGTTTACAGCTTCATCCTTTTTCCGGTTGACAATTTTTGCATATACCTGTGTCATACGCACATCGGTATGTCCAAGCAGCTTGCTTGTAGTGTACAGGTCTGCGCCCAGTGTCAGCATCATGGTGGCAAAGGTGTGGCGCGCCGTATGGAACGTGAAGTGCTTGTTGATGCCGGCTGCCTTTGCCCAAGGCTTGATGAGTACATTGACGGCAGCGGTGGACGGCAGGTCAAAGACATTATCCTGCGGCTTTTTTGCACCTCGTTCAGGCATCCACCTCAAAGCCTCCGGCGAGAGAGGCAGATAAATTGGTGCCTTGGTTTTTTGCATCACCACTTCAAGTCTTGTCTGCTCTCCGTCCTGGTAAACATTCTCCCATTTAAGAGCGGTAATGTCACTGATGCGTAAGCCACAGAAACAGGAGAACAAATACGCCGCCTTAACCGTCTCGTTTTGCATGGGGGTAGAAATCAGTTTTCTCACCTCATCAACCGTCATGTACTCACGCTTGCTTTCCGGTTTCTTGATTTTGTCCGCACTGCTGATTCTGTTGAACGGATTCACTTTTATCAAATCCTCACGTATTGCCGCATTTAGAGCGCCGTTCAGTGCACGATAATAATTGTGGGCGGTATTCGCGGCGAGATGCTCCACATGTCTGGGGCGGTAATCCGTCCTGAGATAGTCAATATACCCTTGGCAGAATGTCTTGTCAACTTGATCAAGGGTAATCTTTTCTCCTGCCCATTCCTTTATAATTCTCATAGCAACAGAAATCTGCCGCCAGTCTTTCTTGCCACGTTTCTTTTGATTGTCCATATAGACGCTCATCCAGTCAAGCAAAAGGACCTTTGGCTCATCTTTGTTCTGTCTTATACCAGCCTCGCCATTTGTCAGCTCAATGATTCTGTCGGCTTTGATCTTATTGGCGGCAACCAATGTGGTTTGGTTCTGCCTGCGAGAGTTCTCGTCCGTTTCCGGAACGATATACATTTTAAGATATTCATAGGAACGTTTGCCATTCCTGTAGATATCCAAGTACAAACTTTTGTTTCCGTTGCTCAGGTCTTTCATCCTAAGACGGATTGGCTCTTTCGCCTTTGTCGTTTTCTTGTTTCTTGCCATGGCTATTCTGTTTTATGTCCTAAACTGGGTGCAAATATACGAAAAATAAACGAAACCAAGAAACAAATAAGAAACAAAAATACTGAAAACAACAGAAATAATGTGATAAGTCAAGAAACAAATACAAAATCGTTATTCTGCAAAAAGTATTATATATCAGTAGTTTTATTTGTAGTTATTTGAAATTTGCTTTCATATACCACCTTTACTTTATGAATTTCGCAACTTTGAAACCATTCAGGGAGAAACGGCAACAAGAACGTCTGCGTTGGGTGTATTATATATCCAGAAACATCATTTACAGCATTTCGTATGCTGTATAATGATGTATGCTGTGTTATAAATATATCACGACGTGGGCTAACTGCGTTGCCTATCCTTGAATGGAGGCAATTGCGAAGGCCTGAAGTCGGGATAGGCAGGAAGTACAGACACCCATGTCTTTTTTTTGTATATATTCATCGCTGAATCTCGGGATTGTCTATAAGCGGATTTTTTATACGAGAAAAGGGATGGTAACTCATTTCCTATATAATGTAGTCTTAGATTTGTTGGACAAAATTGTCCGGGCAGCAGGTTCCGGTCGGGCAACAATCCTACTTCGTCTCATATTCGGAGAAAAGTTCATAAGCTTTATAGAATGCCGCAAGGATGCCACGCAGGAAATATGGAGGGCGATGACCGGCGAGAAAAGAGAGGTATATTGGATTCATGCCGCATCACTGGGCGAATATGCCGTAGCCCGTCCCATATTGCACGAACTGCGCCGTTCAGCAGACAGATGCGTTGTCCTCACATTCTTTTCTCCTACCGGCTACAACGCACTCAAACAACTTTCCGCCAACAAGACAGAAGCGGACTACATCTTCGCACTGCCTGTTGACAGCAGAAAAAACGTTTCAGCTTTCCTCGATGCCGTCAAGCCGAAAAAAGCCGTATTCATTATCTCTGAATATTGGATGAATTACCTTGCCGAACTCTCAAAGAGAAAGATTCCGGTGTCTCTCATATCGGCAATCATATCCGAGCACTCGGTGTTCTTCAAGTGGTACGGAGGCTTCCACCGCCGTATGCTGCGCTACTTCACCTCCTGCACAGTGCTTGACGAACAATCACAAACGAACCTCAAGAAGCTGGGGTATGCGAATGCCGTCATAGCCGGAGACCCGTTGTTCGACAATGCCGCAGCCATAGCCCAAACAGAATACCACGATGCCGTGATAGAAACGTTCTGTGCCTGTAAGAGCGGAGTGTTCATTGCCGGAAGCATACACGATGACAAAGACCTTGCAATGGTGGCACATCTTGCCAACAAACATCGAGACACCAAGTTCATATTCGTTCCGCACGAAATAAGCGAGAAGATGCTGAACCGGATTAAATATGAATTAGAAGGATACGCTTTGTTGTACTCCGAATGCCACTCCGGCACCGACTTTTCACGCGTACAGGTACTCATCATTGATTTCATCGGAGCCTTGTCACGCATCTACCGATATGGCAAGTGGGCATACGTCGGCGGAGGGTTCACCCGCTATCTCCACAGCGTGATAGAGCCTGTCGTATATGGGCTTCCCGTTGCATTCGGTCCCTGCATTCACCGTAAAACAACTCCACGGCAGATGATGAGCATCGGAATAGGCTGCATGGCAAGTTCTCCGGACAAACTCGACAAGTGGTTCTCCGGACTGAAGCACAACGACGCGCTTTTGGCAGAGATAAACCACAAGGCACACCAATATGTGGGAAAGAACACCGGAGCAACCCAACTGATAACTTCCACCATCATAAACGGAAAGGCCTGACATGGAACACGCGGTATCAGCAATTGTCATATTCTTATGTCGCCTCGTTGCCCATATCCCCCTCAATGTGATGTACCGCATGAGCGATGCGATGTATCCGTTTATGAGGTACATACTAAAATACAGGCGCGAAGTCGTGAGAACGAATCTAAGAAACTCTTTTCCGGAAATGGACAAGCATGAGCTTGACGAAATAGAGAAGGAGTTCTACCGGCACTTATGCGACTGCATTGTGGAGACAATAAAACTTCTTCACATCAGCGACAAAGAAATGGAGCGTCGGGTCATCGTGCGCAATACGCACTTCATAGAAGAGATTGCCACGGAAGGCCGTCCCATAATCATCTTCCTCGGACACTACGGCAACTGGGAGTGGGTGCAGGAAATAACCCGACGCTATTCCCACCCCAAGGTCAACGGAGAGATATATCGCCCTATCAATAACCGGGTATTCAGCCGACTGATGGAGTCCATACGCTCACGCTATTCAACAGTCCTCATACCACAGAAAGCCGCCGTGCGCACCATCATAAAGATGAAACAAGAGTACGGTACCTTCCTCATAGGCTTCATTTCGGACCAGCGTCCCATCCGCCGCAGCCTGAGCCATTGGACACGCTTCCTCAATCAGGAGTCTCCGTATATGGTCGGCGGAGAAGAAATCGGCAGGCACATAGGTGCATCCTTTCTCTACCTCGATATAGAAAAGCCCCGAAGAGGACAATATATCATGACAGTGAAAAAGATGTCGCCTCAGCAGTCAGATGCAGAATACCCTTACACGCTTCTGTATATGCAGATGCTTGAAGCGACAATCAGACGTGCGCCCCAGTATTGGCTATGGACGCACAAACGTTGGAAACATAAACGAAAAAAACAATAAAAAAAAGATTGACATGAAAATAGTATGTGTTATTCCGGCTCGTGCAGAGTCGTCACGTTTCTTCGAGAAACCTTTGGCAGAAATCTGCGGAAAGCCAATGATTCAGTGGGTCTATTCACATTGCAAGGAAGTGGAGTCTTTCAGCAATGTATTTGTAGCGACAGACAGCGAGAAGATAAAAGCAATCTGCGAAAGCTTCGGTGCGGAGGTTATCATGACTTCAAGCGAGCATGACACGGCAACGGAACGTCTGTACGAAGTCTCCACACGTGTCGAAGCGGACTTATACGTAATGGTCAACGGCGACGAGCCTTTGCTCACGAAAGAGTCTATCATTCAGTGTATTCCCGAAAACATCGCCGAAGGCGAACTGTATGTGTCGAATCTCATGACGGATTTCAGCAATCCGGTAGAAGTGGTTGATGCCACAAACCTGAAGATTGTGACGGATGCACACGACAGATGCCTGTTCATTTCGCGCAGCCCCATCCCCTACCCTAAAGGCAACATGGACTATGTGTATCATAAGTTTGTGGGTGTAGGAGCTTTCAACCGGAAAGCTCTTGAATTTTATCACCGGACTCCCCGTGGGCCGATAGAGAAAATCGAAGAAAACGATTCCTTCCGTTTCATAGAGAACAATGTGCCCATCTATTACTATAACTGTCATTGCAAATCGCTCTCAGTAGATACACGCAAGGACATAGAGGGTGTGGAACAGTATTTAAAATCACACGACTGAACGATTCTGATGAATACAAGCTACATACAAGTCGGACGTTGGTTTTCGAGATTAAATGTTTACATATCCGGATTCGTCAGTTATGCCGTCCCCAACTTCTTTTTCCGCATCCACAGAAAGGACATTCTTTCAAGATTCGCGGGAGAGGAAGTGGAGCAGCGAACTAAGTATTATTGCCGCCTCAAAGAAAAGACGTCTTTGACGGTGCATGAAAGTATCGGCACATATAAGTTTCCATTTCGGAAAAAGAGCAAGCGCCATACGAAATACTTTTTCGATTTATATGAAACATTACGATATTTCAGTCCCGACCTGTGTTTCAAATGCTTGACAGGAGATGTGACCATAGTTCCGTCAGAACCAACCTTCGTGAAAAGTCGTCCTATTGGAGACAACAATGCCAACTCTGTTATACTGAAACTCAACAAATGGAGGCATTTCTTATTTGTAAAAGACTGCACACCTTTTCGAGAAAAGAAAGACATGCTCGTCAGCAGAACAACATGGGCTAACGACAATCCTTTGAGGAAGCGGCTTAACGAAATGTTTTGCGAACATCCAATGTGCAATATAGGAAAAACGAGAAGAGAAAAAGGAGACTCGCCAACTTGCAAGCATGTAAAAGAGTTCATGACCATTGAACAACAACTTAAGTATAAGTTCATCGCTTGCATTGAGGGTGGAGACGTAGCAACCAACCTGAAGTGGGTGATGTCTTCCAATTCCATTGCCGTCATGCCACGCCCCCGATATGAGACATGGTTCATGGAAGGGACACTCATACCGGACTATCATTACATAGAAGTCAAATCCGATTATTCAGACCTTATAAACAAGCTGAAGTATTATATAGACCATCCTCGCGAAGCGGAAGACATCATAGCACATGCCCACGAGCATGTCACCATGTTTAGAGACAAGAGGAAAGAGCAAGCCATACAACTGATGGTTGCTGAAAAGTATTTCAAACTGACGAATTAAAACGACTTCTTCACTATGCAAGGAATCACAGTTATCATACACACATACAATGCGGAGAAATATCTAGTTCAAGTGTTAGAGCACCTTAAAGGTTTCGACGAGTTACTTGTTTGTGACATGGAAAGCAATGACAATACATTACAAATCTGCAAAGACCATGGATGTCGAATCATAACTTTTCCCAAGGGCAATCATAATATAGTGGAGCCTGCTCGTGACTTTGCCATACACCATGCCGCAAACCCGTGGATTTTGGAGGTTGACGCTGATGAGATTGTGACAGAAGAGTTGCGCCGTTACCTGTATCGCCTGACGGCGCAGCAAAACTGCCCGGACGGTCTTTACATTCCAAGAAAGAATTACTTCATGGGGCGATTTATGCATGCCAATTACCCGAATCATATATTAAGGTTCTTTCATCGCGACAAGACGACATGGCCTCCCTACATCCATTCCACCCCCAAAGTGAACGGTAAAGTGGAGTATATCGCCCGCTCTCATACGGAACTGGCCTTTATACATCTTGCCGACGAAAGCATTTCAGAGCGATTGCAAAAAATTGACCGATATACAGATAATGAACTTATCAGAAGAAGCCACAAGAAATATGGAGCCTTCGCATTCGCATATCGTCCCTTACACAGATTCTGCAAATATTATTTTCAGAAAGGAGGATTTCGGGATGGCATCCCCGGACTAATTTGCGCATCGTTCAACGCATACTATCAAATCGTGATGCTCGCCAAAGATTACGAACAAAGACGAAACAGCAAATGACCATACTCATTATAAGAATATCCGCATTAGGAGATGTGGCCATGACCGTGCCCGCAATCTATTCCTTTGCCATACAATACCCTGACCTACGAATCAGGGTTTTGACTCACAGAAACTTTAAAGCGATATTTAGCGAATGCCCTTCTAACATATCCATAATAGCATATAACAAGGAAAGGCATCACGGCATACGCGGGTTCATACGCTTATTAAAGCTGATTAAAGCTGAAAACATAGATGTTGTCGCCGACTTTCATAACGTATTCCGTTCATGGCTAATTGACTTGTTTTGTATTCTAAAGGGATGTAAAGTGTGTATGCTGCGAAAAGAACGGATGAAGAGAAGATACATAACAAGAGAAAAGAAGAAGCAGGAGGTTTGCCGACCATTCACATTGCGGTATTTTGATGTACTAAAAAGATTGGGATTTCACACCGAGTCAATTTTCACACCCATTCCTCATAAAAGTTGTTCTTATTGCGAAGAAGAAATGCACAAAGTCGGCATAGCCCCGTTTGCTCGTTACAAAAATAAAACATATCCATTGAATTTGATGCAGCAAGTCATCAATACCCTTACCTCCACGGGATATACCAAAGTTTACTTATTCGGCAGCAAGGGAGCCGAACAGGCTGTTTTAGAAGAGTGGGCAAAAGAATATGCACATACGACATGTGTCGCCGGACAAATGCCCATCGAAGAAGAAATCGCACTTATGAGCAAGCTTGACGTGATGCTGACAATGGACTCCGCCAACATGCACTTGGCATCACTGGTTGGAACACCGGTTGTTTCCGTATGGGGAAGCACCACTCCGGAGTGCGGCTTTCTTGGCTGGGGGCAGAAACGTGAAAACTGTATCGTCGCCGGACTACAGTGTCAGCCATGCACCATCAGCGGAAGCAATAGATGCAAATATGGCGACTATCGTTGTCTGACAAATATTCCTCCGCAACGTATTTGTGAACATATTAACTGTATCCTAACTTCTCAATCACAACCGAAATGAAAAGAAAACTTGTATTGAACCCACATTATGAACGACTCAGAGATTATATTTCCGATATAATTACACGTTTCGGAAGTGAGGATTACGGGGAAATAATGCAAGACGGACGCAATCTGATAAAAAAGGTGGAATGTCCGGACGGTACATTGCTTAACGTCAAACGCTATCACCGCCCGTCGGGCATCAATCTTCTTGTCTATTCCTCCGGGATACGGCAGCCCAAATGCCAACGTGCCTACAAGCACGCGTCCCTACTCCTTGCCAACGGAATAGAATCTCCCGAACCGGTAGCCTGTATAGAAGAACGTATATGCGGGCTTATCAGATATTCCTATTTCATCAGCATACACTCCGACTACGAGCACAAGATGTATGAATGGGGAGATGCCAAGGAAGGTTGTTATGAGGACTTTGCACAAAGCTTCGGACGCTTCACGGCGCGATTACATGAAAAAGGCTTTCTTCACAAGGACTATTCCCCCGGCAATATTCTGTGGACGAAACGTCAAGAAGACTACCACTTTTCACTGGTAGATACCAACCAAATGTATATCGGACATGTCAACCAACATCGCGGATGCCGAAACTTCGCCCGTCTGTGGGGACCGAAACGCTTCATCATCCTTATGACAAGAGCATACGCAACTTGTCGGGGATTTGATGCAGACGAATGTGAACATATCATGTTGAAAGCGCGTGAATGCTTTTGGCGGAGATACACCAAGAAAAAGCCGGAAAAGGTGAAATTCAAATTAGAATTATAACAAACTCATATTCCTTATTATTATATCAAAACTCACAAGCAATGAAAAGAAACATTAGCGGCATCATTATGTATTATGCGCTCATCGTCTGCTTTTTCCTCGTCATACAGAAGCCACTCTTTATGCTTTACAACCACGCATACTGGGCAGCAGACTGCAAAGCAAACGACTTATGGGACATCTATCTTCACGGATTCGCTCTCGACAACGCTACGGCAGGACTCCTTACCGTCATTCCGTTGATACTTTTATGGATTTCAGCATGTAGCAGAAACTTCAAGTTGCACAGATATATGAACATATACAACTGGCTCATTGCATTCCTGATGGCAATAGTCACTGTGACCGATGCTGTTCTGTATGAATTTTGGGAGTTCAAGCTTGACGCTACCATATTCATGTATATCAACGACCCCAAGAATGCCTTTGCCAGTGTCACAACAAGCTTCATCATATTACGTCTGTCAGCAGTCTTGCTTCTCACAGTCGCCATTTTCCTTATTCTTCGTCTGCCTCTCCCTCTACTCGAAAAAACAGAGTGGAAATACCGAAAGTGGTACATAAAAAGCGCGATAATGCTCTGTCTGTCCGGATTTCTTTTTATCTCCATACGCGGAACCAGAAAATGGCCCAACACAGCACCACGTGCCTATTATTCACGCATAGACTTCTGCAACCATTCCGCACTGAATCCGTTATACAATCTTTTCTACACTATTACAAAGACTGTCGGGGTTCACGATGAATTCAAGTTCTATCCGGAAGAAGAATGTGCAGATATATTCAACTCTTTATATCCTGTCCGGGCAGCACAAGCAGGGATTCACCATACTACCAAGCCGAATGTCCTTGTTATCATCATGGAAGGCTTCAGCGCCATGTTCATTGAAAGCCTTGGCGGTATGCCGGAAACAGCACCCGGAATGAGCCGGCTGATGGACGAAGGCATCTGCTTCACACACTGCTATTGCAGCAGTTTCAGAACAGACCGAGGACTACCGGCCGTCATCAGCGGCTACATAGCCAACCGACAACCAGTGTCATCAAACTAACCCGCAAACTTCACACCATGCCGGGTCTGCCGAAAACCCTCAAAGCATACGGATACGAGACCTCGGCATTATACGGCGGTGACATCACATTCTTTGCCATGTCCGATTTCTTTCTCGCCACAGGACATGACACACTTATATCCCAAGAAGACTTCCCCGCAAAAGAAGCCACACAAAGCTGGGGTGTGCCAGACCATGTTACATGCAAATGGTTGAAAGAAGAGATAATGAAGAAGCACCTTTCGAAGCATTCTCCTTGGTACATGACCTATCTGACACTAAGTTCTCACACTCCTTTCGACGTGCCTTACCACCGTCTTCAGGACGAAAGATTCAATGCTTTCGCCTATACGGACAGCTGTGTCTCCACATTCATCAACGAACTGAAGCAAATAGAGGCATGGGACAATCTGCTCATTGTATGTGTGGCAGACCACGGGTTCAACCAGAGCGCGGAATGCAGAGCCAACACAAAGGAATATGCACACATTCCGTTCCTCATCTTGGGAGGTGCGGTGAAAGAGCCGCGCAAGGTCGAGTATCTTGTCAGCCAGACAGACGTTCCCGCCACAGTGTTAGGACTGATGGGATTGCCACACAAAGAGTTCAGGTTCAGCCGCAATGTACTTTCCGACTCCTACACTTATCCTTTCGCGTTCAACACTTACAACAACGGATTCATGTTCAGGGACTCTACCGGATGTATCATCTACGACAACAACAGCCGGCAAGCCATCGAAGGTGCAGACTCCATAAAAGAGAAGAAAGGGAAAGTCATATTACAAACGGTATATAAAGATTTGACAAATTATAATTGAACAGACTTTGCAAACACAGCAAAAATGTTTGTTGACATTTGTCTGCCTCAGACCAAGAAGAAATGAAGATTTCCATCATTATAGTTACCTACAATGCCATGCCTTGGATAGACCGGTGCATCGGCAGCGTATATGGCGAACCCCGGACAACTGTCATTGTGATAGACAACCATTCGACAGACGGCACAGTAGAAAGAGTCAAGACAAGATTCCCGCATTGCATTGTCTTCGAGAACAAGACCAATCTCGGCTTCGGACAAGCCAACAATACCGGAATCAAGTATGCGATGGAACAGGGCTGCGACTATGTCTATCTGCTCAACCAAGATGCTTGGGTCGAACCGGACGCGCTGCAAACCATGACGAGTGTACATCTGCGCCATCCCGAGTTCGGCATTATAAGTCCCGTGCAGACCGATGCCGCGCATAGCAAAGCGGAAAACTTCCTTTGCCGCTACCTGCCCACGCTGAAGAGTTTCACGGAAGACACGCTGCTCGGACGCACAAAAGACATTTATGAAGTCAAGTTCTGCCCGGCCGCCCATTGGCTCATACCTCGCCGGTGCATAGAAGAAGTAGGCATGTTCAGTCCGGTGTTCGTACATTATGCAGAAGACGCCAACTTCATACAGCGCGCAAAATTCCACGGGTGGAAAGTGGGATTCGTTCCTTCTGCATCAGCCATCCACGACCGCGGGAGCAGGAAGACAGGATATATTCACAGAAGATTCGCTTCACAGCTCCAGTTGTTGAAACACGCGAGTAATGTATGTCGTCCTTTGTGGTTCAACATCCTGCATATTTTTCTTTATTACACGCTCCTCCCTTTCTATTTGCTGTATATGTATATATGTAAATGGACAGGCAGGGACGTCAAACATTACTATTTCCATGTCGCCCCAATAGGGCTTGTCATACGTGAGTTAATGCACAACCGAAAAAGAACCATAAAATGAACACTCCTCTTATCTCCATTATCATGGCATGCTACAATCAGGCAGCCTACATTTCAGAAGCCATAGACAGTCTGCTATGCCAGACTTTCCACAACTGGGAAGCAATCATTATAGACGACGGTTCTACGGACAATATGAAATCCGTTCTGCAACCATATCTCGACAGAGATTCTCGAATCATCTACATAAGGCAAGACAACCAAGGTCCTTCATGTGCAAGAAACAATGGAGTAAAGCACAGTCGCGGGAAATATATTCTTCCTTTTGACAGCGACGACATCCTTTCCCCCACCTACATAGAAAAAGGTGTGACATTTTTGGAAGAGCATCCGGATTACACCTTATTCTGTTGTCGAGTAAAAAAATTCGGGGCTACCAACAAAATTTTTGATATATGCTACACAGACTACAAACAAGAATTATTAAAGAACCAACTTGTTGTGTCCTCCATTTTCAGAAGAACAGATTTCGACAGAGTCGGAGGATTTGACGAGAAATTCCTGACAGGTATAGAAGATTGGGATTTCTTTGTACGTCTTCTTTACCACAGCGGTAAAGTAAAACAATCACAAGAAATTCTCTTTCATTACAGAATAAGAAAGAATTCAAGAAACCGCATTGAAAAAACAAAAAAAAGATTCCATCGACACATTCTTCTTCAAAAAACATTTAGAAAAATACATGGAGTTTTTCGGGAATCCTCTTGAAGTATATAGGGATATACAATGGAAACAACGCTATTATAACGAATGGTACAGAAAACTATGGTACAAACTTATCGGCAAAACAAAAATTTAAGTTCTGTGATACTACATGTCGGATTTGACGCAAAGAAAGCCGTAAGCAATCTCACCGGGATAGGGAACTACAGCCGCAGGTGCATAAACGCACTTGCCGGTTCCGTCCAGATGTTCCTATTTACAACAAGCAAGGGCAAAGAGGATGCCACAGCGCAACTCACAGAACATGCCACATTCATCTATCCGCCGCATATTCTCCGTTTCGGACTCCTCCGTGAGCTTTGGCGCGACCTGCTTATATGTTTCAGCATAAAACAGTCCGGCATAGACGTTTACCACGGTCTGAGCAACGAACTACCCTTCGGAATACAATATACGGGATGTAAAAGCATCGTGACCATTCATGATCTCATCTTCATACACTATCCACACACTTACAGCCTGCTGCAACGCCATGTTCTCCTGCGGAAGACCCGACATGCCTGCAAAGTAGCGGACAGAGTGATAGCCATCAGCCAACAGACCAAGCACGACCTGATGAAGCTGTACCACGTGCCGGAAGAAAAAATTTCCGTGGTTTATCAGAGTGTGAACATACCGCTTTTCTCAACTCGTGCCCGATTCGCAGATTCTCGCAATCAGAGGACAATACGGTCTGCCACAAAGATATATCCTCTGTGTAGGCACCATCGAGCGAAGAAAAAACCAACTGACCGTGCTTAAAGCCATGAGTCTTCTGCCCGATGACATTCATCTGGTACTGGTGGGAAAAGAAAGCAAACACGGCAAAACAACATACCAAAAAGAAATAGAACATTACGCGTCTGCACAAAGCCTCTCCCACCGTCTGCACATCCTCAACCATGTGAGCAATCACGAGTTGCCCATGCTCTATCAAGGAGCCTCCGTCTTTACCTTTATGTCCACCTACGAAGGATTCGGCATTCCGATTGTAGAGGCTCTGCTGTCACACGTTCCCGTCATTGCCGCCACAGGTTCATGCCTCGAAGAAGCGGGAGGTCCTCACAGCATATACATTCCACCATACAGCTGGACGCAACTTGCCGAAGCAGTGAAGAAAATCATTGCATCCCCTTTGTTGCACAAACAAATGGCAGACAATGGCTGGAAATATGCACAACAATTCTCAGACAGACAATTGTCAGTAAACCTACAAAGAATCTACAATGAAAATGGCATTTGAGTATGCTTTTGTAGTTGCTCCTGAGCTTCCCATAACAAAAAAATTATATATATTTTTTAACAGAATCAAATCTTGACATAACGACAACGAAAAGCCGCATTTTAAATTCTATTTGTCATCTACATGCCATAAATACTGACTTTTTGATTTCGCCAAATGTTAAAATCCCAAGCCCTCTGGCACGCGTCAAAATGAAGCGTACTGAACTTTTATCGGAGATCGGGCATTCTACGCGCATTTTCCAAAGCCGCCGGAG